>JAZDHW010000220.1:0-22344 GCA_043805555.1 Pseudomonadota bacterium
TGCATGGGCTGCGGGGCCTGCATCGAGGCCTGCACCTACGGGGCCATCGAGTTCCGCGAGACCAAGCAGGGCAAGAAGGCCGTGGTCAACCCGGTCATCTGCAAGGGCGACGGCCTGTGCAACGTGAAATGCCCCACCGGGGCCATCTACCTGAAGCACTTCACCGACGAGGAGGTGCACAGCCAGATCGACGCGGCCCTGGCCAAGGACGAGGCCGCCGAGGCGAAGATCGAGGCCGCGGCCTGATCAAGGGCGCGCTAGCCAACCAAGAGGGACGTGCATATGAGCGCGACAGCAACCTTCAAGCCGAGGATCCTGGGCTTCCTGTGCCATTGGTGAGCATACGGGGCAGCGGACCTGGCTGGAGTTTCCAGACTACAATACAAGAGTGAGATCAGGGTCATCCGTGTCATGTGCTCCGGCCGCGTGGACCTGGAGTTCATCCTCCGGGCCTTTGCCAACGGCATGGATGGCGTGTTCATCGGCGGCTGCCGCCTGGGCGAGTGCAACTACATCACCCACGGCAACTATCACGCCCTGAACATGGTGCACCTGTGCAAGCGCATCCTGGAGCACGTGGGGATCAACCCCGAGCGCCTGCAAATTCAATTCATGTCCGCCGGCGAGGGCATCCACTTTGCCGAGACGGTCAATGAGTTCTCCGACGTGGTCCGCGCCCTGGGCCCCCTGGGCCAGAGCGACCAGGCCGGCGCGGAGGAGCTTAAGGCCGCGGTCAAGGAAGTGAGCAAGCTGGTCCCCTACATCAAGGTGGTGGAGCGCGAGAAGCTGGCCCAGCGCCTGGGCGACCCCCAGGGCTACCTGGACCTGTACAGCCTGGCGGAGATCGAGCGCCTGTTTAGCGAGGTGGCCACCTATTACATCGATCCGGCCAAGTGCCAGGCGTGCATGACCTGCGCCAAACGCTGTCCGGTGGAGGCCATCGAGGGCGGCAAGGGCCTGGTGCACGTAATCGACCAGGACAAGTGCATCAAGTGCGGCACCTGCTTCGAGGCCTGCCCGCCGCGTTTCGGTGCGGTGACCAAGCTCAGCGGCGAGCCGGCCCCGCCGCCTCCGCCGCCGGACCAGCGCGCCGTGGTCCGCAAGAAGAAGGAGAGCGAATAATCACCCTGGCACCGCCCAACGCCAAGCTCCAGACCGGCGCGGACCAACCATCCGGGCTGCCGGCGGCCGGCGGCATGCCCTGCCTGGACCTGCCCCCGGCCGCGCCGGAGCCCGCGCCCCGGCCGGGACGGCCCGGCTCGGTCTCCTGCGACCAGGCGCTCAGGCTGGTCCTGGACGCGGTGTCGCCCCTGGCGGCGCAGAGCGTGCCCATCCTGGAGGCCGAGGGCCGGGTCCTGGCCCAGGACGTCGTCTCCGACGTCATGCTGCCGCCCTTCCCCTCCTCGGCCCGGGACGGCTACGCGGTCATCGCCGCCGACACCCAGGGCGCCTCGCTCGCGCTCCCGGTCAGCCTGAGGGTGTTAAGCGAGATTCGGGCCGGCGGCAGCAGCAGCGGCCGTTGGGTGGCCCAGGGCGCGGCGGTGCGCATCATGACCGGCGCGCCGTTGCCGGTGGGCGCGGACGCGGTGGTGCAGTTCGAGGACACCGCCGAGGCCGGCGGCGTGGTGCGGGTCTTCAGCCCGGTGCGGCGTTATGAGAACTACCGCCACCCCGGCGAGAACATCGGGCGCGGCGACCTGGTGCTGCGCCGGGGCGAGCGCCTCAACCCGGCCGACGTGGGCATCCTGGCCTCCCTGAACCACGACCAGGTGACGGTCCACCGCCAGCCCCTGGTGGCCATCGTCTCCACCGGCGACGAGCTGGCCGGCATGGGCGAGGCCATCGCCCACGGCCAGATCCGCGACGTCAACGCCTACGCCCTCTACGCCGAGGCCAAGCGCTACGGCGCGCTGCCGGCCTACCTGGGCATCGCCAAGGACGACAAGGCGGAGATCAAGGCCCTGTTCGGCCGGGCCATGGCCAGCGACGTGGTCATCTCCACCGGCGGCGGCTCCATGGGCCGCTACGACTTTGTGAAGGAAGTCTACGCCGAGCTGGGCATCCAGATGCTCTTTGAGCGGGTCAACCTCAAGCCGGGCAAGCCCTGCGCCTTTGGCGTCAAGGGCAATCAGCTCTTCTTCAGCCTGCCCGGCAACCCGGTCTCGGCCCTGACCACCTTTATCCAGTTCGTGCGCCCGGCCCTGCTGCGCCTGATGGGCGCGAACCGCATCGCCAAGCCGGTGGTCAGCGCGGTGCTCTTGGAGGACATCGCCAAGAAGCGCACCCAAAACCGCCGCCTGCTGCGCGGCCGCTTCACCATCCAGGACGGCCAGTTCCGGGTCTCCACCATGGGCGACCAGAAGCCCTCCATCTTCCAGACCATGCGCGAGGCCAACTGCCTGATCATCGTGCCGGAGAACGTGGAGCGCATCCGGGCCGGCGAACAGGTCCTCATCCAGCTCATCTATCACGACGAAGTCTAGGAGCATGTCGGAGTAATCCTCCGACAGGCTTCCGAGCGGGCCATGGACGGCCCGCCCGGAATGGCGCCAAATTAAATTTTGGCACCATTCCAAGAACTCGCCAAAATTCACTTTTGGCAAGTGCCAAGAGGAGAAAGCCATGGATGGCTTTCTCCGACACACACCTAGGGCGGTCAGGGCAAGCCGAGCGGCAGGCCCTGGCGGCTGACGCGGCCGGGGTGAGTGTAGACCTTCATCTCCGCGGGCCGGGCGCAGTTGACCAGGGTCAGGCCCAGACGCTGGGCGGCCTCCACGGCAGGCAGGGTGGGGGCCGAGACGCTCACCGTCACGCCCACGCCCGCGCGCACCGCCTTGACCACCATCTCCAGGCTGCACCGGCCCGAGAGGGCCAGCGCCGCCGCGTTCGATAGCCGGCCAGCCAGCCAGGCCGCGCCCACCGCCTTGTCCAGGCCGTTGTGGCGGCCCACGTCCTCGGCCAGGGCCAACAGCCCGCCGCGAACGTCGAACAGGGCCGCGGCGTGGGTGCCGCGGGTGGGGCGGTAGAGCACCTGGGCCGCGGCCATGGCCTCGGTCAGGCCGGCCAGCACGCTGATGTCTATCATCCCGCCGGACGGCAGGGGATCGGCCTCGGTGGGCCCCAGCAGCCCGCCCCCGGCCGTGCGCACGCCCTCGGCCTGGTCCGGCGGCAGCGCCAGGTCCAGGTCCACCCGGCCGGCCGCGGCGTCAAAAGCGACGTGGGGCGGGTCGCCATCACGCCGGACCCAGCCCATGGTCAGGGCGTAGCCCGCGGCCAGCTCGCGCTCCTGGCCCGGCGTGGCCATGAGCACCGTGACCACCTGGCCGGCCACGGCCAGGCGCAGCGGGGCCTCGTCGGCAAAGCGCACCGTGGCGGCCGCGACGCAGCCGCCGCGCACCAGCAGGGCCTGGCGCTCCTGAATGGGATTTTTCATGCACCCAAGCATAATCACCGGCTATGATCCTGTCCAGGCCGGCTGACCCGGCCGGGAAGGTGAAGATGAAAGGCCTTTCGCTCGGTTTGCATGAGGCCCTGGGCCTGACCCTGGCCTCGGTGCGGCCCCTGCCCGCGGAGTCCGCGCCGCTCATGGCCTGCGTGGGCCGGGTGGCGGCGGCCGACCTGCGCGCCCGGGTGGATTCGCCGCCCGGCCCCACCTCGCGCAAGGACGGCTACGCCCTGCGCCGCCAGGACGCGGCCGCGGCCACGGCGGAGCATCCGGTGCGGCTCCTGGTAATTGGCTGCGTGGCCGCCGGCGGGGCCGCGGACGTGGTCCTGCGGCCGGGGACCGCCGTGAGGGTGCTCACCGGCGCGCGCATCCCGGCCGGGGCCGACGTGGTGGCGGCAGAGGAGTTCGTGCGCCAGGACGGCGACGCGGTGCTGATCGACACCCTGGCCGGCACCGGCAAGAACATCCTGGCCCAGGGCGGCGACGTGACCCAGGGCGATTTGGCGCTGCGGGCGGGCAATCGCATCTCGGCCCTGGACGCGGGCCTCTTGGCTGCGGCCGGCCATGACTGCGCGCCGGTGCACGCGGCGCCCCGGGTGGGCATCCTGGCCACCGGCGACGAGATCGTGCTGCCGGGCCAGGCCCTGGCGGCCGGCCAGCTCTACGCCAGCAACGCCGTGACCCTGGCCGGCCTGTGCCGGCACTATGGCATGGACACGCGCCTGGGCCTGGCCCGCGACGAGCGCCCCGCCCTGCGCGAGGCCCTGGCCGAGCTGGCCGCGGGCTGCGACGCGCTCTTGACCAGCGGCGGGGCCTGGCGCGGCGACCGCGACCTGGTGGCCCAGGTTTTGGGCGAGTTGGGCTGGGAAAAGGTCTTCCACCGCATCCGCATCGGGCCGGGCAAGGCGGTGGGCTTCGGCCTGCTGGCCGGCAAGCCGGTCTTCCTGCTGCCGGGCGGACCGCCGTCCAACCTGATGGGCTTTTTGCAGATCGCCCTGCCGGGCTTGCTGGCCCTGGCCGGCTGCCGTGACACGGGCCTGCCCCGGCTCAACGCCCGGTTGGCGGCCGGCATGGATGACGGCAAGCTCACCTGGACCGACTTTTTCTTCGGCCGGCTCGCGCCAGGTGAGGGCCTGCCGGTCTTCCAACCCCTGCCCAAGCGCAGCCGCCTGGCCGCCATCGCCCGGGCCACGGCCGTGGTCGCCATCCCCGAGGAACGAGAGCGCCTGGATCCGGGCGAGGTGGTCAGCGTGCAACTGCTGCCGGGGGCGGCGAGTCTGTCGGCGGATTCCTGATTCCTTGGTTCAAGCCCCGCGCAGCATGGCCGCCAGCGCCGCCAGCAGGGCGTCAACGTCCGCCGCGCGGTTGAAGCGGCCCAGGCTCACCCGCAGCGAGCCCGCCAGGCCGTGGCCCAGGTCTTCGTGCACCAGCGGCGCGCAGTGCAGGCCGGTGCGCGCCGCGATGCCATAGTCGCCGTCCAGCACCGCCCCCGCGTCGCCGGGCTCCCAGCCGGCCAGGTTCAGCGAGACCAGGGGCAGGCGCTCCGGGCCCGCGCCGGGCAAGTCCACCGTCACCCCCGGCAGGTTGGCAAGCCCGGCCAGCAGGCGCTGGTGCAGCTCGCGCTCCCGCGTTGCGCCGGCTTGGGCCTCGGGAGTTTGCAGGTAGTCCAGGCAGCGGCCCAGGCACAGGATGCCCAGTAGGTTCAGGGTGCCGGCCTCCAGGCGCTCGGGCAGGTCCCGGCTGTGGGTCAGGCTGCTGGAGTCCAGCCCGGTGCCGCCAAAGCGGCTGGGGCGCACGTCCAGGCCGGGCTCCATCACCAGCCCGCCCACGCCGGTCGGCCCCAGCAGGGACTTGTGCCCGGTGAAGGCCAGGGCGCTGGCTCCCCACTGGCGCAGGCGGATGGGGACCGCGCCCGCGCTCTGGGAGCAGTCCAGCACCAGGGGCACGCCGCGCGCCTGGCAAACGCGGCCGACCGCCGCCACCGGCTGCACCGCGCCCAGCACATTGGAGGCGTGGTTGACCACCACCAGGCTGGTCCCGGGCCGGATGGCCCGGTCTATGGCCGCGGGATCCACCAGGCCGGCGGCGTTGAACGGGACCAGGTCAAGCGTGCATGAACGGTCCTGGCGCAGGTGGTGCAGGGGACGCAGCACCGAGTTGTGCTCCAGGCGGGTGCTGACCAGGTGGGAGCCGGGGCGGGCCAGGCCCAGGATCAGGGTGTTCAGGGCGTCGGTGGCGTTGTGGCCGAAACAGGTCACCCAGCCCGGCGCGCCGAAATAGGCCGCCACCTGCTCGCGCACCGCCCGCACCCGCGCCTGGGCCAGCCCGGCCGCGTCATAGCCGCCCCGGCCGGGCGAGGCCCCCAGGGCCAAGTAGTCCTCCAGGCCCTGGCGCAGGCAGGCCGCCGGCTTGGGGAAGCTGGTGGCGGCGTTGTCCAGGTAGATCACGGCTCGCCTCCGCCGTTGGCCGGCCTCAGTTGCAGGTCTTGGGGTTGGGCAGCCCGGCCAGGCGGCGCGCGCCGTGCTTGAGCCCGCCGGGAAAGAGGCCTTGCAGCTCCAGCAGGCTGATGCCGGCGCCCTTCTTCAGCTCCTGGTTCAGCGGCGCGCGGCCGTGGTGCTCATAATACTGCCGCAGGAACCGGATCACCCGCCAGTGGGCCTCGCCCAGCGCGGCCAGGCCGGCCTCGGCCGCCAGCTCCCGGGCCGCCTCCCCGCTCCAGTCCGCGTAGTCCCAGAAAAAGCCCTCGTTGTCAAAGGCGATCTCCCGGCCGGCCAGCGCGCGCGTCACCTGCCAGCGCCCGGCGGCGTCGCCGGCCCCGGCCCCGGCCCCAGCCGAGCCCTGGGCCAAGGCCTAGGCCTGGCGCCCGGCCAGGGCGGCCAGCACCTTGTCCGGCGTGGCCGGCAGGTCGGTGATGAAGACCCCGATGGCGTCCTTGATGGCGTTGATCACCGCCGGCGTGGTGGGCACCAGGCACATCTCGCCCACGCCGGTGCAGCCCAGCGGCCCCTGGGGGCGCGGGGTCTCGCGGATGATCACATCCTGGGCGAAGGAATCGGCGATGGTGGGGAACTTGAAGGTGCGCCAGTCCCTGGTCTGGCCGGCCACATAGCGCTCGCGCAGGGCCAGGCCCACGCCCATGTCCGCCCCGCCTTCCAACTGGCCGGTGAGGTTCAGGGGGTTGATCACCGGCCCGGCGTCCACGGCCGTGGTCATCTTCAGCACCCGCACCGCGCCGGTGGCCGTGTCCACCGTCAGCTCCACCATCTGCGCGGCGTGGACCTGGGATTCGAAGGACGGCCCCTGGCCGGTGACCGGGTCCAGGGGCCCGGCGTCCGCGTTCTTCTTGTGGCCCAGGTAGCGGGGCGGCCGGCCCGCGGCAATGAGTTCGGCGGCGGTGCGCGCGCCGGTCTCGGCCATGGCCGCCTTGAGCTTGGTGAGCGCGTCGACCACCGCGCCGCCGATCATGTAGGTGATGCGGCTGCCGGCGGCCGGGCCCGTGGCCGCGGTCAGGGCGGTGGAGCGGGTGTGCAGGCGGATCATGCCCAGCGGCAGGCCCATGACCTCGGCGCTGAGCTGGGTGAGCATGGCGTCGTTGCCCTCGCCGGGGTCGGCTGCGGCGGCGTAGACGCTCACCCCGCCGTCGGGGTCCAGCTCCACCGCCGCCGTCGAGCCATCGCCCGGCCCGCCGATGCCAAAGGAGCCGGTGGCGATGCCCACGCCCCGGCGCAGGGCGTCGCTGCCGGCCGCGGCGGCCTCGGCCCGCGCGCGCTCATAATGGGGGCGCAGGGCCTCCAGGAGCGGCGGCACCGGCCACTCGGTCACCGCCCGGCCGGTGGACTTGGCCTGGCCCGGCTGCAACACATTTTGCAGGCGGAACTCCAGGGCGTCCCGGCCCAGTTGGTCGGCCAGCATCTGCATGGCGCACTCCAGGGCGAAATTGGCCTGGGGCGGCCCCGCCCCCCGGGCCGCCGCGCCCCAGGGGGTGTTGGTGTAGACCAGCCTGGTCTCGGCGTGCACGGCCGGGATGTGGTAGGAGCCGGAGAGCATCATCAGGGCGCGGTTGACCACCACGTGGCCCATGGAGTGATAGGCCCCGTTGTCCACCAGGATGTCGTTGGTGTAGCCGGTGAGCCGGCCCGAGGCGTCGGCCCCCAGCTTGACCGCCATGCGGAAGGGGTGGCGCTTGGGGGTCATGAGCATGGACTCGTGCAGGCTGGGGATGTAGCGCACCGCCCGGCGGAAGTGGATGGCCGCCGCCGCGCAGACGCCCTCGGATACCACGTCGATTTTCAGGCCGAACTGGCCGCCGACAAAGGCCTCCTCATAGGCCATGTTGTCCCAGCCCAGGGCCTCCTGCAGCATGCCCAGGTGGTGGTGGATGTTGATGCTGCGCCCCACCACCACCAGCTTGGGCTCGTCCTCGGCGTCCGCGTCGTCATCCCGCTCCCAATAGGCCACCGTGGCCTCGGGCTCCAGGGGGGCCTGGTGGTTGAGCTGGGTGGTGAAGACCGCCTCCACCACCGCGGCCGAGCCGGCCAGGGCGGCCTCGGCCTCGCCCTTGATCTGGGGCTGCTGGTAGCACAAATTGGGCCGGTCGTGGTCCGCGTGCACCTGGATCGCGCCCGCGGCCAGGGCCTCTTGGGGGCTGGCCAGCACCGGCAGCGGCTCCAGCTCCACGGCCACGGCCGCGGCCGCCGCCTGGGCCTGGGCGCGGGTGGCGGCGGCCACGATGGCGATGGCGTCGCCGATCTGGCGCACCCGGTCGGCGCAGAGCACCGGCCGGTCCACCACCATGTACTTGAGGATGTTGGTGCCCTTGATGTCGGCCGCGGTCATGACCCCCACCACGCCCGGCAGGGCCAGGGCCGCGCCGGCGTCGATGGCCTTGATCAGGGCGTGGGGCAGCTCGCTGCGCACCACGGCGATCTCCAGGGCGGCGGGGATCTTGTAGTCGGCCGTGAAACGCGCCACCCCGCAGGCCTTGGCCAGGGCCGTGGGCCTGGGGTGGGAGACGCCGATGTTGCCGGCGTCGGGCGCGGGCGCGACCGCTTGCGGCGTGGTCTCCCCGCGCAGGAAGCGGCCGGCCAGCCTGACCGCTGCGATGATCTTGACATAGCCGGTGCAGCGGCAGAGGTTGCGGCGCAGGGCGTGCTTGATGGCCGCCTCGTCCGGGTCCGGGTTCTGGTCCAGGAGGGCCTTGCTGGCCATGATCAGCCCCGGAGTGCAAAAGCCGCACTGCACCGCGCCGGCCAGCACGAAGGCGTGCTGGATCAGGTGGGGGTTGGCCGGGGTGCCCAGGCCCTCCACGGTGATGACCTGGGCCCCGTCCAGGCTCCGGAGCTTGGTCAGGCAGGAGAGCACCGCCTTGCCGTCCACGATCACGGTGCAGGCCCCGCACTGGCCCTTGCGGTCGCAGGACTGCTTGGCCCCGGTCAGGTCCAGGCCCTCGCGCAAATAGTCCAGCAGCACGTCGTCCGGCCCGGCCAGGACCTCGTGGGGCTGGCCATTGACTTCCAAGCTGACTTTTTTCACGAATCGCTCCCGCCCAGGGTGCAGCCGGCCGCCCGGCGCCTGTTCAGCGGCGCTGTCCGGGGCGGCCTTTCAAGCCATGTCGAATTTGATTTAATAAAACACAATGCCCCAGGCCCCGCAAGTGCCGCGACCGGCGGGGCGGCGCAGTTCTCGCGCATACCTAAACATGTGTTGCCATAAAAGTCTGCCGGCGGTATGCTCAAGCCAGGGCCTCTCTCCCTGAACCCTGGGCTTGACGCATGGGCATTCTTGGCGAAAAACACAGCCATCGCGCGATCATACACCTGAACGTGGCCGACTTCGCCGCCGCGGTGGAGGGCCTTTGCGACCCCGACTTGCGGGGCCGTCCCCTGATCGTGGCCCCCCTGGGCGCGGCGCGCGCCCTGGTGCACGACATGAGCCAGGAGGCCTTTGCCAGCGGTGTGCGCAAGCACATGCCCCTGGAGCGCGCCTTGCGCCTGTGCCGGGGCGCGCGGGTGGCCCCGCCCCGGCCCGCCCGCTACGAGCGGGCCATGGCCGAGCTGTTGCGCCGGGCCGCGCCGTTTTCGCCCCTGGTGGAGGCCGACGAGGCTGGCGGCCACCTCTTCCTGGACCTCACCGGCACCGGCCGGCTCTGGGGGCCGCCCCAGGACGTGGCCTGGCGCATCCGCCGCCAGGTGCGCGCCGACCTGGGCCTGGACCCCATCTGGGGTCTTTCGGCCAACAAGCTCATGGCCAAGGTCGCCACCCGCCTGGTCAAGCCCGACGGCGCCTACGTGGTGGAGCCCGGCGGCGAGGAGGCCTGTCTGCGCCCCCTGCCCCTGCACCTGCTGCCCGGCCTGGAGCGGGCCGACCTGATGCTCCTGCGCGACTACCACCTCCATAAAGTGGGCCAGGTCCTGCCCTGGAGCCCGGAGCAACTGGCGGTGCTCTTCGGCCCCCGCGCCCACGCGGTCCACGCCATCCTGCGCGGCCGTGACGACGCTCCCGTGCTGCCCTATGGCCACCAGCCGCCGGTGGTGCGCCTGGAGCACGAGTTCGCCACTGACACCAACCGGGTGGAGCGGGTGGAGGCGGCCTTGCGCCTGCTCACCCAAAAAGCCGGGGCCGCCCTGCGCGGCCAGGGCCGGGTGGCCCGGCGGCTGGTCTTGTGCCTGGACTACAGCGACGGCCAGCGCGCGGCCCGCCAGCGCTCCCTGGGCTCCGGCACGGCCAACGACTTCAGCCTGCTGGAGCTGGCCCGCGCCGCCCTGGCCTCGGCCTGGACCCGACGGGTGCGGGTGCGTTTGATCCGCCTGACCTGCGACCGCCTGGCCTTTCCCCCGGCCCAGATGGAGCTGCCGCTGATGGCCGGCGAGGAGCGCCAGCAACGCGGCGAGCGCCTTTTGGCCGCCCTGGACCGCATCCGCGCCCGCCACGGGGATGAGAAGATCAACCGGGGGGCGCCCTCCTAAAGAAGGCGCATAGAAAATAGGGAATCGGCGCGGTCTGCCACCCCGCGCGCGGCGGGTGGGTCGCGGGCCGGGCAGGGGAATTGACTGGAAGGACAGGCACATCCGCATCGCCAGGGGCCAAGGGCTGTGCCGCGCCAACCTGCCTCGCCAAAGCGCGCGTGGCCGCTCGGCCGGCGGGACCGGCCACCGCGCAAGGCTTATGCGGCCGGCGTGGGCGCGCGGGGGCAAAAGGCAGCCCGCTCCAGACGGCGGCGCATCACCTGGCGGTCGGCCGGCCGGCACGGAGATGGGAGTCGATTCTTGCCGCCTCGCGCCGATGTCGCTTTGGAGCTCAAGGCGGGCTTGCTGGAAACATCTTTTCTTCCAAGTTGTTATTCATGATCGCCTTAGGCGGCTATGCGAAAACCGGATGAGCTAAAAATGATCCCGTTATGGGTTCACTCGCATTACTCCCTGGGGCGCGGGGTGGGCTCGCCCGAAGCCCTGTGCCGCCGGGCCAAGGAACTGGGTTATGCCGCCCTGGCGCTCACCGACCGCGACAACCTCTATGGCCTGTGGGAGTTCCTGCGAGCCTGCCGCCGCCACGATCTGCGCCCCATCACCGGCGCGGAGCTGACCCAGCCCGCAGGCCCCGGCCGCGCGGTCTGCCTGGTCGAGAGCCAGGAAGGCTTCCGCAACCTCTGCCGGCTCATCACCCGCCGCCACCTGGAGCCGGGCTTCGATCTGGCGCGCGATCTCCCCCAACATGCCGCCGGCCTGGTGGTGCTCACTTCCACTCCGGATCTGCTGGCCGCCTGGCGCGGCCAGGGCCTGGACGTGGCCGCGGTGGTGGCCCGGCGGCCCACCGGCCGCACGCTGGAATTGCGCCGCCTGGCCCGCCGCCTGGAGGCCCCAATCGTGGCCGCGCCGGGGAACTGGTTCGCGGCCCCGGCCGACCACCTCACCCACCGGGTGCTGCGGGCGGTGAGCCTGAACACCAGCCTGTCGCGCCTGCCGGCCACGGAGCAGGCCGCGCCCGAGGCCTGGCTGGCCGGGCCTGGGGAGTACGCCCGGCGCTTCGCGGCTCTGCCCGAGGCCATCGCCGCCGCTGACGCCCTGGGCGAGCGATTGTTGTTCATCCCCCGGCCGGGGATCATCATGCCGCCCTGGCTCGACGCCCAGGGCCGCAGCGCGGACGAGGTCCTGCGCGCGCGGGCCTATGCCGGCGCGGCCGGGCGCTATGGCCAGCCCCTGCCCGAGGCCGTGGTCCGCCGCCTGGAGCACGAGCTGACCATCATCAGCGGCAAGGGCTTCTCCTCCTACTTCCTGGTGGTGGAGTCCATCGTGGGCCGCTCCCCGCGCATCTGCGGCCGGGGTTCGGGCGCGGCCTCCCTGGTGGCCTATGCCTTGAGCATCACCAACGTCTGCCCCATCAAGTTCAACCTCTACTTCGAACGCTTCATCAACCCCCAGCGGGTGGACCCGCCGGACATCGACGTGGACTTCGCCTGGGACGAGCGCGACGGCGTGATCAACTCGGTGCTAGAGGAGTACCAGGGGCGGGCGGCCATGGTCGCCACCCATGTCTTCTTCCAGGGCCGGGCCGCCATCCGCGAGGTGGCCAAGGTCTTCGGCCTGCCCATCCAGGAGATCAAGTCGGTCATGCGCCGCCTGCCCTGGCTGCGGGGGCCGGTGGAGGGGCACACCGGCTTCTATCCCAAGCGCCAGGCCCTGCCGCCGGGGGCCGAGCCCGGCCCCGGCCTGGCCGAGCCCTGGCCGACGCTCTTGGGCCTGGCCCAGGCCCTGGTGCGCACGCCACGCCATGTTTCGGTGCACGTGGGCGGGGTGGTCATCACCCCCGGCCCCATCAGCGACCACGCGCCCATCGAGATGGCGGCCAAGGGGGTGCCCATCATCCAATGGGAGAAGGACGGGGCCGAGGAAGCGGGCCTGGTCAAGATCGACCTCTTGGGCAACCGCTCTCTGGCCGTGATCCGCGACGCGGCGGCCGAGCTGCGGGCCAACGGCGGAGAGCTGGACCAGCGCGCCTGGCAGCCGGAGGACGACCCGGCCACCCAGGCCCTGGTGGCGCGGGGGGCCGCCATGGGCTGCTTCTACATCGAGTCGCCGGCCACCCGGCTGTTAAGCCAGAAGGCGGCCCGCGGCGATTACGAGCACATGGTCATTCACTCCAGCATCATCCGTCCGGCCGCCAACCCCTACATCCAGGAGTACCTGAAGCGCCTGCATGGCCAGCCCTGGCAGCCGATTCACCCCCTGCTCACGCCGATCCTGGCCGAGAGCTACGGCATCATGGTCTACCAGGAGCACGTGAGCCAGGCGGCGGTAGCCCTGGCCGGCTTTACGCATGCCGAAGCCGACCGCCTGCGCAAGGTGATGAGCTGGAAGGACAAGGAGCGGGCGCTGCGGGATTATCGCGACAAGTTCGCGGCCGGCGCGCGGGAGCGGGGCGTGGACGAGAAGTGCATCGCCACGGTCTGGGAGATGATGATGAGCTTCGCGGGCTATAGCTTTTGCAAGCCCCACAGCGCCAGCTACGCTCGGGTGTCGTTCCAGGCGGCCTATCTGAAGGCCCACTTCCCGGCCGAGTTCATGGCCGCGGTGATCTCCAACCAGGGCGGGTTCTACAGCACCTTCGCCTATGTCTCCGAGGCCCGCCGCCTGGGGCTCGCCGTGCGGCCGCCCTGCGTGAACCAAAGCCAGGCGCGCTGGAGCGGCCGAGAGCGCGAGCTGCGGGCGGGGTTGATGGCGGTCAAGGGCCTGGGCCGGCAGAGCATGGCGCGCATAATTGCAGAACGGGAGCGCGGCGCTTTCGTGAGCCTGGAGGACTTCCGGCAACGGGCGCGGCCGGAGGAGGACGAGGCGCGGGCCTTGATCGCGGCCGGGGCCTGCGACGGCCTGCATCCTGGCGCGGACCGGGCCCGGCTGCTCTGGCGGCTGGCCGGCTGGCGGCAAACCCAGGCCAGCGCCATGCGCGCGCCGGGGCTCTGGCCGGCCGCCCCGCCCCAGGCCGCCCCGCCCCTGCCCAGCGCGGGCGAGATAGAGGACCTGCGCCGGCAATACGCGGTGCTGGGATTTCTCTGCGACCGCCACCCCATGGAGCTATTCAGGGAGGCCCTGCGCGGACGGGCCGTGATCAAGGCCCGCGACCTGGCGGGGCGTCAGGGCCAACGGGTGCGCCTGGCCGCCTGGCTCATCACCGGCAAGACGGTCTGGACCAAGACCGACCAGGCCATGCAGTTCCTGACCTTCGAGGACGAGACCGGCTTGGTGGAGACGACTTTTTTCCCGGACGCCTACCGCCGCTTCGCCATGTCCCTGGACTGGGAGCGGCCCTATCTGCTTGAAGGCGTGGTGGAGGAGAACTTCGGCGCGGCCACCCTGAACGTCCACCGCGCCGCGGCCCTGGCCATGCCCGGCCCGGCCCGCGGGGAGGGGCCGGCCTAGGCCTGGGGCGGCTCGGGCGCTCCGAACAGGATGGCGTTGATGCGGGCGGTGAGCTGCGGCATGGAGAAGGGCTTCTGGATGAAGTTGATGCCCTCCTCCAGCACCCCGCGGTGGGCGATGATGTTCTCGGTGTAGCCGGACATGTACAGCACCTTCAAGTCCGGCCGGGTCGGGGCCAGGGCCTCGAAAAGCTCGCGGCCGTTCAGGCCGGGCATCACCACGTCGGTGAGCAGCAGTTGGATCGGTCCCTGGTGCAAGCCGGCCAGGGCCATGGCCTCCTCGGCCCCGTTGGCGCACAGGGGCAGGTAGCCCAGCCTGCCCAGGGCCACGCAGAGCACCTGGCGCAGGTTATCCTCGTCCTCCACCACCAGGATCGTCTCCCCGCCGGACGGCCTCGGCGCGGCCTCGGCGGTCCTGCGCTCCACGGCCTCGGCCTGCTGGGAGACGGGCAGGTAGACCTTGAAGGTCGTGCCCTGGCCCGGCTCGCTGTAGACCCAGATGCTGCCGCCGTGCTGCTTGACGATGCCGTAGACCGTGGCCAGCCCCAGGCCGGTGCCCATGCCCGCGGCCTTGGTGGTGAAGAAGGGCTCGAAAAGCATCTGCCGGGTCGCCTCGTCCATGCCGGTGCCGGTGTCGCTCACCGCCAGCATCACGTAGTCGCCCGGCGAGACCTCGAACTTGGTCATGGCGTAAGTCTCGTCCAGGGCCATCAGCCGGGTCTCGATGGTCAAGGTGCCGCCGTCGGGCATGGCGTCGCGGGCGTTGACGGCCAGGTTAAGGAGCACCTGCTCGATCATGGAGGGGTCGGCGCTGACCTGGGGCAGGGTCTCGGCCAGGGCGATCTTCAGCTCGATGTCCTCGCCGATCAGCCGCCGGATCATCTTGCCGAAATCGCCCACCACCACGTTGAGGTTCAGCGGGGCCATCTGCAGGACCTGCTTGCGGGCGAAGGCCAGCAACTGGCGGGTGAGCCCCTTGGCCCGCTCGGCGGCGGCCTTGATCTGCTGCAGGTCCTTGAGTGCCGGGGCGTCCGGCTCGGCCTCCATCAGGGCGATCTCGGCGCAGCCCATGATGACCGCCAGCATGTTGTTGAAGTCGTGGGCCACCCCGCCGGCCAGCCGCCCCACCGACTCCAGCTTCTGGGCTTGCATGAGCTGGGCCTCCAGGGAGCGCCGCTCCTCCTGGACCCGCTGCTTGTCCCTGGTGATGTCCCGGGCGATGCTGGAGGCGCCCACCACGCGGCCGTTGTCATCGCGGATGGGCGACACCTGTAGCGACACGTCCAACTGGCGGCCGTCCTTGGTCCGCCACATGGCCTCGATCTGCTCGGTGGGCTCGCCGTGCCGGATCTTCTCCAGCATGCGCGGCACTTCGTCGGGCTCGTCGGGAGGATCGAGAATGGAGATGTGCTTGCCCAGCACCTCTTCCGGGCTGTAGCCGCAAAGATGCTGCGCGCCCTGGTTCCAACTGACGATGACTCCCTCCAGGGTCATGGCGATGATGGCGTCCTCGGAGGATTCCACGATGCTGGCGATGCGGCGGATGGCCTGCTCGGCCTTCTCCCGCTTTTCACGGAGCCGCGCGATGACGATGGCCAGGGCGCAGACCTTGGCCAGGGGCAGGGCGAGGGACAGGTAGCGCTCCTTGTAGTCGGCCAGGGCCAGCTCGTCCACCTCCAGGGCCCCGATCTGTTCGCCGCGGTTGCTCAGGCGCAGCACGAAACCGCGACCCGAGGCGGTCCAGGCGTATTCGAGATCCTGGGCCAGGGCCGCGGCCTCCTCCCTGGACCCGGCCGGCAGGAAACGCAGGCTGCCCGGCGCGAATAGCAGGTGGAAGGTGCCGCTCATGCGTTCCAGGGCTTCGGCTTCGTCGCCGGCGGTCAGCAGATCGCTCAACAGCTCCAGCAGCATCAGGTGGTCGGTAAGCTGGCGCTGGCTGGGCTCCTCCTGATGGGCCTCCAGCGCCGGGGACCGGATCAGGTGGGCCACCTGGAGACGCAGCATGTCCAGGCCGATGGGCAGCACCTGGAAGGGCAGGTCCAGGTAGGCGGCCATGGCGTCCAGCTCCGCCCGGCAGTCGCCGTACACGCCGGTGTCCAGCAGCACCAGCTTGGTGGTGGTCTCCCGGAAAAACTCGCGGGCCGTATGTTGGTCGAAACCCCAGGCGCTTAACCGCCGCCGCCAGTCCGCCAGCCACCCCGGGGTCAGCACATAGGCCCCGTCGGCGATGAAACTGTCCACCAGGGCGGCGGGGGCCACCAGGTAGAAGCACTGCTGGGGGGCCAGCACGGCGAGGTTGTCGTCCACTGCCGGCCGGAGATCGTGCAGGCAGCCGCCTCCCACCACCGCGCCGCGTTTTTGGGCGATCTCAGCGGCCAGCGCGACCAGAGATTCTTGCGCCCCGCGCGGGTTGAGAAAACAGGTGGGGGCGTAGATCTCCACGTTGAGACCGGACAGGCTGGGCTCGGTGGCCAACACGGCCTCGATCTCGCGTCGCAGGTAGGCGCAGCACCAGAGGCTGAGACTAGCCGGCATGGGACGCCACCCAATCCAAGGGGTAGCGCCCCCACTTTTGCACGGCCTCGCTGATGGCCACGAGCACCTCATCCTCCACCAGGAAGGGGATTTCGCCGTGGTTGTCGGAGAGCACGAACCCGCCGCCAGCGCCGGCCTGGGCGATGGCCCGCTTCACCTGGGCCTCGGCCTCTTGCGGACTCCAGTGGCGCATCGCCAGGGCGTTGAGGTCGCCCACCAGCGCCAGGCGCCCCCGGCAGGCCGCCTTGAGCTGGGCCAGATCCTCCTGGGCGCTGGCGCTGATGCCCGCCGCGCCCAGGGCCGCGATGTCCTCCACCAGGGCCAGGCCCCGACCCGAGGCCAGGTGAAAGAGCACCCCGCCGCCGATGCGGGCCATGGTGCGCCGGGCCGCGGGCAGGCCATGGCGGCGGACGATCTCCAGGGGCAGGATGGTGGGCGAGGAGGCGGGGTCGGAATAGACGATGGCTCCGGCCCCGGCGGCCAACTGGGCCTGGGCCCAGGCCACGCAGAACTCCTCGTTGACCCGGAGCAGGCGTTCCACCAGCTCCGGCCGCTCGTAGATCAGGTCTAGGTAGGCCTCGAAACCCATCTGCATGATGGGCAGGGAGAAGGGCGAGACCACCACGCCGGCGATGGGCGCGTCATCACCCACCGCGGCCTTGAGGCTGGCCGTGGCCGCCAGCACGCCCTGCAGGGCCGGGCTGTCGCGCACCGCGGGCGGGGTCAGCCCCAGGATGTCCTCCGGCCGCCGGATGACGGGCGCGCCGGCGTTGGGCGGGCCGTCCTCGAAATAGATCACCTCGCCGCCCCAGGCCAGCATCTCCACCCCGGCGAAGGGGTAGCAGCACAGGATGTCCACGCCGTACTTCTGGCGCAGCATGAGCTGGCCACGCACCACGTGCTCGGGCCGGGAGAAGTATTGCCTGATCGTGAGCCCCAGGTCCCGGGCCGGGTGCATGGCCGCGGCCAGGGAGAGCGGCACCCGGTCGGGCTCGCGATGGGACAGGGCCGTCTGGACGCGTTCGGCGGAGGTCATGCTCATGGCCGGCCTCCGCTCAGGCGCCTGACGATGCCCACGGCGTCGGTGGCGTTCACCCCCCGGGCCTGGGCCCCAATCTCCTGCCACAGCAGGGGGTCCAGCCGGAAGGGGGCCCCGCCCACCACCACCTGGGTGTGCGAGCCGGCCCGCTCCAGGCCCGCGATCACCTCGCGGATGCGCAGCGCGGCCGAGACCATGAGGCAGGAGACCAACAGCACGTCCACCTGGTCGCGCCGGGCCTTTTCCACCAGATCCTGGGGATGCAGGCCGTGGCCGTAGTCCAGCAAGTCGTAGCCGGCCGCGCGCAGGGCCGAGCTGACGATGCGCTTGCCCAGGGCGTGATGATCCTGCACCACGGCGATGGCCAGCCTGGGCTGCTCGGGCCGGTGCGCCGCGTTGCCGGGCAGCAGGCCGGCCACCGCGTCTTCGCAGATCTTGCCGGCCATGTAAACCTGGGACAAGGCCAGGCGGCCCTCCTCCCAGTCCACGCCGATGCGTTCCAGGGCCGGCACCACCAGGGCCTCGATGGAGGCCAGGCCGTCGCCCTGGGCCTGGAGTTCGCCCAGCATGGCCGCGACCTGGGCCGTGTCCAGCTTGAGCAGGGCGCTGATGAACCGCTTGATCAAGCTTGCGTGATCTGCCATCTGCTCCACCTTAATGGCGTGAATGCAGGGAGGGCCAGAGCACCGGCTGCACGGGCAAAAGGGGGCGGGCTAGCGGGTGAATACCGGCGTGCTATGAACATGGGCTGACTGGTTCGCCCCCCCGAACGCAACCAAGTCCTATCTAGCGCAGGTTTAGAATGATTATAGATGACTCACGCCAGGCGTGCAAAATATTCCGCATGGCCTTTCCCGCTTTTTCAGCATGAATTGCCCGAAATACTGCGGCCCCGGCCCCGATGGCGCCGGACGGCGCGGCCCGGCGTACAAACAATAAGTGTAAAGCGTCACTTTATACATTGCATTAATTGTTGAGTGTGCTAAGGTGGGCCCATCCACCCCGGCGCAGGCGGGAGGGCCGCGCGCGGGGCCGCGATTCAAGCCGATAGATGGGAGGTGCAGCATGGCCGCTTGGTATGAAAAAGCCTTCAGCCGGCGCGGGTTCCTGGCCTTCACCAGTCTGGCCTTGGCGGCCAAGGGCCTGGGCTGCAGCGGAGCCAATCCCGGCCCGGGCCAACTGGCCGGCCAGGTCTCCTCCCCCCGGAGCCGGCCGGTGGTGGTCATCGGCGCCGGCCTGGGTGGGCTGACTTCCGCGGCCTACCTGGCCCGGCACGGCTTCCCGGTCACGGTGGTGGAGCAGCACGACGTGCCCGGCGGTTATGCCACCAGCTTCGACCGCGACGGCGGCCGCTTCCCCTTCGAGGTCTCCCTGCACCAGACCGCGGCCACCGGCGGCGGCACCCGCCAGGTGCTGGCCGAGCTGGGCATCACCCAGCGCCTGCCCCTGGCCGCCGCCCCGGAGTTCGCGCGCATCGTGCAGCCCGGCCTGGATCTGCGCCTGCCCGCGGCCGACCCGGCCGGCTGCCAGGAGGCCCTGGCCCGGCTCTTCCCTGGCCAGCGCCAGGAGATCGGGGCCTACCTCAACGAACTGGTGGCCGTGCCCCAGGCGGTGGCGAAGCTGCCCAACAAGCTGGGCCTGTGGGACTACGTCACCTTCCCGTTCAAGCACCCGCTGCTCTGGGACATCCGCAACCTGACCATGGCCCAGTTCATCGACCGCCACATCAGCGACCCGCGCCTGAAGAGCCTGCTCTCGATCTACTGGGGCTATTACGGCCTGCCGCCGTCGCAGTTGTCCGGCTTCCTCTACGCCGTGGCCACCGGCGGCTACCTCAAGAGCGGCGGCTATTACTACCTGCCCCGCTCCCAGGCCCTGAGCAACGCCCTGGCCGAGCTGATCGAGCAGAAGCAGGGCCGCGTCATCTACGGCCAGATGGTCCGGCGCATCAGCCTGGAAAATGGCCGCGTGAGCGGGGTGGAGCTGGACGACGGCCGCAGGCTGCCGGCCGCGGCGGTGATCCATAACGGCCCGGTGCCGGCCCTGGACGGCGGCCTGCTGCCGGCCGGCGTGCTGCCCGAGGCTTATCGCCAGCGCCTGGCCTCCTGCCAGGTGTCCCTGTCCAGCTTCATCGTCTGGCTGGGGCTCAAGGAGTCCCTGCGCGGCCGGCTCGATGGCGGCTACAGCTTCAGCCTCGGCGACGGCCAGAGCCCCGAAGAGGAGTACCAGGCCGTCCTGCGCGGCGACCTGGCCCGCGCCGGCCTGTCCGTGGCGCTCTACGACAACCTGAGCCCCACCTATTCCCGCCCCGGCACCGGCACCATGACCGTCATGTGCCTGTGCGGCTACGAGCCCTGGCGGCGGTTTGCGGCCGACTACCTGGCCGGGCGCAAGGCCGATTACCACCGTGAGAAGGAGCGCCTGACCCAGGTCCTCATCCAGCGGGTGGAGAAGATGCTGCTGCCCGGCCTGAGTGGCCTGATCGAGGTTTGCGTGGCCGCCACCCCCCTGACCAACCAGCGCTACACCCGCAACACGGGCGGCGCCATCTATGGCTATGACCAGACCCTGAACAACGCCTACATGAACCGCCTGGAAAACCGCACCCCCATCCCGGGCCTGTACCTGGCCAGCGGTTGGGGCAGCCCCGGCGGAGGCTTCACCGGCGTGCAGCGGGGCGGCCGCGACACCTTCCTGAAGCTCATGGAGGACTGGGCGGCCTAAAGCGGGGCCGGGGGACAAGATTGCCCCCCGGCCCTGAATTAATTGCCTCCACATGGCGTGACCTCTGCCCACTCAGCGCCAAGCCATTTCGCAAATCATCACATAATCACTGCATATTTACTGCGTTGCCCAAACTAGCGTCGTTTGGGCACGATCATTGCTAGATTAACCTGGCGAGATCGGGCCATTAGCCGAAAGCACCGCCTGTTCACGCGTGCTGCCTGGGGGTTATGCCGATGAGACAGATCGTTTCCCGCCTCGCCTTGCCCGCGCTCGCCCGCCCGGACAAGGAGGCCCTGCACGGCCACCGCGGCCAGGTGGTGGCCCTGACCGGCCTCTCCGGGGCCGGCAAATCCACCCTGGCCCGCCTGGCGGAATCCCTGCTTACCAACCGGGGACTGAGCTGCGCGGTGCTGGACGGCGACGCCATGCGGGCCGGACTCTGCGCCGACCTGGGCTTCGGCCCGGCCGCGCGCGGCGAGAACCTGCGCCGCCTGGGCGAGACCGCCGCGGTGCTCCTGGACGCCGGCCTGGTGGTGCTCGTCGCGGCCATCATGCCCCTGGCGGCCGACCGCGCCCGGCTGCGGGCCATCAGCCTGCCCGGCCACGCCCCCCTGGCAGGTCCGCCAGATCGCGGGCGAGGCCACCTGGAACGGTTACCTAACCATCACCGTCGCGCGCCACCCCATGGAGCGGCTCATCTCCCTGTTTTTCTGGGAAGGCGGCTACGAGGTCTTTCCCAGGCTGGCCCGGTTCATCAGTGGCCGGGACTACGTGGGTAACGACCAGTCCTACCTGATCGATGGCCGGTGGGGGCGGACCGGGTGCTTGACTTCTGAGACCTCATCGGCGAGCTGACCCGCTCCCTGGCCGCGGTGGGGGTGGAGTTCGACGGCTGGCTGCCCCGGGCCAAGGGCGAGCTGCGACAAGACCGCCGGCCCTGGCGCGAGATCATGACGGCCGAGGAGCAGGCCCTGGCCCGCCAGAAGATGGCCGCCGGAATCGCGGCCTACGAGTCCCGGTTCGGCCCCATCCAGGCCCCGGCCCCGCCGGCCGCCCGGCCCATTATCCGCCCGAATCGCTAGGCATTCTTGCTGGTTGCAAGCCAGCCCGGCCCGGCTGCCTTTCAAAACGCACGACCAGGCCAGGCCAGGCCGCGCCCAGCCCCAAACCGCGCCGGCCTACTACCACAATATAGCTACAAATCCGGCCTTCCCTCCTGGCGGAACCGGGTGCCGCGTTTTGGCATCCTTCTTGATGGTCTAAGGTTAGACCCTAACGCCGGACCTCAACCCCGAACACAGGTGAAGCGCCCTGGCCGCCGCGTGCAAAGCCACCCTGATCACCCCCACCCTGCCGCCGCGCCTGAAGGCCTATGAAATGGTGGCCAAGGCCCTGCGCGAGCTGGCGCTGTCCGAGGCGGCCGGCGACGGCATGCGCCTGCCCAGCGAGCGCGAGCTGGCCGAGCGTTTCGGGGTGTCGCGGGTGGTGGTGCGCGAGGCGGTGCGCACCCTGGAGTCCGACGGCCTGCTCAAGGTGAAAAAGGGCGCCAGCGGCGGCACCTTTGTCTGCCGCGACCTGGGCAAGCCCCTGGCCACCTCCATCAGCAATCTCCTGCAGGGCGGCTCAATCAACCTGACCCACCTTTTCGAGCTGCGCCTGATGCTGGAGCCGCCGGCCACGGCCCAGGCCGCGCTGCGGGCCACGCCCGCGCAACTGGCGGTTTTGGAACAGATCCTGGCCGACAGCCGGGCCGCCTTTGACGACGAAAACCTGCTGCGCCGGCTCAACCTGGACTTTCACCGCCACCTGGCGCGCATGGCCGACAACCCCCTGCTGGCCTTTCTTTGCGACAAGGTGCTGGACCTGATGGTGGAGCGGATCAAGGCCCGCACCTGCCTCAGCACCAGCCAGGCGGTGGTGCCCTGGCACCAGCGCATCCTGGCCGCGCTCCAGGCCGGCGACCCGGCCGCGGCCGGGCGCTGCACCGAGCAGGAGCTGGGCTGCCTGCTGGCGCGCTATCGCCAACTGGGCCTGGATATCGGCCGCCCCGAACGGCAGCCGGAGGATCAATAGAGCAGCGCCCGTCCGGCGGCCGGCCGGCGGGCGGCAAACCCGGTCCGTGCGCCCGGCCAACAGGGGATCGCCGGGCGCCCCCCCCCCCCCCCCCCCGGCGGGAGGGCGGCCGGG
>JAZDHW010000221.1:0-7801 GCA_043805555.1 Pseudomonadota bacterium
GCTCCGCCTGCGCCCACCCCAGCGACGCCGGCCGCGCCCCAGCCCGGGCCGGCGGCGGTTCAGTCCCCACCGGCCCCGGCCGCTGCCCAGCAGGCCGCGGGGCTGCTGCAATCCGGGCAGACCTATTACGAGGCCGGCCGCCTGCTGGACGCGGCCCAGGAATGGCGCCAGGCCCTGGACCTGGACCCGGGCCACCAGGCCGTCCAGGTCAAGCTGGAGCGGGTGGAAAAGGAGATCACCCAGCGGGCCGAGGAGGCCTTCCGCCGCGGCCTGACCAGTTTCAAGTACCTGGACTATGAAAAGGCGGTGCAAGAGTGGATGCAGGTTCTGAGCCTGGCGCCCGACCCCAAGGACCCCCTGCACCAAAAGACCGCCGAGTACATCGCCCAGGCCCGCGCCAAACTGGGGCGTTAGGCGCTCAGCCCAGGAGGACGCCTTGATACGCTTAACCATATCGCGCGACGGACGCGAAATCGTCCTGAAGGTGCTGCAGCCGGGCAGCTACACCCTGGGTCCGGGCCAGGAATGTGACCTGGTGCTGGACGACCCGGACCTGGGCCAGCGCCAGGTCCGGCTCACGGTGAGCGGCCAGGGCGTGACCTTCGAGGATCTGTCCTCGGGCCAGACCCTGCCCACCGCCCACCCCCTGGCCCTGGGGCCCTTCGAGGTGGATTGGCAGCCGGCCCCGACACCCGGCGAGCACACCCAGGTGGGCGGGGCGCCCCCGCCGGCGGCCCCGGGCACGGTGGTGATGCCCGCGCCCGGCGCTCCCCAGGCCCAGTTGCGGGTGCAGGGCGGGTCCCAGGCCGGTCAGACCTTCAGCTTGGGCCCCGGCGCCCACCGGGTGGGCCGCTCCCAGGACTGCCCGGTGCACCTGACCGACCCCACGGTCTCGCGCCACCACGCCGAACTGGTGGTGAGCGCCGACGGCCTGGCCGTGCGCGACCTGGACAGCACCTCCGGCACCCTGGTGCAGGGGCGCTCGGTCAAGGAGGCCCGCCTGGAGCGCGGCCAGACCGTGAGCTTCGGCACCATGACCCTGGAGGTGGTGGAGGCCCCCCAGGCCTCGGCCGCCAAGCCGCCGGCCTCCCCGGCCGCCCCGGCCGCGGCCAAACCGGACAAGCCCGCGCGCAAGGACGCGGCCCCCAACCGCCGCCGCCCCATCCTCTACGCCGCGGCCGGCGGGGCCCTGCTCCTGCTGCTGCTGGCCATCGTCTTCAGCGGCGGCGAGAAGCGGCAGTCCCAGGAAGTGAGCCAGGCCGTGGCCCAGCGGCAGCAGGGTGTGGAGGACGATCAGGTCCAGCGCCTGGTGATCATCAACCTGACCAAGGGCAAGCAAGCCTTGGAAGCCAAGGCCTACGCCGAGGCCATCACTTTCCTGCAGAACGTGGTCACCGCCGATCCCCGGCAGACCGAAGCCCAGGAGCTGCTAAAGCAGGCCCGCCAGACCCTGGCCCAGGAGGAGGCCGCCCAGGCCAAGCAGGAGCAGGAGCAGGCCCAGCGCCAGGCCCGCCAGAGCGAGTTCATCAACCAGGCCCAGGCCGCCATGGCCCAGGGCGACTTCCGCCGAGTGCAGGAGCTGGCCGGTCAGACCCTGGCCCAGGACCCGGCCGACGCCCTGGCCCGCCACCTGCTCCTGCAGGCCCAGGCCGGCCAGGAGGAAGCGGAACGCCGCCGCCGCCAGGCCGCCGAGACCGCACTACTGCGGGAGAACCAGGCCCAGGCCCTGTATCAGCAGGGGCTGGCCAAGCTGAAGCAAAAGGACTTGGCCGGCGCGCGTGAGGCCTGGAAGCAGGCCCTGGTCCTGGACGGCGACAAGGTCTTTGCCGTGAGCGCCCAGGTGGAAGCCGCCATGGCGGACCTTGCTCAAAAAGCACGCAAGGAAGCCGACGACCTGGCGGCCCAGGGCGGCGCGCTGCTGAAGAAAAGCCAACTGCCCGAGGCTCTGGCCGCTTTCAAGCGGGCACTCAAGATCCAACCCGAGCACGAGCAGGCCACCGCGGGCCTGGCCAAGGCCCAGGCCGCGGGCGAGCGCCAGGCCGGCCGCCTGGCCCAGGAGGCCGAGATCCTGGACGGCCTGGGCAAGCGCGCCCAGGCCTGCGCCAAGTGGCGCCAGGCCCTCAAGCTGGCCGCGCCCGAAGGTGACCTGCACGCCGAGATCAAGGAGAAGCTGCCCCTGTGCCGTTGAGACGACCCGTCACCGCCGGCGTTTGGGCCCTGACGGCGGCCCTGAGCCTGGCCCTGCTCTGGCTGACCGGCTGCGCCGAGCTGGGCCAAGAGCTGGCCAAGCGCCCTGGCCCCACCGCCGCCGCCAAGGCCCCGGTCTTGGATCTGGCCCAGCCGCGTCTGCGGGCGGAGTTCCCGGCCGGCAGCCGGCTGCAACCCGGCGGGCCCACGCGGCCCGGCCTGCTGGTGCAGGCATGGCTTCCCCCGGATGGCCGCCTGCTGACGGTGGAGGCGCGCGCCTGGCCGGAGCCGGCCCCGGCCCCGGCCCTAGACGAGGCCTGGGCCCAGGCCGAACAAGAGCGCCTGGCCCGGCTGCTGCCCCGGACCCGGGGATGGAGCCGCCAGGCCCGCGCGCTGGCCGGCCGCCCGGGCTGGCGCCTGAGCTACCTCAGCGACCAGGGCGTCTGCCAGCGCCTGTACATCCCCGCCGAGGACTGGCTTTACGTGGTGAGCCTGCTGGAGCCGCCGGGCCGGCCGCCCAGCGACCTGGGAGCCTGGCTGGACACCTGGCAACTGGCCCCGCCAGCCCAGCCGCCCGCGGAAGCCAAGCCCGCGGAGGCGGCCGCCGCGCCTGAACCCGCGCCCGCCGCGCCGGCCAAACCCCTGAGCCAGCGCCAACAGCTCTACAGCCTGGACCCGGCCACCCTGGCCAAGCTGGTGGAGGAGATCGCCCAAAGGCTGCCCGAGAGCGCCAACGACCCCGCGCTGGTTTCTATGCTGGTGGAGGCCAAGGCCTGGCTGGGCCTGGCCCTGGCCCGGCAGGCCGCACCGCCCCCCCCGGAAAACTGGGGCCGGCTGCGGGCCCGGGCCGTGTCCTCATATCGCCGCCTGCCCCGCTCGGCCGACGCGCGGCGGGCCCTGGGCCTGGCCATGATAATGGAAAAGCGCCTGGAAAAGGCCCACACATACCTGGAGGCGGCCCGCGAACTGGATCCCGCCCAGGGCGCCAACTGCCTGGCCCTGGCCATGCTGGCGGACCTTACGCCTGCCGCCCGCGCCGAGTGGGCCCAAGCGGCCGTGGCCGCCGCGCCGGATCTGCCCGGCGCCCATCTGGCCCTGGCCGGGGCCCTGGAGGAGCAGAACCAGGCCCCAGCCGCCCGGCCCCAATACGCCCAGGCCCTGGCCTTGCAGCCCGACAACCTGCCGGGGCTCTTGGGCCTGGCCCGCCTGGAGATGGACGATCCCAAGACCAGGGCCCAGGCGGCCGCGCGCCTGCGCCGGGTGCTGGAGCTGATGCCCAGCCATGCCGCGGCCCGCTTCAACCTGGCCCTGGTGCTTTTGGCCCAGAACCAGGCCGCTCAGGCCATGCCGCTGATCGAGGCCCTGCTGGAGCAGGACGCCCAGGACGCCACGGTCCTCAACCTCAAGGGCCAGGCCCTGTTGCAGCAAGGCCAGCCCCTGCCGGCCTCCCAGGCCTTTGAGGCCGCCACCCAGGCCGATCCCGACCACGCCCAGGCCTTCTACAACCTGGGCGGGGTCTGCGCCAACCAACTGAAGAACCACGACTGCGCACGCCAGGCTTTTGCGCGTTTCCTGGAGCTGGAGCCCCGGGGACCGCGCGCCGACAAGGTCCGGGCCTGGCTCTTGCGCCCCGGCGGATGAGGCGGGAGCCATGGACCAGAACGCCATGTTCAACCAGACGGTGTTGCAGTTCTTCGCCCCGGTGCGCGATCTGCTGGCCGACGAGTCGGTCACCGAGGTGATGATCAACGGGCCTGACGAGGTCTATGTGGAGCGCGCCGGGCGCCTGGAAAAGACCGACCGCACCTTTTCCTCGCCCGAGAGCCTGTTGGCCGCGGTGCGCAACGTCAGTCAGTTCGTGGGCCGCGCCATCGACCAGAACACGCCCTATCTCGACGCCCGCCTGCCCGACGGATCGCGCTTGCACGCCATGATCCCGCCGGTGGCCCGGCGCGGGCCCTACGTGGCCATCCGCCGCTTCTCCGACAAGCTATTGGGCATGGACGAGCTGGTGGCCAAGGGCTCTATCAGCGCGCCGGTGGCCAAGTTCCTGGAGGCCGCGGTGCGGGCGCGCAAGAACACCGTGGTGACCGGCGGCACCGGCAGCGGCAAGACCACGCTCCTGAACGTGCTCTCGGCCTTCATCCCCGATGGCGAGCGCATCATCGTCATCGAGGACGCCAGCGAGCTCAAGCTGGGCCAGCCCCACGTGCTGCCCATGGAGACCCGCCATCCCGACGCCCAGGGCCGCGGCCAGGTGACGATCCGCGACCTGGTGGCCTGCTCCCTGCGCCTGCGGCCCGACCGCATCATCGTGGGCGAGTGCCGCGGCGGCGAGGCCCTGGACATGCTCCAGGCCATGAACACCGGCCACGCCGGCAGCCTGACCACGGTGCACGCCAACTCGGCCAAGGACGCGCTCAGCCGCCTGGAGACCCTGGCCCTGATGGCCGGGCTGGACCTGCCGCTCACCGCGGTGCGCGGCCAGGTGGCCTCGGCCCTGGAGCTGGTGGTGCAGATCGCGCGCTTTCCCGACGGCTCACGCCGCCTGACCGAGGTCTGCGAGGTGCTGGGCCTGGACAACCAGGGCAACTACCGGCTAAACCCTCTGCTGGCCTTTGACCTGCAAGGCAAAGACCCGGAGAGCGGCCGGGTCCTTGGGCAACTCAAGGCCCTGGGCAACCAGCCCAGCTTCGTGCACGAGCTGGCCCTGACCGGGGTGGACTTGGACGCGGACCTGTTCTCGGCCGCTTGAGACCGGGCGCGGGCGCCGCGCACCCAGCCGCCTTCTCCAGGCCAACGAACGCCATCCCCTGGGGTTAGGCCCAGGCCAAGCCGCGTCGCCGGGCCGGTCCCCTTGTCGATCCTCTGATAAATGGCGATCTCTAGCGCGCGGGCGCGGGCTGTAGGGCCTGGGGCCGGTTGGCGGGGGTTTGCTCCGGGGCCAGACCCCACCAGGCCGCGCCGGCGGCGGCCAACAGCGCCCCGCCCAGGATCAGGGCCTTGAGCCAGGCGCGCCCGCGCGGAACGCGGCCGGTCTGGGTGGTCTCGCCCGGCCCGGCGCTGGCCGAGCCGGTCTCATCCACCCGGGCCAGGACCACCGACACGTTGTCGGGCGCGCCGGCTTGCCGGGCCAGCGCGATCAGCCCGGCCGCGGTCTGCGCCAGGGGCTTGCCAGCGGCCAGGCTGCGGGCCAGCTCCGCCTCGGGCACCACCCCGTGCAGGCCGTCGGAGCAGAGCAGGAGCAGGTCGCCGGGCAACAGATCCAGGCTGAGGGTCTCCGGGCTCACCTCGGCCATGGCGCCCAGAGCCCGGGTGAGCACGTTGCGCATGGTGTGGTGTGCGGCCTGGGCCGGGGTCAACAGCCCCTGGGCCACCTGCTGGGCCACCCAGGAATGGTCGCGGCTGAGTTGGCGCAGGCTGCCGCCCCGCCAGAGATAGCAGCGGCTGTCGCCCACCCAAGCCAGGCGGGCCTGGTCGCGGCCCACCCACAGGGCCACCAGGGTGGTGCCCATGCCGGCCAGCTCTGGCTGGGCCTGGGCCTTTTCATACACCGCCTGGTTGGCCGCCTGCACGGCCCTGATCAGCGCCCGCTCCGGGTTGTTCTCCCCTGAAGACCGGTCGAACACCTGCCTGATGCGCTCCAAGCCCAGGCGGCTGGCTATCGCCCCGCCGGCCGCTCCGCCCATGCCGTCGGCCAGGAGCAGCAACCAGGGCTCCCGGCCACCGGCGCCGGGCAGGTCGATGGCGTCCTGCTGTTCAGCGCGCACCAGCCCCTTGTCCAGGGCCCCGGTGTAGCTCAGGCGCACTTGGCCGACCTCAGGGACGCGGCCCCAGCCGCAGGGAGCGCAGGGCCAGCTCGAAGGCCCGCTTGTTCTGCATCCAGGCCGGCAGGTTGGTGGTCTGGCCCACGCTGACCAGCCACAGTTTGAGCGTGCGCTGGCCGTCGCCCCAGAGCAGGGCCCAGAGCTCGGCGTCCTGGCCCTGGTGCCAGCCCTTGCCGCGCACCAGGCAGGCTGTCCCCGGCAGTTGGGTGTGGTCGAAGCGGATGCTGCCCAGGCTCCAGTTGAGGTCCAGCCCCTGCGCCGCCAGATCCTCCCGCAGGGCCTGGATGCGCGCCGCGGGCAGGCCGCCGGGCTGGGCCGGGTCGAACCTGACCTGCATGCGGCCGGTGGTCACGCCTTCCTGAATGAGGTCCCAGACGGCCAACCCGGCCCCCGCGCCGGCCGCGCCCTCCCGGCGGCTGGGCTGACCCGGCCCGGTGAGACACAGGCCGCCAGTCAGGCAGGTCTGGGGCCACTGACCGATCAGCTCCTCACCCTGGGGCGCCTGGGGCTCCAGGGAAAGGGTGCAGGCGGCGAAGAGCTGGGCCAGTTCGGCGAACTGGCGATAGGGGGCCAGGCAACGCACCATGAACAACTGCTGGCCCCTGCGCAACACTGCCGCGCGCAACAGCCGGGTTTCGCCCTCGTCGGCCCGCGCCGGCAGCATGGCCAGGGCCTCAAACACCGCACCGCCCAGGCCCAAATCCTGGCGGGTGCCCAGCACCGTGGCCCCGCCGCGCACCAACAGGGCCAAGAGCCAGTCGGCCGCGTCCACCTCGGCGGCCAGGCGATGGGCGAAGACCTCCACCTTGATGGGGCCCTGGGCCTGGGGCCAGATCAGGGCGGCCAGGCGCTGGGTGCCCGGCTCCACCTCCTGCTGGGGCAGCTTCTGCCAACCCGCCACGGGCACCAGCAGCCGCAGGCGCATTGGGGGCGGCAGCGGCTCGCCCAGGGTCAGCTGGCGCAGGGCCGGGGCCAGGGCCTTGGTATCCAACTGGGCGGAGGCCGGGAAGAGCTTGGCCCAATCGGCCGGGGCCGGGGCGGCGGCCTGGGCCAGGCCCGGCGTCATCGCCAGGCAGGCGGCCAGGAGAAGCAGGCCCAGATATGTTGTCAGCCTTTTCATGGCCGGCCTCCTTGCCCGGCGGGGACCGGCGGCGCAGGCGCCTGGGCCGCGCGCAGGGGCGCCAGACCCTTGCCCTGGTCCGAGGCCCGCTCCACCGCCCAGGTCCAGGAGGGGCCGCTGATCAGGGCCGGATAGCCCATCAGGCCGGGCTTCAAAAGGGGCAGGCTCTCCAGGGACGGCCCGGCAGCGGCGTTCAGGGCCGGCGGCTGGGGCGCGGACGGAGCCAGGGGGCCGGCCGCCGGCCGCCAGGTGCCGGCCGGACCCAAGACCACGCCGCCCTGGCCGGCGTTGGGTCCGCCTTGGCAGGCGCCCAGGAACAGGCCGTCCCCGCCGCCCGCGCCGGACCCCAGGGCCGCCAGGTCGGCCTGCAGCTTGCCGGCCGAGGCCCCGGACCCCAGGCCGAAATCACCCTCGGTCCAGACGCCCAGGCCCGGCGGCAGGGGTTGGGGCGGGCTCAGCAAGCCTCGGATGGCCCAGACCTCGTTCTTTTGCAGGGCGTCCACCCTTTGCAGGAGGCCGCCGATTTCCGGTGCGCTGGGCCGGGCATGCCCCGACCCTGCGGCATGGCCTGGCGCGCCGGGGGCGGACAGGGCGCCGGGAGCGGATGGGGCGGACGGTGCGGACAGTGGCCCGGCCGCGCCGGGCTGGCTGGGCGCGCCGGGTTGGC
>JAZDHW010000222.1:0-20634 GCA_043805555.1 Pseudomonadota bacterium
CAGGGGGGCCGGGGCCCTGGCCCTGGCCTTCGAGCAGCTAAAAAAGCGCCTGGAGGCCGAGGGCCTGTTCGCGGCCGAGCGCAAGCGCCCCCTGCCCGACCTGCCCCAAAAGATCGCGGTGGTCACCTCGCCCAGCGGCGCTGCCATCCGCGATTTCCTGCACTTGCTGCACCGCCGCTTCGACCGGGTGCACGTGGCCAACTATCCGGTGCCGGTGCAGGGCGAGGAGGCCGCGCCGGCCATGGTGCGGGCGCTCGCCGACCTGGCCGCCTGGGGCTGGCCCGAGGTGATCGTGCTCACCCGGGGCGGCGGCTCGCCCGAGGATTTGTGGGCCTTCAACGATGAAGACCTGGCGCGGGCCATTGCCGCCAGCCCCATCCCGGTGGTCTCGGCCGTGGGCCATGAGATCGACGTGACCATCAGCGACTTGGTGGCCGATTTGCGCGCGCCCACGCCCTCGGCCGCGGCCGAGCTTTTGGTGGCCAGCCGGGCCGAGCTGACCGCCCGGTTGCACGTTTTGCAAAAACGCCTGGCCCGGCGCGGGATGCGCCTCATCGCCGGCCGACGCGAGCGCCTGGCCGGCCTGCGCCGGGGCCTGCGCGACCCCCGCCGTGGCCTGGCCGATTTGCGCCTCCGGGTGGACGACCTGCTGGAACTGGCCCAGGGCGGGCTGATCGCGGGCCTGCACCGCCGGGCGCGCCGGCTGGGCCAGATGCGCGAGCGCCTCTTGGAGCGCCGGCCCGACCGCCGCCTGGCCGAATTGCGCGCCCGCCACGCCGAACTGCGCCATCGCCTGGACGCGGCCCTCATCGCCGGCCTGCGTGAGCGCCGGGCCGCCTTGGGCGAACTAACCGCCGGCCTGCGCAACCTGGGGCCGGTGGCCGTGCTGGGCCGGGGCTTTGCCCTGGTGCAGGACGAGGCCGGCCGCCTGGTGCGCCGGGCCGCGCAGGTGCAACCCGGCCAGGCCCTGCGCGTGCGCCTGGGCGCGGGGAGCCTGCGGGTGCGGGTGGAAGAGGTGGAGCCGTGAGGCCGAGTCTGCTGCTGTTGCTGCTTATCGCGGGTTTGGCCTTCGCCGGGCCGGCATTGGCCGCGCCCACCATCGCCTTGCAGCCCGAGGTCCTGGCCCAGGGCCAGCCGGCCTGGCTGCGGGTCTGCGGCGCTGGCCAGGCCCCCGCGCTCGGCGTGCGCCTGCTGGGGCGCGAGGCCCCCCTGAGCCGGGGCGCGGACGGCTGCTGGTCGGCGCTCATCGCCGCGGATCTGGACGCCCCGCCCGGCGCGCAGCGCCTGGAGGTGCTGGCCGGGGGCCGGGTCGTGGCCAGCCGCGGGGTCAGCGTGGCCGCCCGCGACTACGGCACCCGGCGCATCACCGTGGACGGCAAATACGTGGAGCCCGACCCGGCCCAATTGGCCCGCCACCAGGAGGACCTGGCCGCCATGCGCGCGGCCTATGACCTGCGCACCCCGCAGGCCTTGTGGTCCGGGCCCTGGCGCCTGCCGGTGGACAGCGTGGTGGTGGGCGTCTTCGGCCGCCGTAGCCTGGTCAACGACCAGCCCCGCAGCCCCCACGGCGGCGTGGACCTGCGCGCCGGCGTGGGCGCGCCCATCGCGGCCCCGGCCGCCGGCCGGGTGGCCTGCGTGCGCGATACGTTTTTCGGCGGGCTGATCGTGCTCATCGACCACGGCTTGGGCCTGGTCAGCGCCTATCGCCATTTGAGCGCGGCCCAGGTCAAGGCGGGCGATCTAGTCAAGCCCGGCCAGGTCATCGGCCTGGCCGGCATGAGCGGCCGGGTCACCGGCCCGCACCTGCATTTTGACCTGCACTGGGCCGGGGCGCGCGTGGACCCCCTGGCCTTCATCGCGCTGAGCCGCACGGCTGCGGGCGCGGTCCCGGTCAAGCGGCAAAAAACACCGGCCCGGCCGGCGCGGCAATAGCCAGGAGGGATGGCCATGGCCAAGGCGAAGAAGGAAGGCAGCTTCGAGCAGAGCCTGAACCGGCTGGAGGAGATCGTGGGCCGGCTGGAGGGCGAGGACCTGGACCTGGAGGTGTCCCTGGCCCTGTTCGAGGAAGGAGTCAAGCTGGCCGAGGCCTGCGGGACGCGCCTGGACGCGGCCGAGAAAAAGGTGACCCTGCTCATCCAGGACCGGGCCAAGGGCGTTTTAGTGGAGACGCCTTTCGAGCCTGCGGCCGCGGAGGATTAACCCATGGCGGCCGGCGACCTCAAGGCCTTTTTAGGCGAAAAACGCGAGGCCGTGGACGCGGCCCTGGACCGCTATCTGCCCTTTGACGAGGCCGGCGGCCAGATCTTGAAGGCCATGCGCTACAGCCTCTTTGCCGGCGGCAAGCGCCTGCGGCCGGTGCTCTGCCTGGCCGCGGCCGAGGCGGTGGGCGGCGATGCGGACCGGGCCATGTACTGCGCCTGCGCGCTCGAGATGATCCACACCTACAGCCTGGTGCACGACGACCTGCCCGGCATGGACGACGACGACTTCCGGCGCGGGGTACCCACCAACCACAAGGTCTTTGGCCAGGGCCTGGCCATCCTGGCCGGGGACGGCCTCTTGACCCAGGCCATGGTGCTCATGAGCGACCCGGCCGCCGTGGGCGACGTGGAGCCCTGGCGGGCACTGGCCGCGGCCCAGGTGGTCATGCGCGCGGCCGGCCTGGAAGGCATGGTGGGCGGCCAGGCCGCGGACCTTTTGGCCGAGCGGCAGGAGCCGGACCTGGCCCAGGTGCAGCTCATCCACGCCAAGAAGACCGGCGCGCTCATCACCGCCTCGTTGCAGGCCGGCGCGCTCATCGCCGGCGGCGACCGGGACCAGGTGGGCCTGTTGGTGCGCTATGGCCGGCGCATCGGCCTGGCCTTCCAGATCGCCGACGACCTCTTGAACCTCAGCGGCGACGCGGCCGCCCTGGGCAAGGCCATCGGCAGCGACGAGGCCCGGGGCAAGATGACCTATCCCGCGGTGGTGGGCCCGGCCCAGGCCCGTGAGACCGGCCGGCAACTGGTGGACGAGGCCGCGGCCATCATCGCGCCCCTGGGCCCGGCCGCCTGGCCGCTCACGGCCCTGGCCGCCTACATCATGGAACGCACCCATTAGGCAAGGTAGCCAGCCATGCTCAGCGTGACGCTCTTTCCGGGCCGCTACATCCAGGGCCGCGACGCCCTGACCGCCCTGGGCGACGAGTGCGCCCGTTTGGGGAAAAAGGTCTTCATCATCGCCTCGCCCCACCCGCGCCAGACCCTGCTGCCGCCGCTCATGCCCGGCCTGAGCGAAAAATGCGACGTCACGGTGGAGACCTTCGGCCGCCAGTGCTCCGACGCCGAGATAGCCCGCCTGCTGGGGCTTTGCCGCGCGGCCGGGGCCGAGCTGGTGGTGGGCCTGGGCGGGGGCAAGACCCTGGACGCGGCCAAGGCCGTGGCCCACCAGGCCGGGCTGCCGGTGATCAGCGCGCCCACCATCGCCTCCACCGACGCGCCGTGCAGCAGCGTCTGCGTGGTCTACACCGACGACGGCGTGTTCCAGCGGGCCGACATCCTGCCCACAAACCCGAACGTGGTGCTGGTGGACACCCAGGTCATCGCGGCCGCGCCGGCCCGGTTTTTGGCCGCAGGCATGGGCGACGCCCTGGCCACCTGGTTCGAGGCCGAGTCCTGCCGCATCCAGCGCGCGCCCAACATCGCCGGCGCGCTGGGCTCCACCACGGCCTACGCCCTGGCCAGGCTGTGCTACGACATTTTGCGCGAGTATGGCCCCATGGCCCTGGCGGCCAACGCGGCCGGGGCCGTGACCCCGGCCCTGGATCGGGTGGTGGAGGCCAACACCCTCTTGAGCGGCCTGGGTTTTGAGAGCGCCGGCCTGGCCGCGGCCCACGCCCTGCACAACGGCCTCACCGCCCTGGCCCCCACCCACGCCTATTATCACGGCGAGAAGGTGGCCTTCGGCGCCCTGGCCGCGCTGTTTCTCACCGATCGGCCGCCGGCCCTGATCGAGGAGGTCTATGACTTCTGCGCGGCGGTGGGCCTGCCCACGACCCTGGCCGGCCTGGGCCTGGCCGGGGTGAGCGACGCCCAGCTGATGCAGGTGGCCCGGAAGGCCTGCGCGCCCGAGGACACCTTGCATAACGAGCCCCACGCGGTCTCGCCGGCCCTGGTCATGGACGCCATCAAGGCCGCCGACGCCTGGGGGCGGGGGCGCGCCGGCGCCAGCCAGGGCGGCCCAACGGATCGACTTGCGTAAGTGGTGACGAAGCTTCACAATTGCTCTAAGGGGTGGCAGCGCCCCCTGCCAGCCATGATCATGCAACCAGGGGAGAAGATTGGAAGCATCCCTGCCTGTCAGAAAATCACTGCTGGAGAGGATAGATTCTCCGGCTGATCTCAAGGCCCTGGAGCCCGAGGACCTGGAGCGCCTGGCGGCCGAGATCCGCCAGCGCATCATCGACACCGTGACCAAGACCGGCGGCCACCTGGCCCCCAGCCTGGGCGTGGTGGAGCTGACCCTGGCCCTGTACCGGGTCTTCCACCGGCCCGAGGACCGCATCGTCTGGGACGTGGGGCACCAGACCTACGCCCAGAAGCTCATCACCGGCCGGCGCGAGCGCTTCCACACCCTGCGCCAGTTGAACGGCATCAGCGGCTTCCCCAAGCGGGCCGAAAGCCCCTACGACGCCTTTGACACCGGCCATTCCTCCACCAGCATCAGCGCCGCCCTGGGCATGGCCTTTGCCAAGAAGCTCCAGGGCGACCCCGGCAAGGTGGTGGCGGTGATCGGCGACGGCAGCCTGACCGCGGGCTTGGCCTTCGAGGGCCTGAACCAGGCCGGGTTCATGGACCAGGACCTGATCGTGGTGCTCAACGACAACGGCATGTCCATCGCCCGCAACGTGGGCGCGCTGTCGCGGTTCATGTCCCGGGCCATCTCCGGCAAGGCCTACCTGACCTTCCGCAAGGATCTGGAGCGCTGGCTCAAGGGCCTGCCCGGCATCGGCCGCGACCTGTTGGACCTGGCCCGGCGCTCGGAGGAGTCGTTCAAGGCCTTCTCCACCCCCGGCATGCTCTTCGAGGCCTTCCGGTTCAACTACCTGGGTCCGGTGGACGGCCACAACCTGCCCTGGCTCATCGAGACTTTCGCCAATGTGGCCAACCAGCAGGGGCCGCAACTGGTGCACGTGATCACCACCAAGGGCAAGGGCTACGCCCCGGCCGAGGCCGACCCCAGCCATTTCCACGGCGTGGGGGCCACCAAGCCAAAGCAAGCCCCCTACGAGGCCGAGGCCCCGGCCGAGGAGCCGGCCGGGCCGCCGCCGCCCACCTACACCCAGGTCTTCGGCGACACCATGGTGGCGCTGGGCCAGGCCGACCCGCGCATCGTGGCCATCACCGCGGCCATGCCCGAGGGCACCGGCCTGGGGGCCTTTGCCCAGGCCCTGCCCGAGCGCTTCGTGGATGTGGGCATCGCCGAGCAGCACGCGGTGACCTTTGCCGGCGGCCTGGCCAGCCAGGGCTTCAAGCCGGTGGTGGCCATCTACAGCACCTTCCTGCAGCGGGCCTTTGACCAGGTGGTCCACGACGTCTGCCTGACCAACCTGCCGGTGATTTTCGCCATGGACCGCGGCGGCATCGTGGGCGAGGACGGCCCCACCCACCAGGGTCTGCTTGACCTGAGCTTCCTGCGCTGCGTGCCCAACCTGGCCGTGCTGGCCCCGGCCGACGAGGACGAGCTGCGCCACATGCTCTACACCTGCCTCAACCACGCCGGTCCCGCGGCCCTGCGCTATCCCCGCGGCCGCGGCCTGGGCGTTCCCCTGGCCGGCCCGCCGCGCGAATTGGCCTGGGGCCGGGCCGAGCTGCGGCGCGAGGGCGCGGACGTGGCGCTCATCGGCAGCGGGGTGGGCGTGGCGGCGGCCGCGGCCGCGGCCGAGCTGCTGGCCGCCGATGGCGTCGGCGCGGCGGTGGTCAACGCCCGATTCGTCAAGCCCCTGGACGCCGGGCTCATCCTGGACTTGGCCAAAAAAACCGGCCGGGTGGTCACGGTGGAGGAGAACGTGGTCATGGGCGGCTTCGGCGCGGCGGTGCTGGAGACCCTGGCCGCGGCCGGTCTCACGGGCGTGGCCACCGCCGCCGTGGGCGTGAACGACGTCTTCGTGGAGCAAGGCAGCCAGAAGCAGTTGCGCGCGCTCTACCACATCGACGCCGACGCCGTGGCCGCGGCGGCCCGCAGGCTCCTGGCCGCCTAGCCTTGGCCAAGGCCCCTCGCCCAGGCCAGAGATTAGACCAGCGCCTGGATCAACGTCTAGTAGAGCTGGGCCTGGCCGAGAGCCGCCAGAAGGCCCAGGGCCTGATCCTGGCCGGCCTGGTCAGGATCAACGGCCAGCCGGCCAGAAAGGCCGGCCAGCCCGCCCCGCCGGGGGCCGCCATCAGCGTGGACGGCCCCGAGCACCCCTACGTGAGCCGGGGCGGGGTCAAGCTGGCCGGGGCCCTGGACCACTTCGGCCTGGACGTGACCGGCCTGAGGTGCCTGGATCTGGGCATCAGCACCGGCGGGTTCAGCGACTGCCTGCTCATGCGCGGCGCGGCCGCCATCACCGGCGTGGACGTGGGCTACGGCCAACTGGCCTGGAAGCTGCGCCAGGACCCGCGGGTGACGCTTCATGAGCGGGTCAACGCCCGCTCCCTGCCGCCGGACATGGCCCCCGGCCCCTTTGACCTCTGCGTGCTCGACGTCTCCTTCATCAGCCTGACCCTGGTCCTGCCCCAGGCGCCGCCGCGCCTGGTTCCGGGCGGGCGCATCCTGTGCCTGGTCAAGCCCCAGTTCGAGGCCGGCCGCGAATGGGTGGGGCCGGGCGGGGTGGTGCGCGACCAGGCCGCCCGCCAGGCCGCGGTGGACAAAGTGGCCGCCTGCCTGACCGGGCTGGACTTGCAGGTGCAGGGCCAGTGCAGGAGCCCCATCCCTGGCCCGGCCGGCAACATAGAGTTCTTTTTGCTGGCAGTATTGCCGGGCTAGGCTTTCCGGTACAATCGCGCGTCATGAGCAGCAATCCGCCCGTTTCCGCGCCCCAGGACAGTCCCCACACCGGCGGCGGGGGCGGAGGGGCGGGTCTGGTGATGCTGGGCGCGATGCTGATCAGCTTCTCGCCGGTCTGCGTCAAGCTGGCCCACGTGGGCCCCACCATGGCCGGCTTCTACCGCATGCTCCTGGGCGGCCTGCTCCTGGCCGGGGTGCTGCTGGCCCAGGGCCGGCGCATCATCCCGCAAAAGCGCGACCTGCCGGGGGCCCTGGCCTGCGCCTTCTTCTTCGCCCTGGATCTCACCTTCTGGCACCGCTCCATCCACTACGTGGGGCCGGGCCTGGCCACCATCCTCAGCAACTTCCAGGTCTTCTTCCTGGCCGGCTTCGGCGCGCTGTTTGTTGGCGAACGCCTGGGCTGGCGGCTGTGGCTGGCCATCCCCCTGGCCCTGGCCGGGCTGTTTTTGCTGGTGGGGCTGGACCGGGCCGACCTGCCGCCGGACTACCTGCCCGGCGTGGGCTTCGGCCTGCTCACCGCCCTGGCCTACGCCGCCTACCTGCTCACCCTGCGCCGCCTGCAAAAGGGCCGCGACACCGCCGCCGCCCAGGCCAACATGGTGGTCATCAGCCTGGGCTGCGCGGCCATGCTGGCCCCCGGCGCCTGGCTTTTGGGCGAGTCATTCGTCATCCCGGACCTGCAATCCTGGGCCGCGCTCACCGGCTACGGCCTGGCCGGCCAGGTCTTGGGCTGGGTCTTCATCTCCCGCGGGCTGCCCCGGGTGCCGGCGGCCCGGGCCGGCCTGGTGCTGCTGATGCAGCCCACCCTGAGCTTCGTGTGGGACATGACCTTCTTCGCCCGGCCCACCACGGCCATCGAGCTGATCGGCGCGGTGGGGGCGCTGCTGGCAATCTACCTGGGCGCCACCAGCCGTCGCTGAGCCGCCCGCTTCCTGGTTGCCCCGGCCTGCGCGGGGTGATAAAAATCTAGGCTGATGGGAATGATTTTCCTGATGCGAGGGAACCGCCAACCTGGAGCCGAAATGCCCGCCAAGAAAACCGCCGCCAAACCCGGCCCGCCCGCCAAGCTGAGCAAGAAGGAGCTTAAGGCCCTGGGCGAGAAGCTCCTCTTGCAGCCCAAGAGCATCTGGGAGCAGGCCGACCAGAAGACCCGCCAGGCCATCTTCAGCCTGGCCGAGGAGTACAAGGCCTTCCTGAGCCAGGCCAAGACCGAGCGCCTGGCCGCGGAGTTCATCCGCCAGGCGGCGGAAAAGGCGGGTTTCAAGCCCCTGGGCGGCAAGGCCAAAGGCGGTCGCTTCTGGGCCGGCCAGGCCGGCAAGACCATGGCCCTGGCCGTGCTGGGCCAGCGGCCCCTCAGCGAGGGCCTGCGCATCCTGGGCAGCCACATCGACGCCCCGCGCCTGGATCTGAAGATGCACCCCCTGGTGGAGAACCAGGACCTGGCTTTCCTCAAGACCCACTACTACGGCGGCATCAAGAAGTATCAGTGGTTCGCCCGGCCGCTTTCCATCGTGGGCGTGATCTGCACCACCGACGGCCGCACCGCGACCATCAACATCGGCGACGCCCCGGACGACCCGGTCTTCACCGTGCTGGACCTCTTGCCCCACCTGAGCCGCAAGAGCCAGGATCCCAAGAAGGTGGGCGAGGCCTTTGACGGCGAGCGCATGAACCTGGTGGTGGGCGGGCTGTCCCTGGACGGGGCCGACAACGGCGACAAGATCAAGCTGGCGGTGCTCAAGCTCCTGAACGACCGCTACGGCGTCAACGAGGCCGACCTGATCAGCGCCGAGCTGGAGATCGTGCCGGCCGGCCCGGCCCGGGACGTGGGCCTGGACCGGGCCCTGGTGGGCGCCTATGGCCAGGACGACCGCGCCTCGGCCTTTGGCAGCCTGCGGGCCATGCTGGAAATAACCAAGCCGGCGGTGACCTGCCTGAGCATCTTCTACGACAAGGAGGAGATCGGCAGCGAGGGCATGACCAGCGCCCAGAGCCGCTGGCTGGAGCACCTGGTGGCCGGGCTGATGGAGGCGGCCGGCGAAAAGGCCGACTACCTATCCGTGAGCCGGGTCCTGGCCAACAGCAAGGCGCTCTCGGCCGACGTGAACGGGGCCCTGGACCCGGACTACCCCGAGGTGCACGACAAATACAACGCCGCCCGCCTGGGCTACGGCGTCTGCCTGACCAAGTACACCGGCCACGGCGGCAAATATGGCGCCAGCGACGCCAACGCCGAGTACGTGGCCTGGCTCAGGGGGGTCTGGGACGCGGCCGGGGTGGCCTGGCAGGCGGCGGGCATGGGCAAGGTGGACGAGGGCGGCGGCGGCACCATCGCCAAGCACTGGGCGGTCTACGGCATGGACATCGTGGACGTGGGCCCCTCCATGCTCTCCATGCACTCGCCGTTCGAAGTGCTGCACAAGGCCGACATCTGGGCCAGCGTGCAGGCCTACAAGGCGTTCATGGTGGCCAAGCCTTAGGACCCTCTCTATTTGGATTGCGCGGCGGCGGGGCGGGGGCCTCGCCGCAGTCGACCCCGGCCCCAGCCGGGGTCGGCCTGTCTCAGGCGTCTGGCCTCGGCGTTCAGGGCCTGGCTGCGACGGCGCATCCGGGGCGGGCAAAAGGCAGGGCGGCCACTGCTTGCGCAGCGGCCGCCCTGGTTTTTCGGCTCTAGCGGAGCGCCGGTGGCGGGGTTACCAGCGGCGGGGGCCGCGGGGCTCGCGGGGCTTGGCCTCGTTGACCTTCAGCGCCCGGCCCTCGAACATGGCACCGTTCAGGGCCTGGATCGCGGCGTCGCTGTCGGCGGCCTCCATCTCCACGAAACCGAAGCCGCGGCTGCGGCCGGTCTCACGGTCTGTCATGATCCTGGCCGAGAGCACGGTGCCGTACTGCTCGAAAAGGCCGCGCAGGCCCTGCTCAGTGGAGTTAAAGGACAAATTGCCGACGTAAATGCTCTTTCCCATCTTCTTTGGACTCCTGAAATGACCAACGGATTACTCCCCCCCGCCAGGGGAGGGACGGCTTGGCCTCTTGAACCCTATTTTCGGCTGAGATGGGCACGGGTCGCGCCGGCATGTCAAACGGAAAATGTGTCAATAGGCCTGGATTGCCAGAATCATATACCGGATATTGCCAATGTCAACTATCATTTTGCGGGGAGTTTAGAATAACCCCGCGGTCTGCATCTGCAAACAACACCGCAAGACGGCCGCGGGGGCCGTCTTGCGGGGGTTGGTGCGCGCGAAAAGGTGGTGCGAGACTAGGCGCGGCCGCGGGCGCGGGCGCGGGCCATCTGGCGGCGCAACCGACGGCGGGCCTGGCGCTGCTTGCGCCGGCGAGCGTCGGAAGGCTTTTCGTGCCAGCGCTTCTCCTCCAACTGCCGGAAGACGCCTTCCTTGGTAAGCTTGCGCTTGAGGAGTTTGATGGCCTTCTCGACATTGTTGTCCATGACCTGGACTTGCACTACTATCACCTTCTTTGCTGTAAGATTTGGCCGGATGCGGGCAATCCCGCTCGGCGCGGGGTAAATATAGCTAAGGCGAAGGCTCCTGTAAAGTCCCGCGGGTGACTTTTCGCGGAGAATAACAGTGACGAGACGCGTGCGCGGCGGCATATGCCTGGCCCTGGGCGGCGGCGGGGCCCGGGGCTTCGCCCATGTGGGCGTGCTGGCGGTGCTCAAGCGCCAGGGTGTGGACGTGCGCGGCGTCGTGGGCACCAGCAGCGGGGCCATCGCCGGCGCGGGCTTTGCCCTGGGCTACCACCCGGACCAGATGGTGGAGCGGGTGCTGGAGTTCGCCGCCTCGCCCCTGGCCCACGATCCCCGGGTGCGGGCCATGGTCAGCGAGAGCCAGGGCGAGGCCTGCCGCAGCCTGGGCGACCGGGTGGGCCGGCTTTTCTGCAAGGGACGGATGCTCAAAAACCTGGTGTTGGAACACTCCGTGCTGGGCCTGGACTATTTCCGCCGGGTGGTGGCTTTTTTCCTGCCCGACGTGCTGATCCAGTCCTGCCAGGTGCCCTTTGCCGCCGTGGCCACCGACGTGCAGACCGGCCGCACGGTGATCATCGACCGGGGCCCCTTGCGCGAGGCGGTGGTGGCCTCCTGCGCGGTGCCGGGCGTGGCCCCCCTGGTGCGCCACCAGGGCCGGCTGCTCATGGACGGCGGGGTCTGCTCCCTGGTGCCCACCCTGGAGGCCCGTCGCCTGGGCATGAAGCGCCTGGTGGCGGTCTGCGTGGACCGGGCCATCGCCAGCGACGCTCTACCCAAGGTGGGCCTGGAGCTTTACCTGCGCGCCGGCGACATCCAGGCCGCGTTGCTCTCCGAGCTGATGCTCAAGCAGGCCGACCTGGTGCTGCGGCCGGCGGTGGGGGGCATGCACTGGATGGACTACCCCCGGGCCGGCGCCATCGTGGCGGCCGGCCGCCAGGAGGCCGAGCTGCAACTGGCGGGCATCGAGCGCCTGGCCCGGGACCGCGTCAGCGACCGCCTGGGCCGGGCCTGGCGGGCGGCGCGCGGGGCCCTGGACGCGCGCCAGACGGGCGAGGTGTGATGGACCTGTTCAACCCTGACAAACCCGCGCCGGCCACGGCCGGCGGCCAGGCCCCCCTGGCCGAGCGCCTGCGTCCGCGGGACATCTCCGAGTACGTGGGCCAGGCCCACCTGCTGGCGGACGAAGCCCCCCTGGGCCGGCTCATCGCCAGCGGCCGGCCGGCCAGCCTGATCTTCTGGGGCCCGCCCGGCACCGGCAAGACCACCCTGGCCCGCCTGCTGGCCCGTTATTGGCAGGCCGAGTTCGTGGAGTTCTCGGCCGTGCTCTCGGGCGTGGCCGACATCCGCCGGGTGGTGGGCGAGGCCCGCGAGAACCTCAAGCGCGACCGGCGCACCGTGCTCTTCGTGGACGAGATCCACCGCTTCAACAAGTCGCAGCAGGACGCCTTCCTGCCCCACGTGGAGAGCGGCATCATCATCCTGCTGGGGGCCACCACCGAAAACCCCAGTTTCGAGATCATCCCGGCGCTTCTGTCGCGCACCCGGGTGCTGGTGCTCAACCCCCTGGGCGAGGACGACCTGGCCCAGATCCTGGACCGGGCCCTGAGCGAGGAAGAACGCGGCCTGGCCGGGTATCAGGCCGAGCTGACCCCCGAGGCCCGCACGCACCTGGTGGCCACCGCCTTTGGCGACGCCCGGCGCATGCTGTCGGCCCTGGAGCTGGCCGTGACCACCGCGCCCCTGGGCCGGGGCGGCCGGCGGGCGGTGGGGCTGAAGCAGGCCGAGCAGGCGGTGGGCAAGAGCGCCCTGCGCTATGACAAGTCCGGCGATGAGCACTACAACCTCATCAGCGCCCTGCACAAGAGCCTGCGCGGCTCCGACCCCGACGCGGCCCTCTACTGGCTGGCGCGCATGCTGGCCGCCGGCGAGGAGCCCCACTACCTGCTGCGGCGCATGATCCGCTTTGCCAGCGAGGACGTGGGCCTGGCCGACCCCTACGCCCTGAACCAGGCCGTGGCCGCCCTGGGGGCCTTTGACCTCCTGGGCCGGCCCGAGGGTGAGCTGGCCCTGGCCCAGGTGGCGGTGTACCTGGCCATGGCCCCCAAATCCAACGCCCTGTACGTGGCCTTTGGCCAGGCCATGGGCGACGCCAACAAGCTGGGTCCCCTGGAGGTGCCGCTAGCCATCCGCAACGCCCCCACCCGCCTGATGAAGGGCCTGGGCTACGGCCAGGGCTACCAGTACCCCCATGACTTTCAGGACGCCGTGGTGGGGCAGGAATACCTGCCCGAGCGCCTGCAAGGCCGACGCTACTACCAGCCCACGGAGCGCGGGCGCGAAAAGCTGCTGCGGGAGCGCTTGCGGGAGCTGCAACGGGCCAAGGCCCGGCTGCGGCGGGAAAAGGGTGGGGAGGGGCCGGCCTAGCCGCCCGGCGGGACAACGGACAGCCCTCGCCAGGGGTGACCAGGCCAAAGATCTATCAATAATTTGTGTAATCGCTTTGAATGCTTGCCAGTTTATTTGACAAACAGCACGAGGCTATTGTGGCGGGTGGTTTAATGCCCCACGGTTAGGCTTACTTGACCAGGCGCAGGCGGGCGCCTTCCTGCCGGGGCACTTCGGAGCGCTGTCCCTGATGGGCCAGGTTGTCCTTGACCCTCAGGGCGTTGATGATGAAAAAGGCCACCACCGAGCGCTCCCATTCCCGGGTATGGTCCAACTGGTCCATGCGGGCCTGGATTTGCGGCAACAAGGCCTTGAGTTCCTGGGCATCCAAGTCCAGGACTTGGTCGGCTAGTTGGTCCAGCATCTCCTGCACCGGAGACCTCCCCAAAAAGGCAGGGTATTCACATCGGCACAAACCGAAATTGCGATTTATGATAGCTCCGGCTTGATGGTTTGTCAATTTGCCGTGTCTTGTTTGTCATCCTATGGCCACGTATAATCAAAATCACCAGGAGCCGGCGCTGACGCCGCCGCCTGCCCGGCCGGGGCGCCAAGGCCCGGTCGATGAAATGCCACCCACCCGGATAAAGGAGAACCCATGTCCGAGCAAGCCCTGCGCCTGGATTACGCCTTTTGCCTGAGCCAGGCCCTGGGCCAGGGCCAGGGCCTGGACCAGCCGGCCTTGAAGGCCCTGCAAAGCGAGATGAACCGGGTGCACGCCAGCCTGACCGAGCAGCGCCAGGCCGGACAGTTGGGATTCTGGCAACTTCCCGGCATGCCCCGCGAGGAGCTGTCGACCATCACCAACGAGGCCCAGCGCCTGCAAGGCCTGGCCGACAACCTGGTGGTGCTGGGCATCGGCGGCAGCGCCCTGGGGACCACGGCCGTGGACATGGCCTTGTCGGGCGCCTTCCGCCAGTCACTGCCGCCGGCCAACCACGGCTTGCGCCTGTTCGTGGCCGACAACTCCGACCCGCGCATGTTCAGCAGCCTGCTCTCGGGCCTGGACCTGAAGCGCACGGTCTTCAACGTGGTCAGCAAGAGCGGCTCCACCGCCGAGACCATGTCCCAGTTCTTGGTGGTGCTGGAGCGCCTGGAGCGCGCCCTGGGGCCGGCCGAGGCCCGGGAGCGCATCGTCTTCACCACTGACCCCGAAAAGGGCAACCTGCGCCTTCTGGCCAGCCGCGAGCCCTTCCGGGTGCTCACCGTGCCCCCCAGCGTGGGCGGGCGCTACTCGGTGCTCTCGGCCGTGGGCTTACTGCCCCTGGCCTGCGCCGGCCACGACGTGGCCGCCCTGCTGGAGGGCGCCGCCGACATGGCCCAGCGCTGCCAGAAGCCCACCCTGCTGGAGAATCCGGCCTATATGTTCGCCGCCCAGGCCGTGGCCATGCAGCGTGCCGGGCGCAACATCCTGGTGATGATGCCCTATGTCAGCGACCTCTTCGGCCTGGCCCAGTGGTTCGCCCAGCTCTGGGCCGAGTCCCTGGGCAAGGCTCAAGCCCTGGACGGCCGGCTGGTGAATGTGGGGCAGACCCCGGTGGCCGCCGTGGGGGCCACCGATCAGCACAGCCAGTTGCAGCTCTACATGGAAGGCCCCCAGGACAAGCTGATCTGCTTCCTGACCCTGGCCAACTACGGCGCCGACCTGGAGATACCCGCCCTGTATCCCGAGATCGACGCCCTGGCCTACCTGGGCGGCCGCTCCATGAGCGAGCTGATACAGGCCGAGGCCCGGGCCACGGCCGCGGCCCTGGCCAGCCAGGGGCGGCCCTCCTTGAGCCTGCGCCTGCCCCATCTGGACGCCAGGGTCATGGGCCAGGTGCTGTTCATGCTGGAGGCCGCCACGGTGGCCGCCGGGGCGCTCCTGGAGATCAACCCCCTGGACCAGCCCGGGGTGGAGCTGTCCAAGCAGCTCACCTACGGGCTCATGGGCCGTGCCGGTTTCGAGGAGCAGAAGAAGCGCCTGGACGATCTGGACCCTGGCCCCGGATTCCTGGTCTAGGCCGCGGGCGGGGCTGGTGGCCGAAAACAGCAAAAGCCCGGTGATGGTGCTGGAGCCGTCGGAGACTGACAGCGATTCAGCCGAGCAGAAGCCGTTCCAGCTGGTCAAGTATTTCTCGGTGACCAGCCTGGTGATCATCCTGCTCTTCACCCTGGCCATCTCCTCGGTGGTGAGCCAGCGGGCGGCCCAACTGGTGCTGCACAAGCGCGAGCAGTACGCCCTGCTCCTGGCCGAGAACCTCAACCACCAGGTCATGGTGCGCTTCGTGGTGCCGGCCCTGCGCGACTACGGCGGCATCAACGTGGGCCAGCCCTCCCAGTTCAGCCTCCTGGACGCCGTGGTACGGAACACCATCCATTCCTTCCAGGTCTTGCAGGTCAACATCCTGGACCTGGAAGGCAATATCATCTACTCCACCCAACCCGACTACATCGGCCGCCTGGGGGCCGACGGCGCCGCCTTCCGCCGGGCGGTGGCCGGCTCCCACGCCAGCCTCTTGGAGCCGCCCCTGGAGTTCCTGGAGCTGGGCGGCCACGGGTCCATGGTGCTCAAGACCTTCATACCCCTGCGCGACGAGCGCCGGCTCACCTCGGAACTGGGGCCGGCGCGGGCCGTGTTCGAGATCACCCTGGACGTGAACGAGGATTTCAGGGAGATATGGCGCGACCAGTTGTTCATAGTGGGCATGCTGGTGGGCATGATGGTGCTGTTGTTCGTGATCCTGCGCACCATCGTCATCCGCGGGCAGCGCATCATGGGCCTGCGCGCGGCCTTGCAGGCCTCCCTGGAGGAGCAACTGCACCACTCCGAGCGCCTGGCCGCCCTGGGGCGCATGATCGCCGGCGTGGCCCACGAGATCAGGAACCCCCTGGGCATCGTGCGCTCCACGGCCGAGCTGTTGGGCAGCCGCGTGGAGCCCAAGCAGCGCCCCCTGGCCCAGGTCATCGTGGAGGAGTCCTCGCGCCTGAACCGCATTGTCACCGAGTTTCTGGATTTCGCCCGGCCCCAGAACCCGGTGCTGCGCCACCTGCTGGTGGAGGAGGTCATGGAGCGCAACCTGCAAGCCCTGCTGCCCGAGGCCCAGCGGGCCGGGGTGGAGGTGGTGCGCCGCTACAGCGGCCGCCGGGTGCAGGCCCTGGGCGACGCCGACCTGCTCTACCGGGCCTTTCTGAACATCTTCAACAACGCCATCCAGGCCATGGAGGAGCAGGGCGGCGGCACGCTGACCGTCTCCACCAGCCAGGCCGAGGCGGGAGGCCGCCAGTGGGTGGTCATCGCCGTGGAGGACACGGGTCCGGGCTTCGAGCCCGAGGCGGCCGGCCGGCTTTTCGACCCCTTCTTCACCACCAAGGAACAAGGCACCGGCCTGGGCCTGTCCATCGTAAGCAGCATCATGGCCAGCCATCGCGGGCGCGTGGAGGTGGGGCCGGCGGCCGGCGGCGGGGCGCGGGTGGAGGTGCGCCTGAGGGCTGCTTAGTGTTGGATGGCAATCAAAGCCGTCCATGGCTTTGCTGGCCCCTCGGCCGCTGGCGCGCCCAACGGGCCAGCCATGGCCCGCATGCCTCCCCGCTGAGTCTAAGTTAGTGGCGCGGTGGCAAGGGGCGGCGGTCCTAACCCGGCCGGCACAGGTAGATATAGCGGTAGGCGGGCTCGCGGTTTTCCAGGGGGGCGTATTGGCGGTTGAAGAATTGGCTGATGCGTGCCCGCAGATTCAGGTCTTGCACCCCGTACATCAAGAGCATCATGGCCGTCCAGGAGGGCAGGCAGGCATTGGCGTGGCGGGTGAAGGTCAGGCCCAGCTCGGCCAGGATGGCCTCCACCTGGGCCGGGTCGGGTAGACCATGCTCCTGGTGCTCGGCCAGCCAGGCGCTGCCGGTGATGCCCAGCACGAAGGCCTCGGCCTGTTGCGCGGTTTTGATGGGAAACCCCACCACCAGGGCCAGGCGGCACACCCGCGCCAGCTCGCCCAGGAAATAGCGGCGCTGGCCGGGTGGCACGTGCTCCAGCACGTCCAGGGCCACCACCACGTCCTGGCTGCGCGCGGGCAGGGCCAGGCCTCCGGAGTGGGACAACACCTTGTGGGGCCAGGGGCGGTAGGCATGCCCGGGCAAAAAATCGGCCAAGGCCTGGTCCAGGCCGCCCACGTCCAGGATATCCAGGCGCCGACCCTGTGCCAGCTCGCTGATCAACTCGGCCGTGGCTTGAAAACGCTGAAAGCGGTCGAATCCCAATTGCTCCAGTTCGGACATGACCAGCCGCCCTCCCGGAAAATTTGCCTGCTCTGGCCGCGCATGGTAAGCCATGTCACGAGGCCTTGTCCAGGAATCCCGCTGCGGGCTTTATTCAGGGCCTGGTTCCATGCTATTTTTCGACCGATAACCCACGGGTCGGCGGACCGGCCCTCCCCAGGCGGAGATATCGCGTGGAACGCATCCTGATAGTGGACGACGAGAAGAACTACCTCCTGGTGCTGGACGCCCTGTTGTCCGAGGCCGGCTACGACGTGGCCACCGCCGACAGCGGGGCGCGGGCCCTGGCCATCCTGGACGAGGAGGAGCCCGACCTGATGCTCACCGACATGCGCATGCCGCGCATGACCGGCCTGGAGCTGATCAAATCCAGCAAGGAGCGCCACCCCGACCTGCCGGTGATCGTCATGACCGCCTTCGGCACCGTGGAGAACGCCGTGGAGGCCATGAAGTCCGGGGCGGTGGACTACATCATGAAGCCCTTCGAGAACCAGGAGCTTTTGCTCACGGTGCAGAAGGCCCTGAAGCTCAGCCGCTTGTTGCAGCAGAACCGGCTGCTGCGCGAGGAGGTGCAGAAGGGCCAGGGTTTTGGCCAGATCGTGGGCGATTCGCGGGCCATGCGCCAAGTCTACGAGCTGGTGGAGAAGGTGGCGGCCACCAAGGCCACGGTGCTGATCACCGGCGAGAGCGGCACCGGCAAGGAGCTGATCGCCCGGGCCATCCACAGCCGCTCCCCGCGCAGCGAGGAGCCCTTTGTGGCGGTCAACTGCATGGCCCTTAGCGAGACCCTGCTAGAGAGCGAGCTGTTCGGCCACGAGAAGGGCGCCTTCACCGGGGCCGTGGGGCGCCGCAAGGGGCGCTTCGAGCTGGCCGACAAGGGCACGCTGTTTCTGGACGAGGTGGGCGAAATCGCCACCTCCTTGCAGGTCAAGCTCTTGCGGGTCTTGCAGGAGCGCACCTTCGAGCGCGTGGGCGGCAACCAGCCCATCGGCGTGGACGTGCGCATCGTGGCCGCCACCAACCGCGACCTAACCCAGGCCGTGGCCACGGGGGTATTCCGCGAAGACCTCTTCTACCGCCTCAACGTGGTGCGCCTGGGCCTGCCATCCCTGCGCGAGCGCAAGGAAGACCTGCCGGCCCTGGTGGCCCATTTCGTGCGCCGCTACGCCGCCGAGGTGGGGCGCGCGGCGCCCCAGGTCTCCCAGGAGGCCATGGCCAGCATCTATGGCTACGCCTGGCCGGGCAATGTGCGCGAGTTGGAAAACGCCCTGGAGCGGGCGGTGATCATGTCGGGGGCTGAAATACGTCCGGCGGACCTGCCCCTGGAGGTGCGCCCCGAGGCCGGCTTGGCCAGCGCCCCGGAGCTGCCTCGGGACATGGGCATAACCGAGGCCGTGGAAGACCTGGAGCGGCGTATGATCCAGCGCGCCCTGGACGAGCACCACGGCGTGGCCGCCCACGCCGCCGAGGCCCTGGGACTGACCAAGTCCAACCTGGCCTACAAGATGAAGAAATACGGGCTGGGCAGCTAACCGGCCAACCCGGGGCCTGCTTGGGCCTTACTTCTTCTCCGGCGGCTTCTTATCCTTGTCCTGCTGGCCGTAGCCCTCGTGCATCACCTGGTCGCAGTTCTTGCAGCCGTCGGGGTAGTTCTCGCAGGAGTCGAAGCAGTGGTACTCGAACTCCTCGACATCGTCGTCGTCATGGTTGCCGTGGTTCTGGTCGTGGTCGCTCATGGCCGTCCCCCTGTCAGGGTTTAGCCTTAATTTGACCTGAAGACAGGGGATACGTCAAGGCGGGGCGTGGGTGAGGCGCGGATTGACTGGCAAGGCGGGGGTGTGTAGGGTGGGAATGTGGGAAGTGACAGATAACAAACCTACTCCACGGATATGTTTAGGAAAAATTTATGGCGCTCCTCGATATTTGGAAAAAAACTCCAGACCAATTAAAAGACAAGCAAGTCCAGCAATTGATTGCTTTTGCCGGCGCGGGAAAGCTGTTAGATGGGAGTGAGTGTTCCCTAGAATTTAGGTCCTTCCTGGCGAGAGTTCCATCTGACGAACTGGCTACATATGCAGACCAATGCTTAGCCTCTTCGTTCCCTGAATCAGGACTAGCACTACAGGACATAGTCAATGAAATTGGATCCAGACTCGGGGCCGAGGTTACCTCGGGGCGCTATAGGGGGACAAAAAATCAAGTTGGTTTTGATGGGCTGTGGCTATTTCCTAATGGTCATGCCATTGTAGCGGAGGTAAAAACCACCGATGCATATCGCATTGACTTAAATACGATTGCTAATTATCGCAAAAATCTTATCGATGGGGATAATATTGCTGAAGCAGCGTCATCGATATTATTAATCGTCGGACGCCAGGATACAGGAGATTTGGAAGCGCAAATCAGAGGATCAAGATATGCATGGAATATTCGCATAATTAGTGTGGAAGCACTGCGTAGCTTAATGCTAATCAAAGAAGAAGTTGAAGACCCGCAGATAATTAGGCGTATTCATAGTATATTAATTCCGCGAGAGTTTACTAGATTAGATGAGATCGCTGACATACTGTTTTCAACGACAGAGGATATCAAGCAAGAAGTCGTGGCTCCGGAAAGTGAAATTAGTTTATCCGATAAAAAACAGAAAACTCCCAAGTTTACTCCAGTAGCATTTCACGATGAGTGTGTATCTGTGATTCAAACATATCTCCATGAGAACCTTATTAAGCGTTCCAGGGCACAATATTCCACACCAGACAAATCCATTGTTGTTAACTGTGCAGTATCAAAAGAGCATAATCCAGAAGCTAGCCCTAACTATTGGTTTGCCTTTCATCCTCACCAAAAAGAATCTTTAGAGAATGTTCCAAGCTCATATGTGGCGTTTGGCTGTGGCTCAAGCAAGCGTGTACTATTAATTCCATTCCAAGAATTTAATAATTGGCTTGGAGGGATGTGGACAACACAAAGTGCTGATCGTAATTATTGGCATGTGGTAATTTACAGAAAAGAATCTAACTATTTTCTACACAGGAAAAAAGGAGAAAAAATAATTGATCTAACTGCTTTCTTACTATAACGTCCGCCCTTTTTACCCTATCGCATGGCGACCAGTAGTTAATTTTATCTCATCCCGGAGGACCCTTTGCCCACCCACGCCACGCCCAAAGCCACCGCCCAACTCGCCACGGCCCACCCCCAGATCGCCTATCAGCCCCTGGGAAACAGCGGGCTGATGGTCTCGGCGGCCGGGTTTGGCGGCTACCGCGTGGACGTGGAGGTGGCCGAGCACCATGAGGCCCTGGAAAATGCCCTCAAAGCCGGCATCAACCTGGTCGACACCTCCACCAACTACACCGACGGCCACTCCGAGCGCCTGGTGGGGGCGGTACTGGGCCGGCTGATGGGGCAGGGGGTGTTAAGCC
>JAZDHW010000223.1:0-3024 GCA_043805555.1 Pseudomonadota bacterium
CGACCCCGCCGCCCTGGCCGCGGCCGCGCTGGCGGTGCTGCAAGCGCCCGCCGCCGCCCGCCAGGCCCTGGGCCAGGCGCTGCGCCAGCGGGCGGTCACCGAATTTTCGCTGGCGTCCATGGTGCAAAAGACCGAGGATAACCTGACCGCCTTGCTCGTCCGCTGAATGGCCTGCCGGGCGGGACTTGTTTAAGCACCGCAGCCCGCCGTCCCCGCTTCGTCCCGACCCGCATCGCAACCACCAAGGAGGGCGCATGCCGCGCGCGCTGGATGGAATCAAGGTGCTGGAGCTGGCCCAGAACCTGCCCGGCAACTACCTGGGCTGGCTCCTGGCCGGCCTGGGGGCTGAGGTGCTCAAGCTGGAGCGCCCGCCCCAGGGCGACCCCGGCCGCAGCCTGGGCGGGGCGGACGGGGTGGGCCCGGCCTGGTTCGCGGCCGTCAACCGCCGCAAGAAAAGCCTGATCCTGGATTTTAAGCAGGCCGAGGGCCTGGCCATCGCCCGCCGCCTGGCCGGCCAGGCCGACGTGGTGGTGGAGGGCTTCCGCCCCGGCGTCAGCGCCCGCCTGGGCCTGGACTACGCCAGCCTGAGCGCAAGCCACCCCGGCCTGGTCTACGTGGCCATCACCGGCTACGGCCAGGAAGGGCCCTGGGCCAATCGAGCCGGCCACGACCTCAACTACCTGGCCCTGAGCGGGGTGCTGCACCTGCTCAGCCGGGCCGACGCCCCGCCGCCGGTGCCGGGGGTGCAGATCGCCGATTTGTTCGGCGGCGCGCTCTTGGCCCTGGCCGGGCTCCTGGCCGCACTGTTCCAGCGCCAGCGCACCGGCGTCGGCCAGATGGTGGACGCGGCCATGTGCGACGGCAGCCTGGCCCTGGCCACCATGATCTGGGCCGGGGTGGCGGCGGGCAAGGAGCCCTGCCAGCCGGGCGGGATGCTCCTGGGCGGCGCGCACCCCTGCTACAACGTCTATTGTTGCGCCGACGGCGGCTATCTCACCATTGGTGCGCTGGAGACCCACCTCTGGGCCAATTTCTGCCGCGCGGTGGGCCGGCCGGACCTGATCGAGCGCCAGTTCGCCGGCCCGGAGACCATCGCCGAGGTGGCGGCCATCATCGCCTCGCGAACCCGGCGGCAGTGGCAGGCGGACCTGGCCGGGGTCGACGCCTGCTGCGAGCCGGTGCTAAGCCTGAAGGAGGCCCTGGACACGCCCCAGGTGCGCGAACGCGGCCTGACCGAGCCCGACGCCAACGGCCAACGCCAACTGGCCCTGCCCCTGCGCCTTTCCGCCTCGCCGCCGCCGGCCTTCGCCCCCGCGCCGGGTCCGGGCCAGCACAGCGACCAGGTGCTCCAGGGCCTGGGCTACCACCCGGAGCAGATCGCGCGCCTGCGCGAGCGGGGGGTGGTGGCCTGAGGCCGCGCCCCGGAGCGCCGGGCGATCATGTTTTTGGCGTTTGAGCGGTGCGGCGTCAGTCGGCGTCGGCCAGGTTGAGCAGGGGCCAGACGCCGGGGGCGGGCGGGGTCATGGCCTGGAGGCGCTCGCGGGTCCAGACCGGGCGGGAGGCGAACTGCACCAGCAATTGGTTCCAGCCGTCGCGGCTGATCAGCGCCATGAAGGCCTCCCCGGCCTTCAACTCCCCGGCCCCGGCGGCGGGGTCCGGCTTGGCGAACAGGGGCGCATCGCTCTGGGAGAAGACCACCTGGCCGCGCAGGGAAAGCGGCATGACCATCACCCCGTGCCGGGTGCGGGTCAGGCGGGTGGAGGCCATGGCGAGTTCGTCGGCCTGGTTGCCGGGCTCCAGGGCCAGGTTGGTCTGTAGCAGGGCCTGGGACCGCTCCGCCTCGCCCCGGTGCAGGAGCATGCGGGCCAGCACCCGGCGGGGGCCGTTGGCGGCCGGGTTGCGGCTGTCCTTGGCCCAGGCCTCCAGGATCTGCTCGGCCTCCGGGCCGCGGCCCAGGCGCGCCAGCAGCAGGGCGCGCAACTCGGCCAGCTCGGGCCGGCGGCCGAGTTGTTTCTGCTGCCGCTCCAGCACAGCCAGCGCCCGCTGCTCCAGGCCCAGGCCCAGGCCCAGCTCGGCCAGGCGCTGCACCAGCTCCGGCCGGGGCCCCAGGGCTTCGACGCCATCCTCCAAAACGGTCATCGCCTCCGCGCCCCGGCCCTGCCCGGCCAGGAGACCGGCCAGGTTGAAATAGGCCGGCAGGTAAGACGGCGAGGCCTTGCGGGCGCGGTCAAAGGCAATCGCGGCGTGCGCCAGGTCGCCCAGGCGCATCTCGGTCACGCCCAGGTTGTTCCAGGCCGGCGCGAAACCGGGGGCCAACTGGGTGGCGCGCAGCAAATACTCGCGGGCCTCGATCAGGTTGCCCTGGCGCAACAGCTCGTGGGCCTGGTTGTAGTGGTCCTGGGCGATGACCGCGTCGGCCCCCATCTGCACCTGCTCCGGGGGCCGGTCCTTCCTGGACGCCGCGCCCTGCGATCCGGGCTGGTGGAAGAACCCGCCCCCAGGGCTGATCTGCAGCACAACGATCACCCCCAGCAGGACCAGCACCCCCAGGGCCAGCGCAACCCAGAACCAGCGCTCCCAGGGCTGCATGCCGCGGCGCCGGTCACTCATGCCTGGCCTCGCCGCGGGGGAAGATGTCCAGGTGGTAGACCCCGCTGGCCAGCTCCAGGAGTTGCAGCAGGGTGTATTGGCCGGGGGCCAGCTCCAGGCTCAGGTCGACCGCGCCGCCGGCCCCGGGTTGCAGGCGCAAGGCGTGCAGGGGCTGGTCCTGGCCCGGCTGCTGCCGGGGCCAATCGGGCTGGGCGTGCAGGCCGGTGGCCTGGACCATGATCACCGGCCCCTCCAGCACCCGCAGGTGGGGGATCGCCCCCTTCGGCAGGTTCAGGGTCAGGTTCAGGGCGCCGGCGGTCTCCCGCACCTGCCAGGGCAGCTTTGGTGCGGCCGGCGGGGCCGGAGCTGGCGCAGGGGCCGGCGCAGGGGTTGCCTCGGCCGGCGGCTCGGGCGCAGGGGTCGGCTCCGGGGCAG
>JAZDHW010000224.1:0-4067 GCA_043805555.1 Pseudomonadota bacterium
GGAGACCACCGCCTCGGCGATGGCCGCCGCGTCCTGGTCCTGGGGCAGGTCCTTGATGAAGCTGCGGTCGATCTTGAGCACGTCGATGGAGAAGTGCTTGAGGTAGTACAGCGAGCTGTGGCCGGTGCCGAAGTCGTCCAGGGCCAGCCGGATGCCCTGCTGGTGCAGCCGGCGCAGGGTCTCGGCCGCGGCTTCCAGGTTGGTCATCACCGTGCTCTCGGTGATCTCCAGCTCCAGGTGGTCGGCGGTGAGCCCGCTGCGCTCCAGGATGCCGCCCACGATCTCCACCAGGCCGGGCTGGTTGAACTGGCGGGCCGAGAGGTTCACCGCCAGGCGCAGGTGGGGGTGGCCCTGCCTGATCCACTGCGCGCTCTGGCGGCAGGCCACGTCCAGCACCCGCTCGCCCAGGGGCACGATTAGGCCGGTCTCCTCGGCCAGGGGGATGAACTGGTTGGGGCCCACCAGCTCGCCGGTGGCGGTCTGCCAGCGCACCAGGGCCTCCATGCCCACCAGCCGGCCGGAGCTCAGCTCCACCTGGGGCTGGTAGTAGACCAGGAACTCGTCGCGCTCCAGGGCCTTGCGCAGGTTGCTAAGCAGCTCCTGGCGGTGGCGGGCGCGGTCGTTCATGGCCGGGGTGAACAGGCGGTAGGTGTTGCGCCCCTCCTCCTTGGCCAGGTACATGGCCATGTCCGCGTTCTTGACCAGGGTCTCCAGGTCCTCGCCGTCGCTGGGGAAGATGGTGATGCCGATGCTGCTGGTGACGTATAGCTCGTGGCCGCGCAGCACGAAGGGGTTCTCCAGGCTTTCGATGATGCGCCCGGCCACCACCACCGCGTCGTCGGCGTCGTCGATCTCCGGCAGGATCATGATGAACTCGTCGCCGCCCAGGCGGCTGACCGTGTCCTCCTGGCGCACCGCCTCGCGCAGGCGCTGGCCCACCCCCTGCAACAGCAGATCGCCCACCGCGTGGCCCAGGCTGTCGTTGATGGTCTTGAAGTGGTCCAGGTCCAGGAACATGATGGCCACCTGCTTGCGGTTGCGCCGGGCCCGGGCCAGGGCCACCTCCAGGCGGTCGTTGAAGAGCTGGCGGTTGGGCAGGCCGGTGAGCGCGTCATGGTAGGCCTGGTGCTTGATCTTCTCCTCGCTGCGCTTGATCTCGGTGATGTCATGGAACAGGGCCACGAAATGGCTGGTCTGGCCCTGGCTGTCCTTGATGACGTTGATGGTCAGCCATTCCGGGTAGGCCTCGCCGCTCTTGCGCCGGTTCCAGATCTCGCCGCTCCAGTGCCCGCGCTGGTGGATCTCCTGCCACATCGTTTCGTAGAACTGCGGGTCGTGACGGTCGCTTTTCAGCACCCGCGGGTTGCGCCCCACCACCTCCTCCTGGGTGTAGCCGGTGATATGGGTGAAGCCGGGGTTGACCATCTGGATGTTGCCGCGCACGTCGGTGATGGTGATGCCCTCGATGGTGTTCTCGAAGACCTTGGCCAGCAGTTGGATCTGCTCCTCGGCCTGCTTGCGCTGGCTGATGTCGCGCACCATGGCCAGGAGGCGGTCGTTGCCGCCGATGAACGAGCGCTTCAGGCTGATCTCGGCCCAGAACAGGGAGCCGTCCTTGCGCTTGGCCATCCACTCGAAGACCTGGGGCTGGCCGGCCACGGCCAGCATGATCTTTTCCAGCGCCTGCTCCTGGCTGTAATAGGGCGCGCCGGCGGAGAGGCTGCCCGCGTCCAGGCGGCGCGCCTCGGCCGGGGTGTAGCCATAGAGATTCACGGCGGCCTGGTTCAGGTCGGTTATGGAGCCGTCGCCGACCTCGTGGACGAAGATGGCGTCGGCCACCGCGTTGAAGATGGCGCGGTAGTTGGCCTCGCTGGAGGCCAGCCTTTCCTCGTAGAGCTTGCGCTCGGTGATGTCGCTGCCGTACAGGTTCAGGTAGTCGCCCTCGGGCACCGGGGCCAGCACGAAGGCGTAGTAGCGGCCCTCCACCCGCACCTCATAGCCCTGGTTGTGCCCGCTGGCCATGGCCTCGTCCAGGGCCGGCTGCCAGGCCTCGGGCACCGGGTCGCCCACCCGGCGGCCCCAGGCGCCCAGCAAGTGCTGGCTGGCCGGGTTGGCATAGAGCAGATCGCCCCGGCGCGACACGCGCAGCACCGGGTTGGGGTTTTCGGCCGGGAACTTGGCCAGCACCCGGATGATGCCCTCGGCCTGCTTGCGTTCGCTGATGTCGTTGACCACCAGTTGCAGGGTGGGCACCCCCTGCAGCGCCAGCACCACCGCGTGCACCTCGGCGGCGAACTCGCCGCCGTCCATCCGGCGCAGGACGGTCTCCAGCCGGACCGGCTCCTTGCCGCCCTGCTCGAACATGCCGCGCAGCAGCGCCAGCACCCCCTGGCGCTCGTCCGGGCTGACGAACTCCAGCGGCGTATCCAGCACGGCCTCCCGGGGATTGGCCACCCCGAAGGTGCGCAGGGCCTGGGTGTTGGCAAAGGCCACCTTGCCGTCCTGGACCAGCACCACCGCCAGGGGCAGCTCGTCCACCAGGCTGCGGTAGCGGGCCTGGCTTTCCAGCACCGCCCGCTCGGCCAGGACCCGCTCGCTCACGTCCAGGTGGCTGACCACCACCCCGCCCTCGGCCCGATCCAGGGCGGTGACGCCCAGCAGGAACCAGCGTTCGGCCCCGGCCGGATCCGGGCAGAGGTACTCCATGCTGAAGGAGGGCAGCTTGCGCTGCAACACCGCCTGGATGCCGTCCAGGGCCTTGCGGGCCGTGGGGTCGCCGGCCTCCACCGCCCGCTGGGTGGCCTCCAGGTAGTTGGCCCCCACCGACCAGGTGGCCTCGTCGCCCTGGCCGGCCCGGCCGAAATCGGTCCAGGCCTGGTTGACGGAGATGATGGCCCCCTGGGAGTTGAGCACCGCGATCTGGGCCGGCAGCGAGCTGAGCACCGAGCGCAGCAGGCCCTCCTGGCCGGCCAGGTCCTGCTCGGCCTGCTTGCGGTCGGTGATGTCCAGCAGCATGCCGTGCTTGGAAACCCGGCCGTCGGAGTGGACCAGGGGCGCCAGGACCGAGTAGTACCAGCGCCGGTCCTTGGGGTTGTAGGTCTCGCGGCGCACGGTGTGGCCGGCCAGGATGGTGCCGTCGGCGCACCAGGCGCAGGGGGCCTCCAGGCCGTGCAGGGCCTGGTGGCACAGCTCGCCCACCGCGTCGCGGCCCAGGTGGCGGCGCAGGTTCTGATTGACGAACTCCAGGCGCATCTGGGCCGAGCAGATGTAGATGAAGCCCTCGAAACCCTCCACGATGGCGCTCAGGCGGGCCTGGCGCTCCAACAGCTCGCGCTGGGCTTCGCGCCGGGGGCGCAGGTCGCGCATGCGCCACAGGGCCATCCGGACGCCGTTGAGCGACTCCACCCGGAGCTTGTATTCCACCGGGATCAGCTCGCCGCTCCTGGCCCGCACCTGGGTCTCGCCCTCCAGGCTCTGGGCCTGGTCGGCCGACAACGGGGCCAGCCCGGCTCCGGGCAGGGGGGAGAGAATCAGGTGGGAGGGGCGCCCCAGCAGCTCACCGGGCGCGTAGCCCAGGTTCTCGCAGGCGGTGCGGTTGACCTCGATGATCAGGCCCGGCCGCCCCTGGTCGTCCAGCCCGGCCAGCACGATCAGCTCGCCGGCCTGGTCGAAAAGCTGGTGGTAGCGCTGCTGGTTGGCCAGCAGCTCGGCCTCGGCCAGGCGGCAGCGGTCCACCTCCTGCTCCAGCTTCTGGTTGCTCTGCGCCAGGGCGTGGGCCAGGCCCAGGCGGCGGCGCTCGCTGCGCGAAAGCCAGCGCCACAGGCCGTAGGTCATGCCCAAAAGCAGCGCGGCCGCCAGGAGGATGATCCGGCGCGAGGAGATCATGGCGGCGTGGGCCTCGTCGCGGTCCATCTCCAGGATCACGCCCAGGCGCGTCTCCGGCAGCCAGCGCCAGGCTCCCACCGCCTGGCGCCCGCCCCGGCCGGGGTGGCCTTCCAGGTCCAGGCCGGCCGGAACCTGGGCGATGCGGCCGGGCATCAGATCCAGGCGCGGCGCCTCCGGGTCCG
>JAZDHW010000225.1:0-2286 GCA_043805555.1 Pseudomonadota bacterium
TGGGCCGCGTCCGTGCGGGCCTCCAGGATGATGCTCTTGCCCACCGCCGGCCCCTAGGCGTTCAGCTTGACCCGGACCGTGGTGGCCGCCTCGGCCGCCGCCTCCCAGGCAATGCCCACATATTCGGCATCGGCGGCCACGTTGCTGAGCTTGCCCGTGGCCGTCACCCGGTACACCTTCTCGCCCTGGGCGATGGCCAGGGTGTTGTCCTTGTTCGCCAGCTCGAAGACCCCGTCCGGGGCCCCGGAGCCCTTGGCGCCCAGGGCCACGTCCGTCAGCGCCACCACCGCCAGCGCATTCACCATCACCAGGTCCCCGCTCTTCAACGCGGCCGCCGCCGTGAAGCTGATCCGGTGGCCTTCCTGGATGTAATTGGTCGCCATGTTTCCGCTCCCTTGCCCTGACCGGGCCTAGCCGGTGATGGTGGTCCGCTGCAGGCCGCGCCAGTCCATGGCCTTGGCCCCCACGTCGATGCGCACCTTGAACTTGCGCCCGTCCGTGTTCCAGTCGTTCTCAGCGTCCATGAAGGGCCGCTGGATGCCGTTGAGGAAGAAAGCCGTGACCGTGCGGCCCTTGGCCGCGGCCAGGTAGAAGGTGTTAAGGCCGTAGTCGTCCAGGCGCGGCTCGTAGATGCGCCGCTCCTTGCTGAACATGCCGGTGAAGGGGTTCTTGATGTTGGGCTCGGCCGCCGTGCCGATCACGTCGGAGCCGAAGAACTTCTCCGCCGTCACGAACAAGGCCGTGGGCGCCAGGAAGAAGACCGGCTGCACCCGGATGCGCCGCTTCTTGCGCATGTCCATCTGGGCCGTCATCTGCATGATGGCCGCGCCCAGGCCGTCCACGTCGAAGCTGGCGATGTCCTTGATGTTGGCGTGGTCGGCGTGGAACAGGGCCTTGCCGTCGCCCATGGCCGCATTGCTGATGATCGCCGCCCAGACCACGTCGCCCACCGTGCGGCTGGCCGCCTCGCCCATGGCCTGGGGGATGCTGGTCAGCATGGACAGGTCGTCGTTGATCACCGTCTTGCGGTCGATGCGGAAGGCCTTGCCGTAGGTGGCGATCTGGTAGGACTCCTGGGCGTCCTTCAGGGAACCGTACTTGTATTCCGGGTCCTCGTCGGTCATCTCGTCCAGGTCGTCGAACTCGCCCAGCCGAACCGCGTGCCCCGGCTTGAAGTCGCTCACCTGGCCGATGGCCACATAGCCCTGCCAGTACTCCGGCGCGTTCTCCCAGCCGAACAGGATGGCCTTGTTGGCCACGTCCAGAAGGATGTTGGGCAGGTCGCTGGTGGTCATGGCCCGGCCCACCCAGTCCCGGGGATCGTTGCCCGCCCGCTGGCCGCTGCGGCGCAGGGCGTCCCGGGCCAGCTCCTTCAGGCTGAAGCTCATCAGCTCGTCATGGCCCGGCGCCGGCTTGGCCACCACGATGCCGCCCCGGATCAACAGGCTGTCGATGCTGGCCGCCCGGAACTTGTCCCGCTCGTCGTGCTCCACCCGGGCTGGCGGCCGGTAGCCGCCGCCGCCGGCGATGCCCGAGCGCTGGGCCAGGATGGCCAGGACCTGGCGGCCGCACTGGTCCACCGCCTGGCCGCTGTTCAGCAAACGCCGGGTGTCCTCGTCGCCGATGCCGTGGGCGCGGCACATGCCCATGATCTCCACCGCCCGCGCCCGCTCGGCCCGCACCGCCTCGTCCTCGGAGCGCTGCCCCTCGGGGGTGGTGGTGGTGGCCGGCGCCGGCGGCTCCGGGGCCGCACCGCGGCTGGCTTCGTCGCCGGCCTGGTTGTCACCGGCCGGATCGCCGGTCCCGGTCGCAGCCGCGCTGCCCCGGTCCAGGTCCTGGCCGCCCTCCCGGCCCTCCAGCTCGGCCAGCAGGCGCCAGGCCTCATCCTCGCTGGCATCAGCCGCCAATCCGCGCTTCTCAAGGTAGGCCCGCAAACGGGGGTCCATGCTCCTCTCCTTGTCTCCAGGGGTTTGCCGCGCGGCCCTCACCTTGGCCGCCTCATCCGCCCCGATGGGGCAGAGCGATAACTCCTTCAAGCTCCAGTTGGTGACCACCTTCACCGGGCCCCGGAAGCTCCGGCCCTCCACCGCGGCCGTGCGCCCGGCCTCCACCCAGGTGGAGGCGTTGACCCGGTAACCCACCGAAACGTCAGTGAGGTGCCCCTCCCGGATCAGGGTCAGGGCCTTTTCCCCGGCCTCCACCTGCGACAGCCCGGCCCGGGCCAGCAGGCGCTCGCCATCCACCCGGAAGCCCCGCGCGCTGCCCAGCAGCACCGAGACCGCGCTC
>JAZDHW010000226.1:0-12832 GCA_043805555.1 Pseudomonadota bacterium
GACTGGGCCTCCCATCAGGCCTACGTGTCTTCGGCCGAGCGATAGGGCTATCTCCTCCCCTTGCTCCTTGACTACTTCCTTCGCACTCCACACGCCGCCCTGAACCATAAACCACCAATCTCCAGGCTGGCTATCTGTGCACAACCTCTTTGACAACGACACCTAGGTGCGTGTCGGAGAAAGCCATCCATGGCCTTCTCCGACACACACCTAGTCGGCGCCCCCGCCCAGCACGGCGTAGAGCCGCACCTGGCTGGTGAGCTTGGCCATGCGCAGGGTGACCAGGCCCTGCTGCGCGCCGTAGAGGGAGCGCTGCGCGTCCAGCACCGAGAGGTAGCTGTCGATGCCGTTGTCGTAGCGCTGATAGGTGAGGCGGTAGGTCTCGGCCACGGCCCTGACCAGGTCCCGCTGCGCCGCCACCTGGCGGCCGATGGCGCCGCGCACGGCCAGGGCGTCGGCCGTGTCCCGGAAGGCGGCCTGGATGGCCCGCTCATATTGGGTCAGGGCGATCTTCTGTTCGGCCTGGCTGGCCCGGAAGGCGGCCCAGACCCGGGGGTCGAAGATCGGCATCGCGATGGCCGGGGCAAAGGACCAGGTGTCGGAGTTGGCCCCGAACAGGCCCGAGAGGTTCTGGCTGGCCGTGCCCAGGGAGGTGGTCAGGGCGATGCGCGGGAAGAACGCCGCCCGCGCCGCGCCGATCAGGGCGTTGGCCCCGCGCAGGCGGTGCTCGGCGGCCATCACGTCCGGCCGGCGCAGCAGCACCGCCGAGGGCAGGTCCGGATAGATGTCCTTGGGCATGCCCACGTTGGTCAGGTTGGCCGGCAGCAGCTCCGAAGGCACCGGCCCGCCGGCCAGCAGCACCAGGGCGTTGCGGTCCTGGGCCACCAGTTGCTGGTAGCGGGCGATGTCCACCCGCGCCGTCTCCAGCGGGGTCTGGGCCCGGCGCAGGTCCAGCTCGGTGGCCAGGCCGGCGTCATGGCGCTTCTTCACCAAGTCATAGGCGCTCTACTGGGCTTGCAGGGTGGAGCGCGAGAGGTCGAGGTTCTCCTGGTCGGCGGCCAGGGCCAGGTAGGTGCGGGCCACCTCGGAAACCAGGGCGATCTGGGCGCTGCGCCGGGCCTGCTCGGTGGCCAGGTACTCCTGCAAGGCCTGCTCGGTCAGGCTGCGGATGCGGCCGAAGAAATCCAGCTCCCACGAGGCCACGGCCACGCCGACGCTGAATTTCTCGGTGACGCGCGGATTGCCGGGCTCCACCAGGTCCTCGGCGCTGCGTTCCTTGGCCCACAAGCCCGTGGCGTTGAGGGCCGGGAACAGCTCGGCCTTCTGGATGCCGTACAGGGCGCGCACCTTGTCCACGTTCAACGCGGCCAGGCGCAGGTCGCGGTTGTTATTGAGCGACAGCTCGATGAGCTTGACCAGGTTGGGGTCGCCGAAAAAGTCCTGCCATTTGAGCGCCGGCACGTCCGGCACCTGGGGCAGGGCCGCGGCGTCCTGATAGGCCTCGCCCGCGGGCCATTGGCCCGGGATCGGGGCCGCGGGGCGCACGTAGTCCGGGGCCAGGTTGCAGCCGGCCAGCAGCAGCAGGACCGCGCAGAGCGCGCCAGTTATGAGCCTATTCATGGTCCTGCTCCCCGGCGGCGTGGTTGGGGATGATGGTGGTGATGACATGCTTGCGCCGCTTGCCCACCAGCTTGTAGATCAGCACGTAAAACAGCGGCACGAACAGGGTGACCAGGAAGGTGGAGGTCACCATGCCGCCCAGCACCGAGGTGCCTATGGCCCGCTGCGCCCCGGAGCCGGCCCCGCTGGCCAGCACCAGCGGCAGGATGCCGAAGCCGAAGGCCAGGGAGGTCATGACGATGGGCCGCAGCCTCAGCTTGGCCGCCTCCATGGTCGCCACGATCAGGTCCGCCCCCTCGTCCACCCGGGACTTGGCGAACTGCACGATCAGGATGGCGTTCTTGGTGGTCAGGCCCAGGGTGGTGAGCAACCCGATCTGGAAATAGACGTCGTTGTGCATGCCCCGCAGGGACGAGGCGATGACGCCGCCGATGACGCCCAGGGGCAGGGTCAGCAGGACCGAGATGGGGATGGGCCAGCTTTCGTACAGGGCCGCCAGGCACAGGAAGATCACGAAGACCGAGAAGGCGTAGAGCAGCGGGGCCTGGGAGCTGGCCATGCGCTCCTGGTAGGAGAGCCCGGACCAGTCGTAGCCGACGCCCTGGGGCAGCTTGGCCACGATCTCCTCCATGGCCGCCATGGCCTCGCCCGAGGAGCGCCCCGGCGCGGGCTCGCCCCAGATGTTGAGGGAGGGGAAGGCGTTGTAGCGCTCCAGCTTGGGCGAGCCGATGGTCCAGGAGCCCGAAGCGAAGGAGGCGAAGGGCACCATCATGCCGGCGCTGTTGCGCACGTAGATGCGGTCCAGGTCGCCGGGCTGCATGCGGTAGGGGGCGTCGGCCTGGACGAAGACGCGCTTGACCCGGCCGGCCTGGATGAAATCGTTGACATAGGCGCTGCCCATGCTGGCCGACAGGGTGTTGTTGATGGCGGTGATGGGGATGCCCTGGGCCCCGGCCTTTTCCTTATCCACGTGGATGTGGTACTCGGCCACGTCGTCCATGCCGTTGGGCCGCACCCGCACCAGGCGCGGGTCGCGCGCGGCCAGGCCCAGGAGCTGGTTGCGGGCCTCCATAAACTTGGCGTGGCCCAGGCCGCCGCGGTCCTGGAGCTGGAAGTCAAAGCCGGTGGCGTTGCCCAGCTCGATGACCGGCGGCGGCGGGAAGGCGAAGACCATGGCGCCCTTGATCTGCGAAAAGGCCCGCATGGCCCGGCCGGCGATGGCCTGGACCTTGAGGTCCGGCCGCTGGCGCACGTCCCAGTCCTTAAGCTTGGCGAAGCCGAAGCCCAGGTTCTGGCCCTGGCCGCTGAAGCTCAGGCCGGCCACGGCCAGGAAGGACTCCACGCCCTCCTTTTCGTTTTGGAGGAAATGCTCCTTGACCTGGCGCAGCACGTCCTGGGTCTGCTCCAGGGTGGAGCCCGAGGGCAGCATGGCCTGGACGATCAGGGTGCCCTGGTCCTCCTCGGGCAGGTAGGAGGTGGGCATGCGCTGGAACAGGAAGCCCATGGCCGCCACGATGACCACGAAGAGCAGGATGTAGCGGAACTTCCTGGTCAGCACGTTGTGGACGAACTTTAGGTAGAGCTCCCGGCTCCACAGGAAGGTGCGGTCGAACCAGCGGAAGAAGGGGCGCATGAAGAAGACCACGTGGTCGTCCGCCTGGTGCCCGGCCGGCACCGGCTTGAGGATGGTGGCGCAGAGGACCGGGGTCAGGATCAGGGCCACCACCACCGACAGCAGCATGGAGGAGATGACGGTGATCGAGAACTGGCGGTAGATGACGCCGGTGGAGCCGGGGAAGAAGGCCATGGGGCCGAAGACCGCCGAGAGCACCAGGCCGATGCCGATCAGGGCGCTGGTGATCTGCTCCATGGACTTGGCCGTGGCCTCGCGGGGGGAGAGCCCCTCCTCGGCCATGATGCGCTCCACGTTCTCCACCACCACGATGGCGTCGTCCACCAATAGCCCGATGGCCAGCACCATGGCGAACATGGTCAGCATGTTGATGGAAAAACCAAACAGCCCCAGCACCGCGAAGGTGCCCAGCAGCACCACCGGCACCGCGATGGTGGGGATCAGGGTGGCCCGGAAGGTGCCCATGAACAGGTACATGATGATAAAGACCAGGGCCACGGCCTCGAAAAGGGTCTTGACCACCTCATTGATGGCCACCTGGGTGAAGGGCGTGGTGTCGTAGGGGTAGATGACCTTCATTCCCGGCGGGAAGAAGGGGCTCATCTCCTCGAGCTTGCTCTTGACCGCGTTGGCCGTGTCCAAGGCGTTGGCCCCGGCGGCCTGGCGGATGGCCATGCCGGCGATGGGCGAGCCGTTGTACACCGCGTCCACGTCGTAGCGCTCGGTGCCCAGCTCGGCGCGGCCGATGTCCTTGATCCGCACCAGGGATCCGTCCGGGTTGGTGCGGATGGGGATGCCCGCGAACTCCGCCGGGGTCTGCAGCAGGTGCTGGACGATGATGGCGGCGTTCAGGCGCTGGCCCTCCACCGAGGGCGCGCCGCCGAACTGGCCGGCCGAGATCTCCACGTTGTGGGCCTTCAGGGCCAGGATCACGTCCTCGATGGTCAGGCTGTAGTTGGTCAGCTTGTCGGGATCGACCCAGACCCGCATGGCGTACTGGGTGCCGAAGTTTTCCACCTCGCCAACGCCCGGCACCCGCGACAGGATCTTCTCCAGGTTGGACTGGGCGTAGTCGCGCAGGGCGTCGCCGTCCATGCTGCCGTCGGCGGAGATCAGGCCCACGATCATCAGGTAGTTGCGGGTGGACTTGCTGACCTTGACGCCCTGGCGCTGCACCACGTCGGGCAGGCTGGCCATGGCCAACTGGAGCTTGTTCTGCACCTTGGCCCAGGCCAGGTCCGGGTCGGTGCCCGGCGCGAAGGTCAGCTCGATGCGCGAGGCGCCGGAAGACGAGCTGGTGCCGGACAGGTAGAGCATGCTGTCCAGGCCGGTCATCTTCTGCTCGATGATCTGGGTTACGGTGTTCTCCACCGTCTCGCCGGAGGCGCCGGGGAAGAAGGCGTCAATGGCGATGGAGGGCGGCGCGATGGGGGGATATTGCGATATGGGCAGGTTGTAGATGGCCAACCCGCCGGCCGTCATCATGATGATGGCGATGACCCAGGCGAAAACGGGCCGGTCCAGGAAGAACTTAGACAGCATGGCCGGCCTCCGTTATTTCGCCGCAGCCGGGGGCTGGGCGGCCTGGGCCGGCGGCTGGGGGTTTTCCTGGAAGGGCACGGTCTTCACCGGCGTGCCGGGGCGCAGCATCTGGGCGCCCTCGACGATCACCTGGTCCCCGCCGGCCAGGCCGGAGGTGACCAGCCACTTGTTGCCGATGGCGCGGCCCAGGGTGAGCATGCGCAGGCCGACCTTGCCCTCCTTGTCCACGATCAGGGCGTAGGGATCGCCCTTGGCGTTGCGCGCCACCGCTTGCTGTTGCAGCAGGATGGCCTTTTCGTTGACGCCCTCCTTGACCACGGTGCGCACGTACATCTCCGGCAAAAGCACGCCGTCGGGGTTGGGGAAGACCATGCGCAGGATGACCGAGCCGGTGGTGGGGTTCACCGACACATCGCGGAATTGCAGGGCGCCCTCCTGGGGATAGGGCGCGCCGTCCTCCAGGATCAGTTGCACCTGGTTCTGCTCGGCGTCCTTCTGGTGCAGGCGGCCCGCCTCCAGCCGCTGGCGCAGGCGCAGCAGCTCGGTGGTGGACTGGGGCACGTCCACGTAGATGGGGTCGAACTGCTGGATGACGGCCAGGGGGGTGGGCTGATAGGCCGTGACGATGGCCCCGTCGTTGACGTTGGAGCGGCCGATGCGCCCGGCGATGGGCGCGGTCACCTTGGTGTAGCCCAGGTTGATGCGCGCGGTCACCACGCTGGCCTTCCAATACTGGATGTCGGCCAGGACCTGGGTCAGCGCCGCGGAGGCGTCGTCATAGTCCTGCTGGCTCACCGCCTTGTCCGCCAGCAGGGCCTTGTAGCGGTCGGCCCGCGCCTTGAGCGAGGGCTGGCTGGCCTCGGCGCGGCCCAGGGCGGCCAGGGCGTTGTCCAGCGCCGCCTGGAAAGGGGCCGGGTCGATCTGGTAGAGCGCCTGGCCGGCCGTGACGTCCGAGCCCTCGACAAACAGGCGCTTGAGGATCAGACCGTTCACCTGGGGGCGGATCTCCGCCACGCGCAGGGCCGCGGTGCGCCCCGGCAACTCCGTGGTCTCCATGATTTTCTGGGTCTCAACCGTCACCGTGGACACCTCGCGAACCCCTTGCTGCCCCTGGGACTGGGGCTGACGTTCGCAACCAGCCAGCAGCAGGCCGACCAGCAAGACCGCCATAATCGCGCAAAAGGCTAATGGTTTGCGCATGTCACTTTTGGGATGCATCAGCGATCCTCCAACGTACTCACGACAGGAAAGGAAAGATCAATTTAATGTCTGGGGTAATTGACGCTCAGCCGACGAGCAAGCCCTTGAAAAGAATGTTGAGTATCACATCGGGATCTTCCGGATAAGGGTGGCGCCCGGGGTCTTCCAGCCACAGCCACAGGAAGGAGTTGGTGAACGTTTCCAAAGCGATGGCCAGGTGGTACGGATCGGCGATTCTATTGAACAATCCCTCGTCCATCCCGCGTTGGAACACCCCGGCGGTCAGTTGCATGTTCTGCTCGTACTTTTCGCGCAGGTCAGCGCTCAAGCCGGCCTTGACATTGAAGCTGGCCCCTTGGCTTTCGGTGAAATAAAGCCGCACCACCGAAATGTTGTCGATGAACACCCGGCCCTTGAAGCGCACGTAGTTGCGAAGCTTTTCGATGACGTCGTCGCCCTCCTCCAGGGCCTGGCGCAAGGTCAGATGGAAGCGTTCGCCCTGCTCGGCAATGAGGGAGGTGTACAGTTCTTCTTTGCTCTTGAAGAACTTGTAGATGGTGCCGATGGCGAACTCCGCCCGTTCGGCGATCTCGTTCATGGCCACGTTGTGGTAGCCCTTCTCCGAGAAGAGTTGCAGGGCCGCGGCCAGCATTTCCTGACGCTGACGGTGGCGGTCCCTCTCCCGGCGGGAGAGCGATTGTTTGTCTTTCATCGCGGCCTCTGGGGTTAGGGCAAGTGGCGGCCAGGACCAATTGCGATTGACAGGCGTGAATGACAATTATATAACATGAACATCGCTTCATGGCAATTGACAATTCAGGGTCAGCCAAGCGGCCGCGGGCCCCGCCCGGGGGATGGGCCGCAGCGGGCGCCGGGTCTTCCCGGCCAAACGCGATAGGACCGGCCGCCCAGCATAACCAAACGGGAAGGCTACGCAAAGGGCGGCGCGCTTTGCCGGAGGGCAGGTGAATTTTGGAACAGTCCCTGGCGCCGGCCGCCAACCCGGACGACACCGTGCGCGAGCGGCTGCTGCGGGCCGCGGTGGACCTTTTCGCGGAAAAGGGCTACACCGCCACCAGCATCCGCGAGATCGTGGCCGCCGCCGGGGTCACCAAGCCGGTCCTCTATTATTACTTCCACAACAAGAAGGGCCTCTATCACCAGATCATGGACCAGGCCGCCCAGCGCCTGCGCGCCAACCTGGCGGCCCTATCCGAGCCCGGCGCCAGCGTGTGGGAGCGGCTGCTGAAGCTGGCCGACCTCACCCATGAGGCCTATTCCGAAAACCTCAAGATCATGAAGCTGATGCTGCTGGTGATGTTCGGCCCGCCCCATGACGCGCCCTTCGTGGATTTCAACGCGCTCTACTGGCAGTTCCACCAGGCCGTGGAAACCATGGTGGCCGAGGGCATCCAAACCGGGGAGATGCTGCCGGGCGATCCCCCCAAGATCACCTGGGTGCTCATGGGCACGGTGCATCTGGCCCTGCAGACGGCCCTGTGCCAGCCGGAGCGGTCGCTGGCCCGCCAAGGCCTGGTGGAGGTCCTGGAGGTCGTCCATCGGGCCTTTTGGGCCTCCCACCGCAACTGATCCCCTCCAACCATGCCAGCGCCGCCAGCGCACGGCCCCCGGCCGGGGGCGGCGGGTGGCGGCCACCTGCTGGCGCTCTCCAGCCGGCCCGGCGGCGGTCCGGGCCGGTTGCGTGTTGAAAAGCCTGATAAGTGTGCCGATAATAGAGCATATCGCTTTCGGGCCGGGCGCTTGCCCAATATGCCCGGTCAGGCGCTATCATCGTCCAGGCGCGCCGGGAGTCCGCCCGCCCCACCCCGGCCAGCCCACGCGTGGTTTCCAGTAGACAAGCGGAGGATGCTGTGCGGTCGCGCTTCACCAGGGCCTTTGTCTGTCTTTGCCTCTGCCTGGGATTGGCCGCCTGCGCCCCGGTGGAGCGCTACAGCTATGAGGCGGTGAAGCAGGAGTTCGCCGCCCCGGCCCCGTCCCCCGCGCCGGCCCCGGCCCCACCCAGCGCCGGCCAGGCCCCGGCCCCGGCCCCGGCCCCGGCCGGACCGGACTGGAGCCGGCCCCTGGGCCTCAACCAGGCTGTCCAGGTCGCCCTGGCCCACAACCCCGAGCAGGAGATGGCCCTGATGCGGGTGCGCCAGGCCGAGGCGCTGTTTGATCAATCCCTGGCCGCCTTCCTGCCCATGCTTACGCTTTACACCGAATACACCCGCGGCGACGCACCCTCGGCCTACCTGTTCAAGATCATCGACCAGCGCCGCCTGGCGCCGGACACCAACTTCAACGCGCCCGGCACCTTCCAGAACTGGGAGAGCGGGGCGCGCCTGCGCTGGAACCTGTTTAGGGGCGGCCAGGACTACCTGCGCCGGCGCATGGCCGCCGAGGGCGTGGCCATCAGCCAGCTCGACCGGGCCACGGTGCAGAACACCCTGACCGCCTCTGTGATCAAGGGCTACTACAACTGCCTGGCCGCGGCGGACATGACAGCCGTGGCCGGCCAGGCGGTGGAGAGCGTGGCGGCCCAGCTCAAGCAGACCGAGGTGCGCTTCAGCGGCGGCGGCGCGCTCAAGAGCGACGTGCTCAGTTTGCGGGTGCGCCTGGCCCAGGCCCGCGAGGATGAGGTGCGCGCGGCCAACAACCAGCGCCTGGCCCTGGCCGCCCTGGCCACCCTGCTGGGGGCCGATCCCGACACCGAGCTGAGGCTTAGCGGCCAGGAGGCCGACGAGCCCCGGGTGCCGCCCACCTATGCCCAGGCCGTGGTGGAGGCCATGGGCCGCCGGCCCGAGCTGGCCAAGGTGCGCCACCAGGTGGTGGCCGCCCGCATGGCCCTGGACGCGGCCCGGGCCGAGCACCTGCCCCGGGTGGACGCCCAGGGCGCGGTCTTCTGGGACGACCCCCTGGCCCAGTACGAGGGCGAGCGCGGCAACTACAGCGTTGGCGCGGCCCTGAGCTGGGACGCCTTCACCGGCTTTTCCACCGTGCACGGCACGGCCAAGGCCCGCGCCGCGCTCCGGGAGGTCCTGGCCGCCGACCGCCTGGCCGGCATGCAGGTGCAGATGGACGTCAAGTCGGCCTACCTGGGCCTGGCCGAGGCCATCGCCCGGCTTCAGGTGAGCCGGGCCGCGGTGGAGCAGGCCCAGGAGGCCCTGGGCCTGACCAAGACCCAGTACAACGGCGGCGCGGCCGACATCACCCGCTATCTGGACGCGGAGCTGAACCTCAACGCGGCCCGGGCCCGGCGCATCGCCGCCGGCCACGACGCCCGCAAGGCCCGCGCGGACATCGCCCGCGCCCTGGGCCTTTTCGGCGACGCCGCCATTCAGGAGGTCAAGGGGCATGAGTAGCAAGGGCAAGCGGGTTCTGATCTGGGTCGCCGGCCTGGCGGCCCTCTTTGCCATCGTGCTCTACAGCGCCGGGGTGCTCACCCCCGGCAAGGTGCCCCCCGGCCGCGAAGCCCCTCCTGCCGCCGCCGCCCCGGCCGCCGCCCCGGCCACGGCCACGGCCGAGCGGGTCATGGTGCCCGAGGTTTACGAGGCCACCGGCAGCGTGCGCCCCCTGACCGAGATCAGCCTGGCCGCCCAGGTGCCGGCGCGCATCCAGAGCATCGCCGTGCGGGCCGGGGCCATGGTGCAGGCCGGCCAGGTGCTGGCGGTGCTGGACGACGCCCAGTTCCGCGCCCGCCTGGAGCAGGCCCGCCAGGGGCTCAGGGCGGCCCAGGCCGGCCTGGAGCGCGCCCGCTCCGAGCAGGCCCGGGTGCAGGGCTTTGCCGCCGCCCAGGCCGCCACCCCGCAGCAGCTTGAGCAGGCCGTGGCCGCCTTCCGGGCCGCCGAGGCCGGGGCCAAGGCCGCGGCCCAGGCGGTGACCGGGGCCGAGATCGCCCTGGGCTACACCCAGGTGAAGGCCCCGTCCGCCGGCCAGGTGGTGCGCCGCCTGGCCGAACCCGGCGACCTGGCCCTGCCCGGCCGGCCGCTTTTGATCTTGCAGAGCCAGGGCCGCTGGCGGCTGGAGGCCCTGGTGCGCGAAGGCCTCATCGGCCGGGTGCAGCCGGGCCAGAAGCTCCGGGTGGCCCTGCCGGCCTTGGGGCGCGAGGTGGAGGCCACCGTGGCCGAGGTGGCGCCGGCCGCCGATCAGGCCACCCGCAGCTTTGTGGTCAAGGCGGACCTGGCCCCGGCGCCCGATCTGAACACCGGCATGTTCGGCCGCCTGCTGGTGGCGGTGGGCGAGCGGCCGGCCGTGCTGGCCCCGCGCGCCGCGGTGATGCACATCGGCCAGTTGGAGGCGGTGCGCCTGCGCGAAGGCGACGGCTGGCGGCGGGTCTATGTGCGCACCGGGCGCATGCACGGCGAACGGGTGGAGGTCTTGAGCGGCCTCAGGGGCGGCGAGGAACTGGCCCTGGGGAGCGGCGACGATGCCTGAGCAGCCGCTCAAGCTCAACGCGGTGGGCCGCATCGTCCAGGCCTTCCTCTCGGCCCGGATGTCGCTGATGTTCATCATCCTGGCCACCCTGCTGGGCGGCTGGGCGGTGATGAGCACCCCCCGCGAGGAGGAGCCCCAGATCGTGGTGCCCCTGGCCGATGTCTTCGTGCAGGCGCCGGGGGCCAGCGCGGCCGAGGTGGAGCAACTGGTAGCCACGCCCCTGGAGCGCCTGCTGTGGCAGATCGACGGCGTGGAGCACGTCTACTCCATGTCGCGCCCCGGCCTGGCCATCGTCACCGTGCGCTTTTTCGTGGGCCAGGACCGCGAGCGCTCCCTGATCAAGCTGCACAACAAGATCTCCATGAACCAGGACCAGGCGCCGGCCCTGGTGCGGGGCTGGGTGGTCAAGCCGGTGGAGATCGACGACGTGCCCATCGTCACCCTGACCCTCTACGGGCCGGGGATGGATGACCATGTCCTGCGCCGGGTGGGCGAGGAGGTCCTGGCCCGCCTGGCCGAGGCGCCCGGCGTCAGCCGCACCGGCATCATCGGCGGCCGCCAGCGCGAGGTGCGGGTGGAGCTGGATCCGGTGCGCCTGGCCGGCCACGGCCTGGACCCGCTCATGGTGCGCCAGGCCCTGGCCGGGGCCGACGCCGCGGTGAGCGCCGGCGACCTGACCGCCGCCGACCTGAGCCACCGCCTGACCAGCGATTCTTTCCTGACCAACGCCGACCAGGTGGCCCACCTGGTGGTGGGCGTGCACCAGGGCCGGCCGGTCTACCTGCGCGACGTGGCCCAGGTGAGCGACGGACCCCAGGAGCCGGTGGGCTACTGCCGCCTGGGGATATCCCACCGCGAGCAGCGCGAGCGCGGCGTGACCGCCCCTGCCGCCGGCTATCCGGCCGTGACCCTGGTGCTGGCCAAACAGAAAGGCACCAATGCCGTCAGCGTGTCAGACGGCATCCTGGCCCGCCTGGAGGAGCTGAAGGCCACCGTCATCCCCGACGGAATCGCGGTGAGCGTCACCCGCAACTACGGCCAGACCGCCCAGCACAAAAGCGACGAGCTGATCCACGAACTGTTGTTCGCGGTGCTCACGGTGGTGGTGCTCCTGGCGCTCACCCTGGGCTGGCGCGAAGCCCTGGTGGTGGCCTTGTCCGTGCCGCTCTCCTTCGCCCTGGCGCTGTTTGTCAACCACATGCTGGGCTACACCATCAACCGGGTGACCATGTTCGCCCTGATCCTCTCCCTGGGCCTGGTGGTGGACGACCCCATCATCAACGTGGACAACATCCAGCGCCACATCATCATGGGCCGCCGCCGGCCCGAGGGCGCCACCCTGGAGGCGGTGCAGGAGGTGCTGCCGCCGGTGATCATGTCCACCCTCACCGTGGTGGTGGCCTTTTTGCCCATGTTCTTCATCACCGGCATGATGGGCCCCTACATGGCCCCCATGGCGGCCAACGTGCCCCTGGCGGTGGGCTTCTCAATGGTTTGCGCGCTCACCGTGGTGCCCTGGCTCTGCTTCATCCTGCTGAAAAACCGCGCCGGCGCGCCCGGCCAGGCCGAAAACGACCCCACCCCCGATTGGCTGCGCCGCGCCTATCAGTCCGTGCTGGGCCCCTTCCTCAACCGCGGCGCTCTGCGCTGGGGCCTGGCCGGCCTGGTGGTCTGCCTGCTGCTGGCCTCCGTGGCCCTGGTGCCCCTGGGCCGGGTGCCCCTGAAACTGCTGCCCTTTGACAACAAGAACGAGTTCCTGCTGGTGCTGGACCTGGACGAGGGCGCCACCCTGGAGGGCTGCGACCGGGCGGTGCGGGCCTTCGAGGCCTATCTGGCCACGGTGCCCGAGGTGACCGACTACGTGTCCTACGCCGGCTGGGCCTCGCCCATGGACTTCAACGGCCTGGTGCGCCACTACTACCTGCGCCAGGGCGGGGCGGTGGCCGAGATCCGGGTGAACCTGCTGCCCAAGGAGCGCCGCCAGCAGCAGAGCCACGGCATCGCCCTGCGCCTGCGCGACGACCTGACCGCCATCGCCCAGCGCGAGGGCGTGAATCTCAAGATCGTGGAGGTGCCGCCGGGCCCGCCGGTGCTCTCCACCCTGGTGGGCGAGGTCTACGCCCCGCCGGGCACGGATTATGGCCGCCTGCTGAGCGCCGCCCGCGAGCTGGGCGCGCGGCTATCGCAACAGGCCCTGGTGGTGGACGTGGACAATTCCGGCGAGGCCGACCGCCAGCGCGCGGACTTTGGGCTGGACAAGGAAAAGGCCGCCCTGCACGGGGTTTCGGCGGCCGGGGTGGCGGCCGGCCTGCGCCTGGCGGTGGGCGGCGACGCGCCGGCCACGGTGCACGCCCCCGGCGAGTGCCAGGCCCTGCCCCTGCGCCTGGTGCTGCCGCGCGCCTG
>JAZDHW010000227.1:0-7862 GCA_043805555.1 Pseudomonadota bacterium
GAACCCGCGGCGGCGGCCGCGACAAGGAGCGAGGCGCATGTGGGAGCAGCATTGCCAGGGACGTGAAGTGGGCCTGATCACCGGCCGGGCGCCATTTAACCCGGCCTCGCCCAGCCTGCTTTTGGTGCACGGCTCGGGCGGCAGCGCCGAGATCTTCCTGCCCCAGCTCTCGGGCCTGGCCGGGGCGGTCAACGTGGCGGCCATCGACCTGCCCGGCCACCGCAACACCCCCGGCCCTCCCTGCCAGACGGTGGAGGAATACGCGGCCTGGCTGGCCGACTTCCTGGCCGCCGGGCCCCTGCGGCCGGTGGTGCTGGGCCACTCCCTGGGCGGGGCCATCTGCCAGATGCTGGCCCTGACCCGGCCCGAGCTGCTGCGCGGGGTCATCCTGGCCTGCACCGGCAGCCGGCTCAAGGTGCTGCCGGCCATCCTCCAGGGCTTGGCCGCCGACTTCCTGGGCACGGTCAAGCTGGTGGTGCAATACGCCTATGGGCCCTCGCCAGACCCGCGCACCCTGGAGCTGGGGGAGCAGGCCATGGCCGCCTGCCCGCCCGGGGTGGTGCTGGGCGACTTCACCGCCTGCGACAACTTCGACGTGACCGAACGCCTGGGCGAGATCAGGCTGCCCACCCTGTGCCTGGTGGGCGAATATGACAAGCTGACGCCGCTCAAGTATGCCCAGCGCCTGGCCGGCGGCATCGGCGGGGCCGGCCTGACCGTGATCCCCGGCGCGGGCCACACGGCCCACATCGAGCAGCCGGCCGCCTTCAACCAGGCCGTGCTGGACTTCATGGCCCGGTTCTAGGCGGGCGGGAGGGGCGGTTTGCAGGAGGCCGAGCAGGCGCAGCGCAGGCTGCTGGCGGTGATCCGGGACATCGCCGAGGGGCGCTACTCCAACGAGATCATGGCCCTGACCCGGGACGACGCACCCGAGCCCATGCGCACCGTGGCCGAGGCCATGGCCCTGATGATGGTCAAGGTGGAGGCGCGCGAGTTCCGCCTGGAGGGCCTGGTGGCCGAGCTGCGCGAGCTGAACCAGCAGATCAGGCGCAACACCATCGGGGTGGTCAGCGCCCTGGCCAACGCCCTGGCCGCGCGCAACGCCTACACCGAGGGCCACGCCAGCCGGGTGGGCGAGCTGGGCGCGGCCCTGGCCCAAAGGCTGTGCCTGGACGCGGAGGCGGTGGAGCTGGTGCGCCTGGGCGGGGTGCTGCACGACATCGGCAAGATCAATTTCAGCGACCGGCTTTTCGAGGACCACGACGCCCGGCTGCCCAAGGACCTGGTCAAGGTGGTGCTGCGCCACCCGGAGGTGGGCTACAATATCCTGCGCGACCTGGATTTCCTGGGCCCGGCCCTGGACTACGTGCGCTGCCACCACGAGCGCCTGGACGGCAGCGGTTATCCGCGCAACGTCAAAGCCGACGAGATACCCCTGGGCGCACGCATCCTCGCGGTGGCCGACGGGTTCGACGCCATGACCACCGACCGGCCCTACCAGAAGGGCATGGAGCACGCCGTGGCCCTGGCCAACCTGCGCAAGCAGGTTCCGCACCGCCTGGACCAGGAGGTCGTGGAGGCGCTGGCGGCCATGATTGCGGAAGGGGCCTTGCCCGCGGTGGAGGTTGAGGGCGGGTAGGCTGGTTTGGTGACTGGCTGAATTAATAGGGAAGGGCGGGGATGAACCCCGCCCTTTTTAAATCAGAAGAGATTGCTTCGTCGCGGACGCTCTTCGCAATGACCATTCCGGCCCGGGCGTACCGTTTTCACCCGCAAGGTCACTCTCTCATTGCCCCCCGCCCGCGGCGATTCAGCGCAGCTGAATCGCCAGCTTTTTTCGGAGGGGGCGTGGGGACGGGGTCCCCGGCCGGCCTGGCTGGCTGGGGTGTAAGGGAACCCTTTTTGCGCAGCAAAAAGGGTTCCCCCACGTCTTTTTTTCTACTTCGCGGGAGGCTTGCCGAATATCTGGACCGGGCGGGTGGTGTCGCCGGTGGCGCCGGGCAGCACCGGGGCCAGGTAGGCCTTTTCGCCGGTCTTGAGCAGGTGGTCGGCTTCCTTCATGAAGTTGACGTAGCGCTTCTTGCACTCGTAGAAGCCGTGCCACCAGGCGTAGTCGGGCGCCATCATGGCTGCGCCAAAGCGGGCGCGGCGGCCCTCGTGGTGCCAGAGTTCATAGAACTCGGTGAACAGGGGCTGCCTGAAGAAGCCCTTGGGGTCCATGACGCCCTTCTGGTACATCTCGTCGAGCTTGGCCTGGGCGGGCTTGAAGTAGTTGTCGTTGTAGTTGACGATGACCGCGTCGTACTTGATGAAGTGGTCGTCCACCCACTGCAGGCCGTGGCAGGCCAGGCAGACCTGCTTCATCTTGTCGCGCTCGACCTTCCAGTCGGTGGTGGCCGGGAAGGCCTTGAACTCGTTGGGCCGCACGGTCAGGGGGGCTTGGGCCTCCCAGGCCAGGCGCTCGGTCACGTCGTGGGTGGTGCGCACGCTGCCGCTGCCGGACATGTGGCAGGCGGCGCAGGTTGGGGCGCGGTAGTCGGTGCCGGCGGTCCAGGTGCCCGGCGCGGCAGTCATGTTCCACTTGGCGCCCTCGGAGCGGTAGATGGCCCCGTGCTTGGACTCGTTCCAGATCTCGATCTGGGGATGGTCCGGGCCCAGGTGGCACTGGCCGCAGGTGTCGGGCTGGCGGGCCTCGGCCACGCTGAACTTGTGGCGGGTGTGGCAGGAGGCGCAGGAGCCCTTGCTGCCGTCCATGTTGAGCCTGCCCACGCCCACGTTGGGCCAGGTGGCCGGGTCGAGCTTGCCGTCCTTGGTGGCCACCACGGTGCCGTGGCAATGGAAGCAGCCGGCCTGGCGCTCGAAATCGCTGTTCTGGCCCGCGTTGAGCCAGGGGTCGATCTTCCACATGATCTCGATGGTGTTGGCGTGCTTGCTCACGGAGTACTGCTTGGCCTCGTCGGGGTGGCAACGCGAGCAGTCCTTGGGGCTGACCACGGCCGAGATGGGCACGCGGTATTCGCGGGTGCCCCACTTGCTGTCGCTGCGTTCATATTGCTTGTAGTGGACCTGGCTGACGTCCGGGTCGAACTCCTCGGCCTGGTGGCAATCCAGGCAGGTGATGTTGGCGCTGGCGTGGCGGCTGTGGGCCCAGTCGGCGAAGATGCCGGGGCTCTCCTGCTTGTGGCATTCGATGCAGGCCAGGGCCTGTTTGGACATGCTGCGTTCGATGCGGAATTCCTTGACCTTGGCCATGTTGGGGGCCTGGACCATCTTGTCCCCGCCCTGCTGGGCCTTGGCGGCCAGGCCGCTGACGGCCATGATCGCCAGCAGGAGGACCAGGCCTGCCCATAACGGCGTCCTCTTACTCATACTTGGCACCCCTCCTTCTTGACCCTGGACCCCTCCCGCGGGCGTCCCCCAAATTGAAAAACGGCCAAGGCCCCTAGGTGTCTGTCGGAAAAGCCGTCCATGGCTTTTCCCGACGCTAACTTGCCGGAAGTGAATTCAGGCAAGTTACGCAAATTGCTCGCCCCCGTTGGGGGCTACCAATTTGGCGGGCCATCCATGGCCCGCCTAGGAGCCCGCCGGAGCTGTTTCTCCGACAGGCTCCTAGCGGGCCTAGAACTCGTTGCCCTTGTACTTGTAGAAGCTGCGGTCCACGTGGACCAGGTTGCGGTGGCAATCCAGGCAGCGCTTCTCATACCCCGGCATGGGGTAGACCACCGTGCGGTGGGCCAGCATGGCCCCGCGCTTGTTGGGCATGTAGAGCAGGTTGCGGTGGCACTTGAGGCACTGGTCGTTCTTGATGGTGGCCCAGGCCCTTTCGCGGTTGGCCTGGCGGTCGTACTTCTCCGGCCCCTCGGTGAAGTGGACCACGATGTCCTTAATGCCGTGGATGGTCTTGGCGTAGAAGAACTCCACCGTGTCGTGGGGGGCGGGCAGGTGGCAATCCATGCAGTCGGCCACGAAACCCTGGCCGTTGTTGGTGTGGGTGCTGGTCTTCCAGGCGTTGTAGGCGGGCTGGATCTCGTGGCAACTGGCGCAGAACTCCGGGGTGGAGGTGCGGGCCATGGTGTAGTAGGTCAGGCTGAACAGGGGGAAGCCCAGGATCAGGCCGATGCAGATGTAGATCAGCGGTTTCAGCGCCGCGCGCAGGCGGCCCGGCGGTTTTTGACCGGGCTGCCCGCCCCAGGGTCCCGGCCCATGCTCCCCAGCCATCGGCTGCTTCCCCTCCCGCCCCGGCTCCGGGGCGCCAGCGGCCCAGGCTGCAATCACGCAACCGGGCGATTCCCCCGCGGACCCTCTCCCCACATGCTGTCGGTCCGCGGCTCCCTCTCGCCTAATTATAAGCAAAATTGTCAGTACCACGGGAAGCGGAAAAATGGCGTGTCAGTAAAAAAATAATTGATAATCAATATTTATGAAATGCAACCAGCGATAGGGAAAAAGTGCAACTGATTTACCGCAGTTAGAAAGGCCTAAATTATAGTGGGATAAGTCAGGCGGCCGTCGGGTTGTGGAGGCATTGCGCAACAACACGGAAAACCGGCCCGCGCGCGGCCCGTGGCGGACGAGATTCCGCATGTTGGCAGGAAAATGCGCGCCGGCCGGGGGGCTGGCGCGCTTGGTCTGGAGTGTCTAACCGGGCTTTGGAGCAGGCACCCTGAAAAAACGACAGCCGCCCCCGGCTCCCAGCCGAGGACGACTGTCAGGAGATGTCATTAAAGGGGGGCCTTCAGTAAACCACACGGAGCCTGCTGAATCGCCTGACAAACCTTGCGCATGTCGTTCTCCTTTAGGTTATTGAGTGCGGGGTCGAAACAGGTCCCTGCGGCTGGGTGGAAGCCGGAGGGTCGGCGCCTATGCTATAGAACGACCCGACGGGTGCAACTGCCCTGCTGCTTCACTTGGCTCACCTTGCGCATGTCGTCCTCCCTCAACTGATGGGTTTGCAAAGAGATTCGTCCCGCACCGCCGGGCGCAATCCCTCTATATGCAATATGACAATGCATATTAGCCAATCGCATTTCTTGCCGTCAACCAGACAATCTCCTCGCAGGACGGACCCTTACACCTCCCGTGATCGAGCGCGGGACGTGGCAGCCGTCCGGTAGGCCACCGGGGGAATGCGGTTGGTGAATAAAAAGCCACGGGACGCCCGCTCATGTGCGGGGCGTCCCGTTGGGCGGCCGGTCGGCCGCGAGCCTTGGTTCAACGTCAAAGGGGCTGGCCGTTGCTGGCCAGCCCCTTGAGCATTCCTGGTGCCGAAGCGGGGACTCGAACCCCGACGGGCGTACACCCACTAGACCCTGAACCTAGCGCGTCTACCAATTCCGCCACTTCGGCCGGGGGGCCCGACAAGTGCGTAACTTGCCAAGCACCGGGGCGAAGTCTATAATCTGACCCCGTGCTTGTCAAGGCCCAGTTGATGCCAAGTGCGCTCATTTATTAACTCGGCGGGGAAGGTGTCCATGCGGGTGGTGCGCGGTCTGGAGGAGCTGCGGGAGCGGCTGCCGAACCCGGTGCTTACCGTTGGCAATTTCGACGGCGTGCACCGCGGCCACCAGGCCCTGTTCGCCAAGGTGCTTCAGCGGGCGGCGGCCATTGGCGGCACCGCCATGGCCATGACCTTCGAGCCCCACCCCATGCGGGTGCTGCGGCCGGCGGTGAACCTGCCCCTGATCACGCCGCTGGAGCAGAAGCTGGCCCTCATCGCGTCCAGCGGCATGGCGCTGACCGTATGTGCTCGGTTTGACGAGAACTTCGCCAAGCTATCCGCCGACGACTTCGTGGACAAGTTATTGGTGGCGCGCCTGCACGTGGCCGAGGTGGTGGTGGGCTACGATTTCGCCTTTGGCCACAAGGGCCTGGGCGACCTGGAGTTGTTAAGGCAAAAGGGCGCGCAGCACGGCTTCCTGGTGCACGAGATGGGCCCGGTGCTCATCGAGGGCCAGCCGGTCAGCTCCACCCGGGTGCGCCAACTGGTGCGCGGCTGCAACCTGGCCGAGGCCCGCAAGCTGCTGGGCCGGCATTACCGCATCGCCGGCCGGGTGGTCAGCGGCCATGGCCGCGGCGGCCGCCTGCTGGGCTTTCCCACCGCCAACCTGCGGGCCGACGACGAGCTGCTGCCCGGCTCCGGGGTCTACGCGGTGCTGGTGGAGCCCGAGGCCGGCCTTCTGGTGCAGGGGGTGACCAACATCGGCTCCAACCCCACCTTCAGCAACGGCGGCCTCACCGTGGAGACCCACCTGCTGGATTTCCACGGCGACCTCTACGGCCGCGACATCACGCTGCACTTCGTGGAATATTTGCGCGGCGAGCGCCGCTTCGACTCCCCCCAGGAGCTGGCCCTGCAGATCGGCCGCGACGTGGCTGCCGCCCGCGACCTGCTGGCCCCCTGGCAGGCCGGCCAGAAAGACCCCCAAGTCGACTGACCCCCCTGGTCCGGCGCGTTATTCGGCGGCCGGGGCCTCCCAGAGGTTCACCTCGTAGAGCGACCAGTAGTAGCGGGGATGGCCCTGGGCCAGGCCCAGGCGCAGGCCGCGCACGGCCTGGGCCGGGAAGACCAGGTCCACCCGGCCCTGGTAGGCGCTGAGCAGGCCGTCGCCGGCAAAGACCAGCGGGCCGGGCACCCGGCGCTGGCACTCCACCCGCCGCCATTCCTGGCCGTCGGCGCTCAACTCCAGCACCAGGTCCTCGGGCAGATCCTGGGGCGCGGGCAGGGCGGCCAGGCTCACGCCGGCCAGGCGCCGGGCCTGGGGCAGGTCGATCTGGAAAAAGTCGCCGGCCCGGCGGGGCCGGGTGGTGTCCCAGCGGGTGGCCGGGTCGCCGTCGCGCACGCTCTCCTCGCGCCCCGGCGCGCTGGAGCTGAGCCGGGCCGCGGTCAGGCCCAGGGGCCGGCCCGGCGCGGGCGGCGGCCGCAGGTTCCACACCGCCTGGAACCCGCCCACCTGGGCATGGTGATAGGCATAACCCTGGTCGCTCAAAAAGCGCAGCAGCTCCGGCCCGGTGGACTGGTCCACCGCCGCCATGACCCCGGCCCCGTCGGCCGGCAGCACGTCGCGGGGGTTCAGCTCCAGGGGCCAGATGGGGGTGTGGGGGGCGGGGCGCGGCGGCGGGAAAAGCGCGGCCGGCGCAAAGGCCTCCAGGCCCACGTCGGCGTAAAGGCTCTGCACGCCGGCCTTCTCCGCCAGGGCCAGCACGGCCTGGGGATCGGCCGGCGGCGCGGCCGGCGCGGGGCTAAACAGGCGCAGCTCCTGCAACGACCAATAAAAAGTGGGGCTGGCCAGCGTCTGCTCCAGGCGCAAGAATCGCACCGGCCGGGGCTTGAAATACAGGTCGGCCCGGTAGCTGCCCGGCGAGGTCAGGGCCTTGCCCTCCCACCAGAACAGGGGCACCATGCGCAGGCGGGCCTTGCCCACCCGCTGCCAGTCCTGGCCGTCGCGGGAGACGTAGACCGAGAAGCCCTCGGGCAGGTCGTCGATGCGCCCCGGCGCCACCCGCACCAGGCACAAATCCGGTATCTCCCGGCCCAGGTCCAGCTCCAGGCTCTGGCTGGGGCGTTGGGCGGCCTGGGGCGACCAGCGGGTCAGGGCGTCGCGGTCCCAGGCCAGCAGGGCGTCCTCGAGGTGCAGGCCGGCCACGGCCCGCCACCCGGCGGGGGGGACCTCCACAAAGCCTCGCTGCGGGGCCTGGATGTCATGGAAGGCCGTGTATTCGCCCACGCGGACTTTCTGGAAGGTAGCGCCCAGGTTGCGCAGCGATGCCTCCAGGAAATGGCTGTCGCGGCGGCCCACCCAGGCCGGCGAGGCGGTCTGGGCCACCAGCCGGCCGTGGGGTTCGTAGAAGTGGTCCAGCTCATC
>JAZDHW010000228.1:0-7345 GCA_043805555.1 Pseudomonadota bacterium
CCGGCGCGACCCCGGCCCCGGCGGTCTGAACGCCGCCCGCCCGGGCCTCAGAACCGGCTAAAACAAGGCGCCCTTCCCACGCTGGGAAGGGCGCCTGGATTTTTGGAGGGGGGCCGGGCGCGGGCCCGGCAGGTGCGCGCGCCTAGCCCTTGGGCTTGCCGGCCAGGGCCTTGTAGGTCAGCACCAGGCCCAGGCTCCACAGGATCAGGATCAACACGAACAGCTTGAAGTCGGTGACGCCCAGGTGCAGCGCCTTGAGCGTCACCAGCACCACCAGGATGGCGGCGGTGGGCAGCCATTGCAGGAGCATATTCATGCCAATGCCTCCCTTCGCATGCGGCGGACCTTGACCACGTGCGGCGTCACCACCGCGATCAGGAAGATCCAGCCCACCGCGTCAGTCCAGAGATCGGGATGGAACAACAGCGGGCTGGCCGCGGCCGCCAGGATGCGGGTGGGCCAGCCGGCCTTCTCCATGATCCAGCCTTCGCTGAAGATGGTCAGGGCGTAGAGCCCGCCGAACCCGCTGGTGATGCTGACGATGATGTTGAGCCAGTCACCCACGAAGAGCATGCCGGGGTTGTAGACGAAGACGAAGGGCAGGATGTACTTGCTGATGCCCAGGCGCATGCTGATCCAGCCGGTGGTCATGGGGTTGGCCCCGGCGATGCCCGCGGCGGCGAAGGAGGCCAGGGCCACCGGCGGGGTGATGGCCGAGACCAGGCCGAAGTAGAAGGCGAACAGGTTGGCCGCCATGGGGTCCACGCCCATGTTGATGATGGCCGGGATGACCAGGGCCGCCAGGGTGATGTACACCGCGGTGGTGGTGAGCCCCATGCCCAGGATCATGGACACGATGGCGGTCAGCACCAGCACGCCCCAGAGCTGGTTGCCGGCGATGCCCACCAGGATGGTGGTGAGCTTGAGCCCCAGGCCGGAGACGAAGACGCAGCCGATGACGATGCCGGCGGTGGCGCAGGCCACCGAGACGCTCACCGCCTCGCGCGCGCCTTCCTCGAAGGCGCTGAGCAGCTCCACCGGGGTCATGCGGGTGTCCTTGCGCAGGAAGGACAGCGCGATGGTGGCGATGATGGCCCAGAAGGCGGCGAACATGGGGGTGTAGCCCATGATCATCAGGGCCACGATGATGATGATGGCCAGGAAGAGGTGGCCGCCGCGCTTGAGCTCGGCCTTCAGGTCGGGCAGCTCCTCCTTGGTCAGGCGGCTCATGCCGGTCTTGCGGGCCTCGAAGTGGACCATCACGTAGATGGTGAAGAAGTACATCAGGGCCGGGAAGAGCGAGGCCAGGGCCACCTTGAGGTAGGGCACGTTCATGAACTCGGCGATGATGAAGGCCGCCGCGCCCATGACCGGGGGCATGATCTGCCCGCCGCTGCTGGCGCAGGCCTCCACCGCCCCGGCAAAGGGCGGCCGGTAGCCGATCTTTTTCATCAACGGGATGGTGAAGGTGCCGGTGGTGACCACGTTGGCCACCGCCGAGCCGGAGACCGAGGCCATCATGCACGAGCTGACCACGGCCGCCTTGGCCGGACCGCCCACCCGGGCGCCGGTGAGCGCCACGGCCACGTTGATGAAGAACTTGCCCGCCCCGGAGCGCACCAGGATGGCCCCGAAGAGGATGAACAGGAAGATGTAGGTGGCCATGGTCATCAACGGGATGCCGTAGATGCCGTTCTCGGCCATGAACTGGTAGTCCAGGATGGTGAACCAGTCCGAGGGCGGGCCGTGCAGGGGGCCGGGGAACCAGTCGCTGAAGGCGGTGTGCAGCAGGAAGAAGCCGGCGATGATGACCATGGCCCAGCCCACCGAACGCCGGGTGGCCTCCAGCAGGATGAAGATGATCAGGGTGCCGAACAGGTAGTCCCAGTCGTTCAGGTCGCCCTGGCGCAGGATGAACTTCTCGATGTCCCAGATCACGTAAATCTGGATGACGATCACCATGGCGATGAGGGCCAGGTCTACCGCGAACCACCAGTTCTTGGGATCTGTCCACTTCTTGCGGCCCAGGGGCTTGAGCAGGAAGCACAGCACCAGGATGAAGGCCAGGTGGGTGGAGCGGAAGGAGTGGGCCTCCAGCGAGCCGGCGTAGGCCACGTAGAGGTGGAAAATGCTCAGCGCCAGCGACAGGGTGCAGACCGCCAGCTCCACCGGGTAGTGGAAGACGCTCTCGCGCTGGGCCAGCAGCCACTCCAGGACGCTCTGTTTCTTAATTTCCTGGAAATCGATGGATTTTTCGTCCGACACGGTCGTCTCCGCGCCAGGGGCAGATGCTAAGTTGTGCAAGCGAACAGGCGCAATAGATAAAGGGCCCGGCCGCAGGGCATGCGGCCGGGCCCGGTTTCATGCTACTTGGCGTAGCCCTTTTCCTTGTAGTACTTGAGCGCGCCGGGGTGCACCGGGATGCGGTTGCCCAAGAGCGCGTTCTCGGGCTTGGAGTCCTCGATGTCCTTCTTCTTCACCTGGGCCAGCTCCGGCCAGGCCTCGTACAGGGTCTTGACGATCTGGTAGGCCAGCTCGTCGGAGACGTCCTTGTGGATGATGATCTCGGTCACGGTGGCCGGGGTCACGAGGGCGGTGGTCTGGCCCTCGTAGGTGTTGGCCGGCATGTTGAAGGCCATCAGGCCGGGCTCGATCTCCAGGATCTTCTTCATGTGGGCGTCGTCCACACCGATGATGCGGATGCCCGGCTGGAAGTTCAGGTCCAGGATGGTGGCCTGGGGCATGCTGGTCACGGCCATGTACACGTCGCTGTGGCCGTCCTTCAACAGGGCCGCGCTGTCGGCGTAGCCCACGAAGGTCACGGTGCCGCCGGCCTTCTTGATGGAGTCGAAGGTCAGGCCGTAGGCCTCCAGGACCTGCTCGGCGATGACGGTGCCGGTGAAGCCGGTGACGCCGGGCACGATGCGCTTGTCCTTGAAGTCGGCCGGGCTCTTGATGTCGCTGTTGCGGTTGACGGCCATCTGGAACACGCCGGGATACAGGGACATCAGGTGGCGCAGGTTGGTGAGCGGCTTTTCAAAGCCGCCCTTGCCCTGATAGGCGTTGTAGCTGGTGTGGGTGTAGGTCCAGCCCATGTCGGCCCGCTTGGCGTTGACGGCCTTGCAGTTGCCCACGCCGCCGCCGGGGCCGTTGCTGGTCTTGATGCTGGGGATCTTCTTCTCCAGGATGGACATCATGGCCGCGCCCAGGGGATACCAGGAGCCGCCCTCGGGGCCGCTGAACATGCGCACGAACTGCTGATCGGCGGCCTGTGCGGCCGGGGCGGCCATGGCCATGACCATCGCGGCCATCAATCCCACCATCCAGAACTTTTTCATACTAAAATCCTCCCTTTACACTTGACTATCCATTTGCTAGAAGCCTTAGCGCTTCCTTGCGCTCTGGTTGCCCCCCACGGCGGCTACGGCCTGGCCGGAGCCGGCGGCGGCCAGGGCCAGGTCGACGCTCAGGGCCTGCATCATGGTCTCGCGGCGCTGCACCTGCTGGCGCAGGCCGTTCAGGATGTGCCACTGGCCGCGCTCCACGTGCTGGCGCAGCAGCTCGGCCGCGGCCACGCCGTCGCGCTCGTGCAGGGCGTCGAACAGGGCCGCGTGCTCCAGCTCGGCCTCGTCGAAGCGCTGGGGCGACAGGATCTCGGGCCGGTAGCGCAGGTAGAGCAGGTCGAAGACCCGCCGCAGGATCAGGGTGACCACCTGGTTGCCGCTGGTGGCGGCCAGGGCCAGGTGGAGCTGGGCGTCGCGCCAGAGCCGCTCGCGCTGATAGACCGTGGCGCGCACCTCCCGGTGGGCCCGGCGCAGGGCCTCCAGCTCGGCCAGGCTCTGTTCGGTGAGGTTTTCCACCACCTTGGGCACCAGGAAGACCTCCAGCAGCAGGCGCACCTCGTATAGCTCGCGCGCCTCCTCCAGGTCCAGCTCGGGCACGAAATAGCCCTTGTTGGCCTCAGAGCGCACCAGGCCCTCGTCCTCCAGGCGCACCAGGGCCATGATCACCGGGGTCTGGCTCATGCCCAAACGCTTGGCCAGATCCTGGTAGCGCAGCTTCTGGCCATGCACAAGCTGATCGGTGAGGAACATGTGCTTGAGCTGGGAATAGGCCTTTTCGGGCAGGGTGCCGGCGCCTTTCATCTGGCCCTCTTCGCCTATAAGGTTCGCGGGTTGGGCGACGAGCCCGGTTGCAGGTTCGCGCTGAATCGCCGCGACGAATTTATATGAAATTTGATTAAAAGTTTTATAATATAGCTAGCCGAGCCTTGTCAACCGCATTCGCACAATTAACGGTGGTCTGTTCCGCTTGACGGAATGCACAGGCCTGGCATCCTGGCAGGGCAGGGACGAGGGAGAAACCGCATAATGAGTGAGCAGGCGCCCGTATGTCTGGTGGGGGCCGGGGCGGTGGGTTGCGCCCTGGCCTGGGAGCTGGCCCGGCAGGGCCGCGAGGTCTTCGTGCTGGAGAAGAACGCCGGCGTGAGCCAGGGCGAGAACCAGTCGTCGCGCAACTCCGGCGTGATCCACGCCGGCCTCTACTATGACCCCGAGACCCGGCCCCTGAAGGCCGGCCTCTGCCCCCGCGGCGTGGACCTGCTCTACGAGTTCTGCGCCCGCTACGGAGTCAGCCACCGCCGCAGCGGCAAGCTGGTGGTGGCGGTCAGCCCGGAAGAGATCCCCATCCTGGAGCTGTATCGCCAGCGCTCCATCAATAACGGCGTGCCGGCCGCGGTCATCAGCGGGGAGCGCGCCCGGGAGCTGGAGCCCAACGTGGCCGCGGTGGCCGCGCTCTTGATCCCCAGCAGCGGGCTCATCGACGCGGCGGCCTACGTGCACCAGCTCTACGCCCTGGCCAGCAACGCCGGGGCCACCTTCCTGACCCAGACCGCGCTGACCGGCGTGGCCTCCGGGCCCGAAGGCCTGGAGTTGACCGTCACCTACCGCGACGGGGCCAGCGACAGCTTTGCGGCCGGCCTGCTGATAAACTGCGCCGGCCTTTTCAGCGACGACGTGGCCCGCCTGGTGGACCCGGCCTCGCCCTACGTCATCGACCCGGTGCGCGGCGAGGCGGTGAAGTTCTACCGCGGCAAACGCCCCGAGCTGGGCGTGAGCGGCATGAATATCTATCCCACCCCCCACAAGCTGGTCACCCACCAGGGCGTCTACTTCACCGTGGGCGTGCACGTCACCCCCACCCTGGAGACCGGCCCCGACGGCCTCGGCCAGATCGGGCCGGTGGTCACCGTCTGCCCCCTGCAGCGGCCGGCCAGCCACAAGGAAGAATACGGCGGCGACTTCCATCCCATGGAGGACTTCCATGCCAAGGTGGCCGCCTTTTTCCCCGGCCTGCGGGTGGAGGACCTGGAGCCCCACCAGGTGGGCATCCAGGCCCGGCTGATCGGTCACCAGGACTGGGTGATGGAGTTCAACCCCCATGAGCCCCGCTGCCTCAACCTGCTGGGCATCGACAGCCCCGGCCTCACCGCCAGCCTGGCCATCGCCGAGAAGGCCCGCCAGATGCTGGAGATGGCCGGGCGGTAAGCCAAGGAGCAAACCATGGACAAACTGATCATCACCGCCGCGGTCACCGGCTCCGGCCCCAGCCGGGACCAGAACCCCACCCTGCCCCTGACCCCGGCCGAGATCGCCGCCGAGGCGCTGCGCTGCGGGCGGGCCGGGGCGGCGGTGGTGCACGTGCACGTGCGCGACCCCCAGACCGGCAAGCCCGATTTCAAGCGCGAGCTCTTCGCCGAGGTGGTGGAGAGGGTGCGGGCCGAGAGCGACATCCTGATCAACCTTACCACCAGCGGCTTCAACCTCACCGGCGACGACGTGGGCGAGCAGCGCCTGATGCCGGTGAGCCTTAAGCCCGACCTCTGCTCCCTGGACGTGGGCAGCCTCAACTTCCGGGGCCGGGTCTTCATCAACCCGGCCGAGTGGGTGGAAAAGGCCGCCCAGCGCATGCTGGAGCTGGGGGTGAAGCCGGAGCTGGAGGTCTTCGAAGTGGGGCAGGTGCTGCAGGCCAACGACCTGGCCAAGCGGGGCCTGTTGGCCGACCCGCCCTATTTCCAGCTCTGCCTGGGCATCCCCTGGGGCGCGCCGGCCGACCTGGAGTCCCTGCTGGCCCTCAAGGCCCGCCTGCCCCAGGGCTGCCGCTGGTCGGCCCTGGCCACCGGCCCGGCCCAGATTCCGGTGACCACCCACGCCATGCTCATGGGCGGTCACGTGCGGGTGGGCTTCGAGGACAACCTCTATATCTCGCGCGGGGTCAAGGCCGCCACCAACGCCCAGTTCGTGGAGCGTACGGTGCGCATCGCCCGCGAGGTGCAGCGCGAGGTGGCCACCTGCGCCGAGGCCCGGCAGATGCTGAACCTGCCGCCGCGCGGCTAGGCCCGGGCCGGATTCCGCACCCCCGCCGTCCTCCGGGCGAGCGGCGCGCCTCCCGCGGCCCTTGGCATGGCTTTTTGCATCCAGATGCAAAAACGCATGCCAAGGGCCGCTTTCATGCCTGGCGCTGGTGCGCGGGTTGCCGGGTTGCCGGGCGGGAGGTTGGCAAAAGGCTCTTCAGGTTTGGATGCCCTGGGTTGCGGCCCACCTGCCGAGCGACATTGGTTTGTCGCTGCTTGTCGCCTTCTCCGGGTGGCCCGGACAGCTCGCTGTCCGGGTCGCGTCAGCGACAAGAAACTTGTGGCGCACCGCTCTTCCGGCCGTCAGTCGGCTTGGTGATGCGATCCCGTCTGGAGCGGGCTGTCTCCTTGCCCCCGCGCGCCCGCGCCGGCCGCATAAGCCTCGCGCCGCTGTGCGGCTCGCCGGCCGGGCGGCCGCGGGCGCTTCGGCCCGGCAGGTTTGAGGCGGCGCGGATGATGGCTCCTGGCGATGCGAGATTAATTCCACCTTCCAGCCCATTCCCCTGCCCCGGCCTCGACCCACCCGCCGCGCGCGGCAGTCAGGCCATGCCGGCTCCCTCAAGAGCGGCCGGGCTATGGCGCGGGGGGCGGCCCCACGTTGGGCCGGGGACGAGAGACTAAGAGGAGAATGGGCAGTGGAGATTTAAGTCGCGGTGATGGGTCATTGCGAGGCAGGTAGCGGCTAAGCAATCGCGCCAAAAACCGCCTGCACGCCACAAAAAAGGGCGCGGCCCCATTTAAGGAAGCCGCGCCCGTGGGGGCGAGGCTCGGCCCTGGTGGCTAGCGGCCACTCCGGTCCGTGGGCAAGGCGGAGGGTCGGAGGCTCAGGGCCGGGCGAGAGAGCGGTGGGCCTAGGCCGCCGGCGCGGCCAAGGCGGCGGCCCCGGCCGGGGCGGCAGGCTGGCGGCGCTCGCCGCGCACCCGGCGGGCGGCC
>JAZDHW010000229.1:0-6237 GCA_043805555.1 Pseudomonadota bacterium
CCACCCGCCGCTCTACCTATCGCGCACCCCGCGCTCGTCTTTGGCGGGCGTGGGGGGGGGCGTGGGGCCCCGGGGGGTGCGGGTGGTGGTGATTTTCGCGGCCGGCGGGGCCGCCCAGGCCGCGCCGCCCTCCCCGCCGACCCCGGCCCCCCCGCCCGCCGCCCCGGAAGAGCCGGCCCCGGCCCTGGCCGCGGCCGCAGCCCAGGATTGACGCCCCCGGCCCAGGGGTCTAAACTTCCCGATCAGCATGACCAATTCATCTCCCATCCCGCCGGCGCCCCAGCCGATGGCCCGGCTGGTCGATCCCTTCGGCCGCCGCCTGCACTACCTGCGCCTGTCGGTCACCGACCGCTGCAACCTGCGCTGCGGCTACTGCATGCCCCAGGAGGGCATCGCCAAGCTGCCCCACGCCGAGATCCTGAGCCTGGAGGAGCTGGGCCGGGCGGCCCGGGTGGCGGTTGGCCTGGGGGTGGACAAGATCCGGCTCACCGGCGGCGAACCCCTGGTGCGCCGCGACCTGCCGGTGCTGATGCGATCCCTGGCCGCGCTCAACCCGGCCCCGGACCTGCGCCTGACCACCAACGGCATCCTTTTGGCCGAGGCCCTGGACCGGCTCATGGCCGTGGGCCTCAGGGCGGTGAACATCAGCCTGGATACCCTCAGGCCCGAGCGCTACGGGGCCATCACCGGCCTGAGCCCGGAGGCCGGCCGCCAGGCCTTTGCCGGCGTCTGGCGCGGCATCGAGACCGCCCTGGCCCGGCCCGGCCTCAAGGTGAAGCTCAACGTGGTGCTCCTGGCCGGCGTCAACCAGGACGAGCTGGCCGATTTCGCGGCCCTGACCCTGGAGCGCCGCCTGGCCGTGCGCTTCATCGAGTACATGCCGGTGGGCCGGGGCAAGCGTTTCGACCGCGAGCGCTTCCTGGCCGCCGACCAGGCCCTGGCCGCCGCCGCCGGCCTGGGCGAACTGATCGAGCTGCCGCGGCGGGCCAGCGACGGCCCCGCCCGCCGCCTGGCCATCGCCGGCGCGGCCGGCGAGCTGGGGGTGATCCACGCCCTGTCCAGCCACTTCTGCGCCACCTGCAACCGCCTGCGCCTCAGCGCCGAGGGCCGCCTGATGCCCTGCCTGTTCAGCGAGACCGGGGTGGACCTGAAAGCCCTGCTGCGCAGCGGGGCCGACGACGAGGCCCTGGCCCAGGCCTTCCTGACCGCCGCGGCCCAGAAGCCCCAGCGCCATCACCAGAGCAGCCGCAGCCAGGGCCCCGGCGGCTGCGCCATGAGCCGCCTGGGCGGCTGACACCCCTGGCCCCACCGGCAATGAGGCGTATTCATTGACGGATAAAGCTGCATCGTAGCTGAATTGGGTTGAACCGCCGCCTGGGGATGGGCTAACATCATCCCACCGGCACCCCCTGGAGGCCTGCGTCAGTGAGTCTCTACATCTTTCAGAAAATCGCCGAGGACCGCATCCGCGAGGCGGTGGAGCGGGGGGAGCTGGACAACCTGCCCGGAGCCGGGCAGCCCCAAAAGCTGGAAGACGACAGCAACCTGCCCGACGAATTGCGCATCGCCTACAAGGTGCTCAAAAACGCCGGCTACACTCCGCCCGAGCTGGATCTGCGCAAGCAGATCTACCAGGTGGAGGAGCTACTGGACAACGCAGCCGACGAGCAGAGCCGCTACCAGGCCATCAAGCGGCTCAATTTTCTCTCCATGAAGCTCGCGGCCCTGCGCCCCCAGTCGGCGCTTCTGGAGGAGCACAACTACGCCAGCCGGATCCTGGAGCGGCTGGACAAGCACAAGGGCGAGCCCCCGCAGAAAAAATAGCCTGCTCACCGCCCCGGCGGCGAGAGCCCCATAGCCCGCTTCGGCAGTCAAACTTCGCCTGGCCCGCGACGCGCACGTGCGAACGTCGAGAAAGGGGATAGTTGCGGCCATGGACATGAAGCGCGACTACTACGAGGACGTGCGCCTGATCGACAGTCCGGCGCAGGCCTTCTGGTTGCTGCTCCTGCTGGCCGCCCTGGCCGCCCTGCCTTTTTTCGCCAGCAACTACCTGCTCTACACCGTAAACCTCATCGCCATCCACGTCATCGTGGCCCTGGGGCTCAACCTCTTGATCGGCTACACCGGCCAGATCAGCCTGGGCCACGCCGGGTTTTTCGCCATCGGGGCCTACGCCACCCTGGCGCTGATGACCAAACTGGGCCTGCCGTTTTTGCTGGCCCTGCCCCTGGGCGGGTTGGTCAGCGCGGTCTTCGGCTTCCTCCTGGGCCTGCCGGCCCTGCGCCTGGAAGGCCCCTACCTGGCCATCGCCACCCTGGGCTTCGGCCTGACCATCACCCAGATCCTGGGCCGCATCGAGGCCTTCGGCGGCCACATGGGCCTGCAGGCCCCGGCGCTCAGCGTCTTTGGCGTCGCCATCGCCAGCGACACCGCCCGCTACGCCCTCATCATGCCCATCTGCGTCATCCTGGCCTGGGGCCTGCGCAACCTGGTCCACACCCGGGTGGGCCGGGCCTTCGTGGCCATCCGCGACAGCGACATCGCCGCATCCTGCATCGGCGTCAACCTCACCTACTACAAGACCCTGGCCTTTGCCGTCAGCGCCTTCTACACCGGCATCGGCGGCGGGCTCATGGCCTTCGTGCTGGGCTTCATCGCCCCCCACACCTTCAACATCATGGTCAGCATCCTGTTCCTGGCCATGGTGGTGGTGGGCGGCCTGGGCTCCATCCTGGGCTCGGTGATGGGCGCCATCCTCATCACCTACCTCCAGATCGAGCTGGGCAGCATCGGCAGCCTGCCGGTGGTGGGGCCGCTTCTCTCCGAGATCAGCACCCGGTTCTTCACCGAGAGCGGCCTGCCCAACGTGCAGTACGTGGTCTTCGGCCTGATCATGGTGCTCATCATCATCTTCGAGCCCCTGGGGCTCTACGGCATCTGGATAAGGACCAAGATCTATTGGCGGACCTGGCCGTTCTAGCGGCCGCTGCGGGGCCGTTCCGGGGGGCCGGCCGGGTGAAACCGCCACGGGGTGTTTGGGAGCATATTAGCAATAGCCGTCATTGCGAGGCGCTTTTGCGACGAAGCAATCTTCCGTTGTCTCTTAAGAGCATGGCAGGCAATGAAGGGGCAAGCGTCGCGTTTGGGGAGGCGGATGGCGTCGGTTTCATGGTTGAGCGGCAATACTACGTTTACATCCTGGCCAACAAGGGCAACTCGGTCCTCTACACGGGAGTGACCAACGACCTGAAACGAAGGGTTTACGAGCACCGCACCAAGGCCGCGCCGGGCTTCACCGCCCGCTACGAGATCAACAAGCTGGTTTACTTCGAGGTGCTGGGCGCGGCCGGGGCGGCCATCCAGCGCGAGAAACAGATCAAAGGCGGGTCGCGCGCGGACAAGGAGGCGCTGGTCGAGGGGGCCAACCCTTTTTGGCGCTACCTATATGAAGAAATTTGAGTTCGGAAGATTGCTTCGGCGCAACCCTCCAGGGTTGCTTCTCGCAATGACAGGCTAAGCCTGGATTGTTTCAAAGCCGGGGAGGGGCCTGACAAAGCTCGCCGGCCGGCTCGACAGGTGAGGGGCTTCATGTTCTTCCAGCTCGTAGTATCCGGCATCGCCATCGGCGCCACCTACGCCCTGATGGCCCTGGCCATGGTCATCATCTACAAGACCAGCGAGGTCTTGAACTTCGCCCAGGGCGACATGGCCATGCTGAGCGCCTTCGTGGCCTTCACACTGCTCAGCGAGCAAAACCTGGGCTTCCCCGCCGCCTTCGCCCTGGCCCTGGCCTTCGCCTTTTTCCTGGGGGCGTTCCTGGAGTTCGCCTTCCTGCGCCGGGCCAAGGAGCCCAACGCCCTGGGGCTCATCATCATCACGCTCGGCCTGGAGATGATCCTCTACGGCCTGGCCTCGTGGAAGTGGGGCAGCGACCAGAAGGACTTTCCCTTCCCGGTCAGCGACTTCGACACCCACGAGATCGGCGCGGTGGTGGTCAGCGACCTCAACCTGGTCACCCTGGCCGTGGCCTTGTCGCTGATGCTGCTCTTGTTCCTGTTCTTCCGCTACACCAAGGCCGGCGTGGCCATGAAGGCCACCCAGCAGAACGAGACCGCGGCCCGGCTCATGGGCATCCGGGTCAACCGCATCCTCATGCTCACCTGGGGCATCAGCTCGGTGGTGGGGGCCGCGGCGGCCTTCATGATCGCCCCGGTGGACACCCTGGACCCCAACCTGATGTGGACCCCCCAGCTCAAGGGCTTCTCGGCCGCGGTACTGGGCGGGATGACCAGCCTGGTGGGCGCGGTGGGCGGCGGGTTTTTGCTGGGCGTCATCGAGAACCTGTTTGGCGGCTACGTCTCGGTGGAGTTCAAGAGCGTGGTGGCGTTCGCGGTCATCGTGCTGGTGCTGTGCGTGCGGCCCAGCGGGCTCTTCGCCAAGCACTACGTGCGCAAGGTCTGACGCATGGAATGGGTGGGGCCATATTCATTTAAGGAGTTGTTGGGAAACTGCATCAGTGAAGGAAAGGATTGGCCGCAACCAAGCAACGGGGTGTATTTAGTAACTAAACGCACATGGCATGGCGAGCCCACGAAAGAAGCCGAGGTGCTTTATGTCGGCTCTAACACTGGTAAATCTAATAGGTTTGTCACCAGGATCGGTGACTTGGTTGCTGACTTGTTCGGATTCTTTTGCACTGACACCGGCCACCATAGCGGTGGGATCAGGCTATATGAACAGTATTGTAAAAATGAGAACATTCATCCATTCACGCTGCATCTTGGCTGGACAAAAGGCGGCGGTTGTCCGCGCTGTCTTGAGAACGAATTGTACTATAAGTTAAAGCCAATTTTTAACAAGAATCGACCGTCAATTTGCAAAGAACATAACGTTCTAACACGAGGAGGGGAGCATGCGTAAAGGCGTGATTCTGGCTCTGGCGCTGGTGGCCATCCTGGCCGTGGCCGGCGCGGCGGGCGCGGCCGACGTGCGCGGGGTGACCGCCACCACCATCAAGATCGGCCAGTGGAGCCCCCAGACCGGACCGGCCGCCCTGTGGGGCAGCGTGGCCCGGGGCACCGGATGCTATTTCGACATGATCAACGCCGAGGGCGGCCTCAACGGCCGCAAAATCGAGTACTTCCTGCGCGACGACGGCTACCAGCCCAACCGCACCAAGGCCGTGGTCAAGGAGCTGATCGAGAACGTGGGCGTCTTCGGCTTCGCCTCCGGCGTGGGCACCAGCCCCGGCATGGCGGTGATGCCCGACCTGGTGGCCAACGACGTGCCCTGGGTGGGCTCGGCCTCGGGCTCCACCCACTGGGCCTTCCCGCCCAAGAAGACCATCTTCGCCGTCTACCCCAACTATCCCGACGAGGCGGCCATCCTCACCAACTACATCCTCTACACCCTGAAGAAGGACAAGATCGCCTTCGTCTACCAGAACGACGACTACGGCAAGGGCGGCCTGGAGGGCGCGCAGGCCGAGATGAAGGCCCGCGGCAAAAAGCTGGTGGCCGAGATTCCGGTGGAGGTGACCGACACCGACCTGGCCAGCCACGTGATGAAGCTCAAGGGAGCCGGGGCCGAGGCGGTCATCATGTGGGTGCTGCCCAAGCACGCCGCCATCCTGCTGGGCACCTCGGCCAAGCTGGGCTTCAAGCCCCAGTGGGTGGCCTGCTCCACCCTCAGCGACGCCCCCCTCATGCACAAGATCACCAAGGGCCTGTGGAACGGCGTGATCTTCGGCAACTTCGCCGAGCTGCCCGACTCCACCGCGCCCCTGATGGTCAAGTACAAGGCCGCGTTTGACAAGTACGCCGACAAGAAGAGCGACCACTGGGGCGTGTTCTTCTACGCCGGCTTCGGCTTCGTGGAGCCCATGGTCGAGGGCATCAAGCGGGCCGGCAAGGACCTGACCGTGGACAGCTTCGTCAAGGCCATGGAGACCCTCAAGGACTTCAAGGGCGTAATGGGCCGGGTCTCCTTCAGCCCCGGCCAGCGCCAGGGCATGCGCGAGGTCTTCCTGGCCCGCTGCGACGAGGCCGAGGTGACCACCCCGGACGGCAAGAAGGCCAAGATGGGCAAGGCCGTGCGCCTGTCCGACTGGATCCAGGTGCAGTAGGCGAGGGCGGGGAGCAATCCGGGGGGGCCCCTTTCTTGAAAGAAAGGGGCCCCCCGGACCCCCTCCCAAAGAACTTTTGCGGGTTGGCGAATTTTCGGATTCGCCCGGCG
>JAZDHW010000230.1:0-8472 GCA_043805555.1 Pseudomonadota bacterium
GACAGGCTTCCGGGCGGGCCATGGACGGCCCGCCCGGAATGGCGCCAAATTAATTTTTGGCGCCATTCCGAGAACTTGCCAAAATTCACTTTTGGCAAGTTCCAAGAGGAGAAAGCCATGGATGGCTTTCTCCGACACGCATCTAGGCGTAGTGGTGGTCGTCGGCCGTGTAGGCCCCCACCTTGCCGCATTTGTTGCACAGGTAGTAGTTTTTCTTGTGCAGCACCGGCTTAAGCTGGTCCTCGGGCACCTGGACCGACTCCGGAGCCAAGATCTCCGTCCCGCAGTCCTCGGTCTTGCAAGTCACGTATACCTGGGCCATCTTGATCCCCCAGCCTGGCAAGCAACGCCGCCTAAGGTGTTAAAGGAAAAGTAGTGGGTACCTATCGTCGTTTGATCGGCGTTGCCTGTCAAGCCGAAATTGCACCCGCCCCGGCTCGCCTTGACAAGGCAGGGGTCAGGGCATAATATGTCAATCTTTATAGGCATCGGGCCTGACAGGCAAAAGCCGGCGCGGCCTGACCGCCCGCCGGGGCGGAGGAATTTACCATGCCCCCAGCCAGCCCTGCGCCAGGCCGGGGGGTGGACCCTCTGGCCGGGTATGATTACGACCTGCCTCCGGAGCGCATCGCCCAGGCCCCGGCCCGGCGCCGGGCCCAGGCCCGCCTTTTGCGCCTGCCCCTGAACGGCGGGGCCTTTGGGCACCACCGGGTGGGCTGGCTGGCGCAGGAGCTGAAGGCCGGCGACCTGCTGGTGGTCAATGACACCAAGGTGGTGCCGGCCCGCCTGTTCTGGCGCAAGCCCTCCGGGGGGCGGGTGGAGATGCTGCTCTTGGCCCCGGCCGCGCCGGTGCGCCGCCTGCCCGAGGGCGGGGAGGTGCACCAGGTGCTCCTGCGCGGCCTGCGCTCCCAGGGGGCGGGCTCGGAGCTGCGCCTGGAGGCCGCGCCCGATCTGATGGCCCGGGTGCTGGAGCGGGGCGAGCGGGGCCGGGCGCTGGTGGCCCTGGCCCGGCCGGGGCTGGAGTTGGCCCGGCGCTGGGGCCAGGTGCCCCTGCCGCCCTACATCAAGCGCCCGGACGGCCCCCGGCCCGAGGACGCGCCGCGTTACCAGACGGTCTACGCCGCCCGCGAGGGCGCGGTGGCCGCGCCCACCGCCGGGCTGCACCTGAGCCCGGAACTCATCGCCGCCCTTGATCGGCGCGGGGTGGGCCTGGCCCGCTTGACCTTGCATGTGGGTTATGGCACCTTTGCCGAGCCCGACCCGGCCGAGTTGGCCGCCGGCCGCTTGCACGCCGAGTGGGTGGAGGCGCCGGAGGCCACCGTGGCCGCGGTGCAGCGGGCCAAGGCCCGTGGCGGCCGGGTGATCGCGGTGGGCACCACCAGCCTGCGCGCCCTGGAATGGCGCGCGGCCGGCGGCGAACTCACCCCCGGCCAGGGCTGGTGCGACTTGCTGATCGCGCCGGGCTTTGATTTCCGGGTGGCCGACGGCCTGCTGACCAACTTTCACCTGCCGCGCACCACGCTCTTGATGCTGGTGGCGGCCCTGGCCGGCCGCGATCGGGTGCTGGCCGCCTATGCCGAGGCAGTGTCGCTGGGCTACCGCTTCTACAGTTTCGGCGACGCCATGCTTTTGCTGTGAGCGGCGCGCGGCTGACATACCAGGGCCAGGCCAAGGCTGATGGCGACGCCGGGCCGGCCCGCACCGGGGTGGTGACCACCCGGCGGGGCCCGGTGCCCACGCCCGCCTTCATGCCGGTGGGCACCCAGGGCACGGTCAAGTCCCTGCTGCCGGAGGAGGTGGCCGGTCTGGGCGCGGCCATGATCCTGGCCAACACCTACCACCTGGCCCTCAGGCCGGGGGCCGAGGTGGTGGCCCGCCTGGGCGGGCTGCACGGCTTCATGGGCTGGCCAGGGCCCATCCTCACCGACAGCGGCGGGTTCCAGGTCTTCAGCCTGGCCGCCCTGCGCAAGGTGGACGAAGAGGGGGTCAGCTTCCGTTCGCACCTGGACGGCAACCTGATGCGGCTCACGCCCGAGACGGCGGTGGCGGCGCAGGAGGACCTGGGCGCGGACGTGATGATGATGCTGGACGAATGCCCCCCGGCCGGTTCCGACCGGGCCTACCTGGAGGCGGCGCTCATGCGCGACGCCCGCTGGGCGGGCCGGGCCCTGGCCGCGCGCAGCGACAACGGCGGCGCGCTGATGGGCATCGTGCAGGGCGGGGTGCATCTGGACCTGCGCCGGCGCAGCGTGGAATTGTTGGGCGAGCTGGATCTGGACGGCTACGCCCTGGGCGGTCTCAGCGTGGGAGAGCCGAAGGAGGCCATGATGGAGGTCATCGCAGCCACGGTGCCGATGCTGCCGGCGGACAAGCCCGTCTACCTCATGGGGGTGGGCGAGCCGGCCGACCTGGTGGCCTGCGCCGGGCTGGGGGTGGATCTCTTCGACTGCGTGCTGCCCACCCGCATGGCCCGCAACGGCACCCTGCTCACCAGGCATGGCCGGCTCAACATCCGCAACGCCCGCCACGCCCAGGACCCCAACCCCATCGAGGACGGCTGCGGCTGCCTCACCTGCCGGCGCTACAGCCGGGCCTACCTGCGCCACCTGTTCATGGCCAAGGAGCTCCTTAGCTACCGGCTCAACACCATCCACAACCTGCACTATATCCTGGACCTGATGGCCGGCCTGCGCCGGGCCATCGCCCAGGGACGCTACCAAGCCTTCGCCCGCGAGGTGCTGGCCGGCCTGACCGCCGAGCCTGCGGCGGAGATGGCATGAACCAGGGAGGAAACCATGTTTGATCTGTTGACGGCCACTTCGGCCTGGGCCGAGGGCGAAGCCGCTGGCGGTGGCGGACTGGGCAGCTTGATTTCCGGGCCGCTGCCCATGCTGGTGCTGATGTTCGCGGTCTTCTATTTCCTGCTCATCCGGCCCCAGCAGAAAAAGGCCAAGGCGCACAAGGAGATGCTGGGCAACCTGCGCAAGGGTGACACCATCCTCACCTCCGGCGGGCTCTACGGCAAGATCACCGGGCTCACCGACAGCGTGGTGGTGGTCGAGATCGCCCCCCAGGTGCGGGTCAAGGTCAGCCGCGGCCACGTGGCCGGCGTGGGCGGCGGCGGCGACGCCCCGGCCCCGGCGGCGGACAAGACCGACAAGAAATAGGCGCCTAGCGCCCGGCTCCTCCCCCCCGTCCGGTGCCTCAGCAGGCCCGGCGGGGGTGACGCCATGCCCCTACTACCCAGGCCCGACCGCCGCCGGCGGCCGGGCGGCAGGAGTGGACGTTGCCTAGGAACTTCACCTTCAAGCTGCTGTTGGTGGCGGCCTTGATGTTGGCGGCCGTGTTCTTCCTCATCCCCAGCCTGGGCCCGGCCCTGCCCTCCTGGTGGGCCGGCTTCCTGCCCACCGACAAGATCAAGCTGGGCCTGGACCTTCAGGGCGGCATGCACCTGATCCTGGAGGTGGAGGTGGACAAGGCGGTGACCTCGGCGGTGGAGCGGGCCAGCCAGGAGCTGCAGCGCAAGCTCAAGGACGACAACGTCCGCGCCACCCGGCCCGAGGCCGAGGGCATGAGCGGCATCAAGCTCAACCTGCTGGCCGAATCCGAGCGGGCCAAGTTCGACGACTTGATCCAGCGCGGCTTCCCGGACTACAAGCTGGCCAGCACCCAGACCCAGGCCGACGGCCAGGTGGCGGTGAACCTGGCCTTGAAGCCCGAGGCGGCCAAGCACATCAAGGAGCAGGCCGCCGCCCAGGCCCTGGAGACCATCCGCAACCGCGTGGACCAGTTCGGCGTCAGCGAGCCGGAGATCGTGCCCCAGTCCGAGGGGCGCATCCTGGTGCAGTTGCCCGGCGTCAAGGACCCCCAGCGCGCCATAGCCCTGATCGGCAAGACCGCCCAGCTTGAGTTCAAGCTGGTGGACGAGACGGTGGACCCGCGCAACGCCAGCAAGGCCACCATCCCCCCGGGCAGCGAGCTGGCCTTCCTGCAGCCGCGCGACCGCGCCACCGGCCGGGTGAACAAGGAGCCCATCGTCATCCGCTCGCGGGCCAGCATGACCGGCGAGACCATCACCGACGCCCGGGTGCAGTTTGACAGCCAGGACAACGAGCCCTACGTCTCGGTGGCCTTCAACTCCATGGGCGCGCGCCAGTTCGCCGACCTGACCAGCCGCAACGTCAAGAAGAAGCTGGCCATCGTGCTCGACGGCAAGGTGCAGTCGGCCCCGGTCATCCAGGAGGCCATCACCGGCGGCGAGGCCCGCATCTCCGGCGACTTCACCATGGAGGAGGCCCGCGACCTGGCGGTGGTGCTACGCTCCGGCGCGCTGCCGGCCCCGGTCAAGATTTTGGAAGAGCGCACGGTGGGCCCCAGCCTGGGGCGCGACTCCATCAACCAGGGCGTCATGTCGGCGGTGGTGGGCGGCGTGCTGGTGCTGATCTTCGTTTTCGTCTACTACCGGCTGGCCGGCCTGGCCGCCAACTTCGCCCTGGTGCTCAACCTCATCCTGATCCTGGCGGCCCTGGCCGCCTTTGGCGCCACCCTGACCCTGCCCGGCATCGCCGGCATCATCCTGACCATAGGCATGGCCGTGGACGCCAACGTGCTCATAAACGAGCGCATACGCGAGGAGCTCAGGCTGGGCAAAACCCCGGCCGCGGCGGTGGAGGCCGGCTACGCCCGGGCCACGGTGACCATCCTGGACGCCAACATCACCACCCTGATCGCGGCCCTGGTGCTGTTCCAGTTCGGCACCGGCCCCATCAAGGGCTTTGCGGTGACGCTGACCATCGGCCTGGCCAGCAGCATGTTCACCGCCATCGTGGTCACCCGGCTGATCTTCGACTATGTGATCCATCGTTTCCGGCCCCGGAGCCTGAGCATCTAGCCGGTCGCCGACCGGACAAGGCCAAGCGGATCCTGGAATGCCAAGAAACGACCGGCAAGCGCGGAGCTGACATGCAACTGATCAAGCCTGATCTCAACATCGACTTCATGGGCAAACGCAACCTGCTCATGATCATGTCCGCCGTCCTGTTGGTGCTGAGCCTGATCCCCCTGCTCATAAAGGGCGGTCCCAACTACGGCATCGACTTCTCCGGCGGCATCCTGGTGCAGGTGAAGTTCAACCAGGCCACGGACGCCGGGGCGGTCAAGGCGGCCTTGACGCCGCTGGGCATGGAAGACTCCCTGGTGCAGCGCTTTGGCAAGATGGAGGACAACGAGTTCCTCATCCGCGCCCAGAAGCCCGACCTGGAGCTGGCCGGCCTGGACCAGAAGATGGCCGCGGCCCTGAAGCAGACCTATGGCGAGACCTTCGAGGTGCGCCGGGTGGAGACGGTCGGCCCCAAGGTGGGCAAGGACCTGCGCCAGCAGGCCCTGATGGCGGTGTTCTTCGCCCTGCTGTTGATGGCGGTCTACATCTCAGGCCGCTTTGAGGCCAAGTGGGTGCTCAGCGCGGTGATGGCCGGCGTGCTCATCGCCGCCACGCTGCTGGCCCACTGGCTCCTGGCCACGGTGCTGGCTTTGAATGACGCCCTGGTGATGGTGATGCTCATCGTCATCGCCTTGGGCGTGACCATGGCCGCCTGCTGGATATTGCGCCTGCGCTACGCCATGGGCGCGGTGGTCAGCCTGTCCCACGACGTGCTCATCACCATCGGCATCTACACCATGTGCGGCCGCGAGTTCAACCTTTCCAGCGTGGCGGCCATCCTCACCGTGATCGGCTACTCGCTCAACGACACCATCATCGTCTACGACCGCATCCGCGAAAACCTGCGCAAGAACCTGCGCCTGCCCTTTGAGAAGGTCATCAACGACTCGGTCAACCAGACGCTCAGCCGCACCATCCTCACCAGCGGCACCACCATTCTGGTGCTGGTCTGCCTGTTCGTGCTGGGCGGCGGCGTCATCGAGGACTTCGCCCTGGCCCTGTTGCTGGGCGTGGCGGTGGGCACCTACTCCTCGGTCTACGTGGCCAGCCCCATGCTGCTGTTGATGCCCGAGGGCGGCGGCCTTAAACTCAACCTGCCCCAGGCGGGCGCGGCCAAGCCGGCCCCGAAGCCGGCCGCCAGGCGTGCGCCGGAGTCGGCCAACGAAATCCCGGCCACGCTGCCGCGCGCGGCCGGATCGCGCCAAGTACGCGGCCGGACAAGCAAAACCAGCCGGGCCAAGCGCAAGAAGCATTAGGGCCAAGCTGGCGTTGAACCTGCTCCACCAAGGCCGCGCCGCCGGGGCACCCTTGCCGGCGGCGCGGCCTTTTCCCTTGCCACGGACCGCGGTGGCTGGTTAAGGTTTAGCCCTATGGGCCGCATCATCACCATCGCCAATCAGAAGGGCGGGGTTGGCAAGACCACCACCGCCGTCAACCTTGCCGCCGGCCTGGCCGCGGCCGAGCAGTCCACCCTCCTGGTGGACTGCGACCCCCAGGGCAACGCCACCAGCGGCCTGGGGGTGAAGCTGGGCTCCGGGGTGCCGACCCTGTACCAGGTGCTCATCGGCGCCTGCACACCGCAAAACGCCCTGCTGGACACCGAGCTGGCCGCCCTGAAGCTCATCGGCAGCGACCCCAACCTTTTTGGGGCCGAGATGGAGCTGGCCACCGCCGAACAGCGCGAGTACCTCCTGGCCAAGGCCCTGGCCGAGCTGAGCCGCCGCTTCACCTACATCATCCTGGACTGCCCGCCCTCCCTGGGGCTCCTCACCCTCAACGCGCTCACCGCCTGCCAGGCGGTGCTCATCCCGTTGCAGTGCGAATACTACGCCCTGGAGGGGCTCACCCAGCTTTTGCACACCGTGGCCCGGGTGCGGCGCACCCTGAACCCCGGCCTGGCCCTGATGGGCATCCTGCTGACCATGTACGACGGCCGCAACAACCTCAGCCGCCAGGTGGCCGATGACGTGCGCGGCCATTTCGGCAAGCTGGTTTTCCGGTCCGTGGTCCCGCGCAACGTGCGGCTTTCCGAGGCGCCCAGCCACGGCAAGCCGGTGCTGCTCTACGACGCCAAGAGCAGCGGGGCCCAGGCCTATCTGGAGGTGGCCCAGGAGGTGCTGGCCGGCGGGCCCAGCCTGGACAGCAGGGGGGAGGCGGCATGAACGAGGGCGAGGACAAGAGCAAGGCCGGGCGCAAGAAGCCCCAGGCCCTGGGCCGCGGCCTGGCCGCGCTGTTGGGCGACGACCTTTTGCCCAGCCAGCGCCCCACCGAGCCCAAGCCCGACGACCGCATCGTCGAGCTACCCCTGGAGAGCATCGAGCCCAACCCCTTCCAGCCCCGGCGCTCCTATGACCCGGCCGCGCTGGAGGCCCTGGCGCTGTCCATCGGCCAGCACGGCGTGCTGCAGCCCCTGGTGGTGCGGCCGGTGGAGCGCGGCTACCAGCTCATCGCCGGCGAGCGCCGCCTGCGCGCCAGCCAGATGGCCGGCTTGCGCGCGGTGCCGGTGGTGGTGCGCCAGGCCAGCGACCAGCAGGCGCTGCTGCTGGCGCTGTTGGAAAACCTGCAACGCGAGGACCTGAACCCCATCGAGGAGGCGCGGGCCTTCAACCGCCTGGTGGAGGAGTTCAGCCTCACCCACGATGACATCGCGGCCGGGGTGGGCAAGGACCGCTCCACCGTGGCCAACACCCTGCGCCTGTTGAAGCTGCCGGATCTGGTGCTGGACGACCTGGCCACCGGTGCGCTCAGCGCCGGCCACGGCCGGGCCCTGCTGGCCCTGGGCTCGCCGCCGCTCATCCGCCAGGCCCGGGACCAGGTGCTGAGCCAGGGGCTCTCGGTGCGGGCCACCGAGCGCCTGGTCAAGCAGCTACTCAAGGCCCCCAAGACCCGCAAGGCGGTGCCGGACCTGGTCTACCTGGAGAGCCTGGCCGACGACCTGCGCCAGCGCATGGGCACCAAGGTGGAGATCAAGGGCCGGGCCAAGAAGGGCCAGATCGTGGTGCACTACTTCTCCGACCAGGAGCTGGAGCGGCTGCTGGAGCTCCTGCGGCGCTGACCGGCCCCATGCATCTGATCATCGACGGCTACAACCTCATCCACCAGGCGCCGGAGCTGTTCCTGGCCGCGGACCTGGGCCACGGCCGCGAGGCCCTCTGCCTGGCGCTGAACCTCTACCGCAAGAAAAAGGGGCACCGGCTCACCGTGGTCTTTGACGGCGGCGAGGAGCCCAACCCGGTGCGGGCCAGCCTCAAGGGCGTGCCGGTGATCTACTCCGGCAGCGCCCAGAAGGCCGACGACGTCATCGCCGGCCTGGCCCGGAGCCAGGGGGCCGGGGCCACGGTCATCACCGACGACCGCGAGCTGGCCGGCCGCTGCCGGGCCGGCGGGGCGGCGGTGATCGCGGCGCGGGAGTTCGCCGCCCGGCTCATGGACACCGCCCAGGGCTGGCTGCCGGCGGCGGATGACGACGCGCAGGGCTGGGATTTCACCACCCGCAAGAAGGGCCCCAGCCACCGCGAGCCCAAGGCCCGGCG
>JAZDHW010000231.1:0-29664 GCA_043805555.1 Pseudomonadota bacterium
GCCAGGCCCGCGCCCCGCGCCGGGCGGGGCAGCTCGCCGAAACCGGGCCGGGCCGCCCCCCGCCACAGGCGCCAGGCCACCCCGGCCGCGCCGCCCATGAGGGCCGCCGCCGGCAGCCAGATCAACCAGAACAGGGCCCAAGCAGCCATGCCGCGCCCCGCCCCGGCCCCGGCCCTAGGTCAGGCCCAGGCCGTTGAGAAGGTCGGGATGCACCGGATAGCCCAGGCGCTGGGCCTCGGCCACGTGGGTGCGGGCCTCGTCCTCCCGGTCCAGGGCCAGCAGAGCCAGGGCCAGGTTGTTGTGGGCCATGGCGAACTCCGGGCTGAAAGCGATGGCGCGCTGGTTGGCGTCGATGGCCTCCTCGAAACGCTCCTGGCGCAGCAGGATGCTGCCCAGGTTGGTGAGCGCGTCGGGCAGGTTGGGGTTCTGCTTCAGAGCCTCGCGCAGGTGGCGCTCGGCCTGGTCGAACTGGCCCAGTTGGATGTAGGCCACCGCCAGGTTGGCCCGCACCACGGGCACGTCCCAGACGCTCAGCGCGGTGGTGAAGGCGCGCAAGGCCTGGTCGGCATCGCCGCGGCTCAGGTGGATGCCGCCCATGTTGACCAGGCTCTCCATGTGTTTGGGAGCGTACTGCAACACCTGGCGGAACTGCTCCAGGGCCTCGTCCACCCGGTCGTCGTGCATGAGCGCCACGGCCAGGTTGTAGCGCACGTGCCAGGCGCCGGGCTCGGCGGCCAGGTACTGCTGCAGGCGGTCGATGAGCCCCTCGCGCAGGAAATCATCCTCGGGCACGCCGCTCTGAGTGTCGATCACGGACATTGCGCTTGCCTCGGGTCCGGGACGGCCACGGCGCGGCCGGGCCCGGGAAGTGGACAGCCCCAACGGCCGGCCACCCAGGCGGCCAGACCGGTGGGGCCGGTTGGTTGCGGAACGCGAACCTGATCGCGGCTGACTAGTCCTCGCCCTCGGGGGCCTTGGAGCCGGGCAGGGCGAAGTAGGTGGTGGAGCCGCTGGACCAATAGGCGATAGTCTGGTCGTTGATCATCTCGGTGGTGGCGGTCTTGAGCTCCTTCTTCTTGACGCTCTCGTCGAGCTTCTGGACCTCTTTCAGCAGATCGTTCATCATCATGCGTTTCTGCTTCTTCTTCAGAACCTCCAACACCAATGCCCTGACGTCGGCCATGTCTAATCTACCTCCTTGACAGAACTAACCCTGGCACATTCCGAGCTTGAAGGGCCTCGTGCAAAGGCCCGATGTTAACAAGCTTTTTCCTTAACAAAAGACACCTTATCCAGTCCCCGCCGCCCTGTCAAGCACCTTATGGCGCAAGCTGGGATCACCCCGCGCCGGCCCCTCCGGCCGCGGCCAAAAACCCCGGCGCCCACTGGGGAAGGCCCAGGGCGTGCACGTGGTGATAGGTGCCAACGGCGTTGCGGCTGATCAGGCCCTCGCCGTCGGCGATGACGCCCTTGCCCCGCACCACCCGGAAGGCGAACTCCAGCCGGGCCCCCTCCAGGGGCAGGGGCTTGGAGTAGTGGAACTCGTGGGCGCGGAACTCCAGGCCGAGCGGCCAGAAGGGGTTGGCCCCGCTGACCCGGCACAGGGTGTAGCCGTGGCCCTGGGGGCGCTTTTGCATGGCGAAGTCCAGGGGGAAGACCCCGACCATGGCGTGCTCGCCGCCCTCGGCCATGAGCCGGCGGCCCAGGTACATCAGCCCGCCGCACTCGGCGTAGATGGGCAGGCCCGCCCGCTGGGCCTTGACCAGGGAGGCCATGAAGCCCCGGTTGGCGGCCAGGCGCGCCGCGTGGGTCTCCGGGAAGCCGCCGCCCAGGTACAGGGCGTCCACCGCGGGCAGGGCGTCGTCGCTGAGCGCCGAGCAGAAGACCAGGCGCGCCCCGTGGTTGGTGAGCGCCTCCAGGTTCTCGGGGTAATAGAAGCCGAAGGCCGCGTCCTTGATCACGCCGATGCGCGGGCCGGGGCCGGCCGGGGCCGCGGCCGGAAAAAGCCCGGCCGGAGGGCCGGGGTCATTAAGCTCCGGGGCGCTTTCCATCAGGGCCAACAGCGCCGGCGCGTCCACGTGGGCGGCCACGCCCCGGGCGGCCTGGTGCAGGGCCTCGGCGGCCCGGGCGTGCTCCTGGGGGGGCAACAGGCCCATGTGGCGCTCGGGCAGGTCGAAGGAAAGCCGCGGCACCGCGCCCAGCACCGGCAGGCCGGTGGAGTCGGCGATGGCCCGGCGGATGACGCCCTCCTGACGGGCGTTGGCCACCGGGTTCAGCACCACCCCGGCCAGGTTCAGGGCGGGGTCGAAGCGCTGGCAGCCCAGCACCACCGCGGCCACGGTGCGGCTGGCCATGGAGCAATCCACCACCAGCACCACCGGCGCGGCGATGAGCTTGGCCAGTTCGGCGCTGGAATAGCTGCCCTGGGCGTCCATGCCGTCAAACAGGCCGCGGTTGCCTTCCACCACCGCCGCGTCGAAGCCGCGGGAGTGATAGGCGAAGGAGGCCTGGGCCTGGGCCGCGCCCATGAGGTAGGGGTCCAGGTTGCGGCAGGGCGCGCCGGCCGCCTCGGAGTGCCAGAAGGGGTCGATGTAGTCGGGGCCCTTCTTGAAGGGCGCCACGCCGAGGCCGCGGTCCTGCAGGGCCTGGATCAGGCCCAGGGTCAGGGTGGTCTTGCCCGAGCCGCCGCGCAGGGCGGCCACCAGCAGGCGGGGCAGCTTGCGGGGGGCCGGGGCGGCGGGGGCGGCGGGGGCGCAATCGGCGGGGGCGGTGCTCACCGCGGTTCTCCAACGGTTACAGGCCGGGTCAGGGGCTGGGGGCGGGCGCGTCGGTCCGCCCGGCCGCGGCCGGCGCTCAGGCCTTGCCAGTGACGCGGGCGGGCACGCTGCCGTTGCTCACGCTGCTTCGTTCAAAGTAGAGGAGCATTTCGTTGAGCAGCGCCACCTTGGCCTCGACCGCCATTTGACCCAGGTGCTCCCGGTAAATGTGGTCCGGGCCGGCCGGCAGCTTGGCGGTGGGGGTCTTGATATGGGAAAACCACCAGCGGGCCACGTCCTTCAGGCCCTCGCTGGCCAGGCTCTCCAGCAGGGCCAGGTTCTGGTCGGTGCTGATGGTGCTCACCTGGTCGGCCAGGTGGCCCATGAACTCCTCGATGAAGCGCTGGTGGATGCCCTGGTGGCGCTCCAACTCCCGGGCGGAGAAGCCGTGGTCGCGCGCCATCAGCTCCAGCATCTTCTCCTCGGCCGTCAGGTGGGCCTTGGAATAGCCTTCCAGGTATTCAAACTTGGTCAACAGGTAATAACCCAGGTTGTCCCATTCGACCTTGCGCCCCTTGATCTCCCGATACCAGTTGTTGATGAAGCCCAGGATGCCGCGGTGCTGGTGGTCGATGATGGAAACCTGGCTGTCGTACTCCGGCCGCCAACCGATGAAATCCTGCATGCCGTTCTCATCCCTGGGCTGCATACCGCCTCCACCCGATTTTGGCCCATATTACGCCAATCCCGGCGCCCGCCGCAACTTTTGGGCGCATCACCACAGGCCCCAGGCCCGCAACACCGCCTCGGCCACGGCGCGGGCCCGCTGGCCATTGGCCTCCCGCCGGGCGTCGGGCTCCAGGCGGCAGGCGAAGACATGAGCCCCGCCGTCGCGCTCCAGCCAGCCCACGAACCAGCCCAGGCTCCAGCGTCCGTCCGCGCGCCAACTGCCGGTCTTGCCATGGAGCACCGCGCCGTCGCGGCTTTCCAGGGCCAGCAGGGCCTTCACCTGGCGCTGGCCGGCCGCGCTGGCGGGCAGCCGCTCCTGCTGGAGCCGGGCCAGGAACGCCACCTGTTCATCGGCCGAGATGGCCAGCGAGGAGTGGAGCCAGAAGCGGTCGACGCCGCCGGAGATGTCGCGGTTGCCATAGTCCAGGCGGTCCAGCCAGGCCTGCATGCGCCCCGCCCCCACCCGCCGGGCCAGCTCCCGGAAATACCACACCACCGAGTAACGGACCGCGCTCATGAGGTCATGGTCGCGGTTGTGCTCGGGAAACGGCCGTGCATGGCCGTCCCAGGCCAGCACGAAGTCCGGGCCGGAGATGACGCCGGTCTCCAGGCCGATGAGGGCGCTGGGGATCTTGAAGGTGGAGCAGGGCGAGAACCTGGCCGCGGCCGCCCGGGGCTGGTGGCGCCAGGTGCGGCCGTCGGGCCAGCGCAGGACGAAAGCCCCGGGCTGGCCGGCAAAGGCCTGGGCCGCCGCCTCGGCCCGAGCCGGGCTGGCGGCCCCGGCCGGGCTGGCGGCCCCGGCCGGGCTGGCGGCCCCGGTCGCGGGGGGCGTGGGCCAGGCCAGGGCCAGGGCCAGGGCAATGGCCAGGACCAATAACCACGGCCAAGAGCGCGGGACGGGGCGCATGGGCGACCTCGCCTAAAAAACTGCCCGGGGCCGCAAAGCCCCGGGCAGCGATCAGTACGGCGACGTTAAGCCGCCAGCGGGCCTACCACTTGAACTGGGTGGAGGTCCGCCAGGTGGTGGCGGCGAAACGGTAGTCGTCGATGTGGTGGTGGCTGAACTCCAGGCCGGTCTTCTCGAAGAAGCGCTCCCAGCCGATGCGCTCGGCCCACTCGCCAATGCGCTCGTAGCGGTTGGCGCCCTCAGCGTAAACCTCGATCATCTTGCGGATCGCGTTCACGGTGGTGGGCCAGCGCGGGGGCTCGTTGGGGATGAAGGGCACGGCCAGCTTGGAGAACTTGGGCATGCTCTTGGAGTTGCTCACCTTGCCGCCCACCCACAGGGCGATGCCGTCGCCGTCGGCGTCGGCCAGCGGCATGGCGGGGCACATGGTGTAGCAGTTGCCGCAGAACATGCAGCGGTCGGCGTTGACCGCCACCGACTTGTACTCATCCACCTTTTGCGGCTTGATGGCCGCGGTGGGGCAGGCGGCGATGGTGGTGGGAATCTCGCACATCTTGTCCACGTGGGTGTGCTCGATCACCGGAGGTTTGCGGTGCACGCCCAGGATGGCGATGTCCGAGCAGTGCACTGCGCCGCACATGTTCAGGCAGCAGGCCAGGGAGATGCGCACCTGGGCCGGCAGCTTGTGGGAGCCGAAGTACTCGAACAGGTCGTCCATGACGGCCTTGACCACGCCGGAGGCGTCGATGGCCGGGGTGTGGCAGTGGACCCAACCCTGGGTGTGGACGATGTTGGTCACGCTGGCGCCGGTGCCGCCCAGGGGCATGCTGCCGTTGGCGGCCAGGGCCTTCTTCAAAGGCTCCAGCTTGGACTCGTCGCTGACCAGGAACTCGATGTTGTTGCGGGTGGTGAAGCGCAGGTAGCCGCCGCAGTAGTCGTCGGCCAGCTTGCAGATGTCCTCCACGTGCATGGTGGTCATCAGGCGGGTGCCGGCGCAGCGCACGCTCCACAGCTTGGCGCCAGTTTCGGAAACATGAAGCAGGACGCCCGGCTCCAGGATCTCGTGGTACAGCCACTTGCCAAAGTTCTCTTTGACAATGGGGGGCCACATAATGTCGTATTTGGGCGGTCCGATATCAGTGAGTCGCTCTGCCATGGTTCTGATCCTCCTTCTAGACCTGACTAGCGAGCGTGACGCTTGCGGTAATCCTCGATCTTGCGCTCAAAGCCGCCAATCACCTCATCCTCCTTGTAGAAGATGTAGGGGTTGGATCGGGGCTCCTTGACCATGCGCGGATCGGGCTCGAGCTCGACCGCCTGCAGGAAGGAGTAGAGGCCCAGGCGCTGGATGGTCTCGCCGATGCGCTCGCGGTTCTTGCCGTTCTCGTCCCACCACTCCCACATCTTCTCGACGAACTCCTTGAACTCGTCGTAGGGGGCCTCCATGGGGATGAACGGGATGATGACCGAGCCCATCTGGGCGCCGTCGAGGATGGGGGCCTTGGCGCCGACCAGGATGCTGGCGCCGGTCTCGGTGCCCGGACGCAGCGCGCGCGGCATCAGGTTGATGCAGTGCATGCAGCGGGAGCACTCCTTGTTGTTGATGGCAAGCTTCTTGCCGTCAAAGGACATGCACTGGGTGGGGCAGAGCTCCACCACGTCCTTCTGGATGTCCAGCTTGCAGTCCAGGCCATGACCGCCGCCCTGGGCCGGGATCTCGCCGGCGGCGTAGGCCGCCACCGCGGCCTGATCGATGCGGATGTCGTCCTGCCAGGTGCCGATGATGGCGCAGTCGGACCGGGCCAGGGAGGCCACGCAGCAGTTGGGGCAGCCGTCGATCTTGAACTTGAACTTGTAGGGCCAGGCCGGACGGTGCAGCTCGTCCTGGAAGGTCTGGGTCAGGTCGTAGCAGATGTCCTCGGTGTGGAGGCAGGCGAACTCACAGCGGCCCTTGCCCACGCAGCAGGAGGGGGTGCGCAGCGCGCTGCCGGAGCCGCCCAGGTCCCAGCCATTGGCGGTCAGCTCGGCAAAGATGGGCTCGAGCTGGTCGGTGAAGGCGCCCAGCAGAACCATGTCGCCGGTGGAGCCGTGCATGTTGAGCATGCCGGAGCCGCGGCGGTTCCAGATGTCCATGACCTTGCGCAGCTCGGAGGTCTTGTAGAACTTGGCAGCCGGCTGGTTCACGCGCACGGTGTGGAAGTGCTCGACGCCCGGGAACGCATCGGGCACGTCGGAGTAACGGCCGATGACGCCGCCGCCGTAGCCCAGCACGCCGACGATGCCGCCGTGCTTCCAGTGGCCTTCCTTCTCTTTGTACGACAGCTCGAGCTGGCCCAGGAGGTCGGCGCAAGCCTCTTTACCGGTAGCGGCCATCCGCTTGATGTCGGTAACGAAGCTAGGCCAAGGCCCCTTTTCCAACTCGTCCAGCATCGGAGTCTGATGCATTTTTGCCATGGAACAGTACCTCCGCTATGAGTTGCTTAAGGACGATCGCTTCTTTCAGTTAATGTGACGGTGGCACCGGATGTTGCCGCCGGGGATCCCGCCCCCGACGGACGCCAGGCGCCAGCCCCGCCCAGCCCCGGCCCTGCGCGGGAAGCCTCCGCGCCGAGTCGGTCAGGCGCCGGTCGGAACCGTCTTGCCTTGATTCGAAAAGGAACCGGGTTTATCCCTTTGTTCACAATGGGCCAGATTATAGGAACCACCCCAGGGCGTGTCAACCAAAAACAGGCGGCCCTCTTGCCCTAATTCCCTCTAATGGTTAACATCCCGCCAGACAAACCGGAGCTGATTGCACAATGATAGAATCTGACCATCCAAGCATACGTGACAATTGCCTAAGGCTGGTGCGGCTCATCCAGGCCCAGGGAGCGGGCCAGTGGCTGGAGGGGCGCACCGAGCGCCTGGACCGCGACACCCTGGCGTATTTATGCAAATTCGCCTTCATGACCGCGCTCATCACCAAAGCCCAGATCGGCGAGATGCTGCAAATGGACCGCCAGGAGCTCAAGCAACTGGTGCGCGGCTGGTACGACGACCATCGCCGCAAGGGTTGCGGCATGTGCTGAGCCCGGCCCGGTCCGTCCGGGGCCGGGGCCGAACCCGCCCGGGTCCGGCCCCGCCTGTCCAGGTGGTCGTGATCACTTGCTATAGCTGTTAAGGGTGTGGATGAGGTTCTGGGCGCTGGGCGGCGGCGTGGCCAGGCCCTTGTCCAGGATGTCGCGGGCGGTGAAGGCCTTGCCGTAGTAGGCCTTGCTGGTCTCGGCGTCAAAGTCGATGCCGCCGCCTTCCAGGGAGATGCCGGCAAACGCGCCCTTGGTGCGCGAATAGGAGTAGACATCGGCGTAGAGGTTGGCCCCGGTCAGGGCGGCCTCGGCCCGGCGGCCCACCGGCCCGGCCGCCACCGCGGCGTCGGCCCCGAACTTAAGCTTGTTGTTCAGGATGCCCTTGAGGCCCTTCTCGTTCATCACCAGCATGATGACGTCGGCGGCCTGGGCGCCGATCTGCAACCCGGCGCTGACCCCGCCCATGACGAAAAAGGCCGGGGCGCTGAAGCCGCCGCCGGGGTTGCGGGTCAGCACCACGCCGGTGCCGTACTGGCCGCCCACGATGAAGCCGGCCTTGACCATGTCCGGAAAGATCACCACCGCCCGGCATTTCTTCAGCAAGTCCACCGGGATGGTGTTGTCGTTGCCGCCCATGATCTGGCTGACGACCACGTCGGCCTCCTTGACCTTGAGCACCGCGTCCTGTTTCTCGCCGGCCAGGGCCGGGCAGGTCCAGGCCAGCAGGGCCAGCAGGGCCAGGGTGAGGGTGAGGCTCAGTTTGGCTTTCATGGCTCCCTCTCCGTCTTAGGAATCGGTTGGGGTGGCTGCGCCCGCTGCGCGCAGCCGCTCTATTTCTTCCTTCACCTGGGCGGCCCGCACCTGCTGGCCCAGGCCGGCAAAGACCGAAGCCGCCTGGTCCAGGTTCTTGAGCCCGGCCTCCAGCCCGCCGCCGCCCTCGGCCTGCACAGTGCCCACCCCCACCAGGGCCAGGGCCAGGCGTTGCAGGTCGCCAACCTCCTGGGCCAGGGTGCCCATGCGCTCATAGGCGGCCATGGCCGCCCGGCGCTGGCCCAGTTGGCGCAGCAGGGGGGCCAGGTACTGATTCAACAGCACCAGCGACACCTTGTCCCCGGTCGGCTCCACCAGGGCCAGGGCCTCCTGCAGGCAGCCGGCGGCCTGCTCCAGGCGTCCGGCCAGGGCCAGCACCTGGCTCAGGCGCTCCAGGGTCGAGACCTGGCCGCCGGCGTCGGCCGCGGCCCGGAACACCTCCAGGGCCTCGGCCAGGCGCAGGGCCGCGGACTTGAGCTGACCCCGGCCCTGCTCCACCTGGGCCAGGCGCAGGGCCACCTGGGCCCGGCCGGGGTCGTTGTCCAGTTGGCGGCAGTGATGATGGGCCTCTTCCAGGGCCTCGGCGGCCTGGTCCAGCCGGTTGCGCTCCAGATAGGCGATGCCCACCTTGAGCAGGGCGTTGGCCACCAGCTCGTCGCGGTCCAGGCCGCGGGCCGACTCCAGCTCGTCCAGGGCTTGACTGAGATCGATCTTCACCACGTGCTATCTGCTCCCGTTGCGGCCCGGCGACAAGCTAAGTCTAGCAAGCCTGCGGCCGGGATGGGCAATTATCGCGCCTCAGGCCGGGTCCACCGCCACCCGGAAGCCGCGGCGGCGGGGGCCGTCGAACTCCAGGAAAAAGATGCCCTGCCAGGCGCCCAGGGCCAGGCGGCCGCCGGAGACCGGCGCCCGCACCGAGGCCCCCACCAGCACCGCCTTGACGTGGGCGGCGGCGTTGCCTTCGCCGTGGCGGTAGCCGGCCGACTAGGGGGCCAGGCGGTCCAGGGCCATGAGCAGGTCGGCCATCACGTCCGGATCGGCGGCCTCGTTGATGGTCACCGCGGCGGTGGTGTGGGGCACGTAGACCGTGCACCAACCCTCGGCCACCCCGGAGGCGGCCGCCGCCTCGGCCACCTGGCGGGTGATGTCCAGGGCCTGGTCGCGGCCCTGGGTCTGGATGGACAGGCTCGGCATCACCACCTCCCCGGCCCGGCCGCGGGCCTGGGCTTACTGGAGCATTGACAGGCCCTACCGCAAAAGCACATGCTAGGTACTCCGGGCCGCCGCCCGCCGGCCGCCCAGGGAGCCAACGCCCCCCGCCTTCGGGAGCGATCATGAAGCTGACCGACGACCTTTACGTCTACCCCTGGACCCAGCCCACGGCCAACAACTGCAACACCTATCTGGTGGGCGGTGCGGCCCCGGTGCTCATCGACCCCGGCCACGCGCGGCTATATAAGCACGTGGAACTGGGCCTGGCCAGCGACCGCCAGACCGAGACGCCCAGGCTGGTGGTCATCACCCACTGCCACCCCGACCACCTGGAGGCCGCCCTGGCCCTGCAGAAGGCCGGGGCGCGCCTGGCCATGCTGGGGGCCGAGCTGCAATACCTGGAGGGCGAGGGCCGCCAACTGGCCGCCGCCCTGGGCATGAACCTGCCCGAGTTCCAGGTGGACGTCCTGCTGGGCGAGGGCGAGCTGACTGTGGGCCCGGAGTCGTTCCAGGTGCTGCACACCCCCGGCCATTCGCCGGGCCACCTGTGCCTGTACTGGCCCCGGCACAAGGCGCTCTTTGCCGGCGACCTGATCTTCGCCCAGGGCGTGGGCCGGGTGGATTTCCCCGGCGGCAACGGCCAGCAGCTCAAGGAGTCCATCCAGCGCATGGCCCAACTGGACCTGGAGTGGGTGCTCACCGGCCACGGCCCGGTCTTGAAGGGCAAGCCCAGCATCCAGCGCAATTTCGAGATCATCGCCAAGCACTACTTCGGGATGCTCTAGGCCGGCAGGCCCCCGGCCGCCCGGCGCGCAGGCCGTGGCTCCCTCTGCCCACGCGATACCGCCGGCCCCCTAACGCCCGCCCACTCCCAGCCGCGAGACGCGAACGACCCGGCCCCAGCGGCCGGGTCGCGTTATCGCGAGCCTCGCCCGCTCCTAGCCGGCTGCCAGGCCCAGGCGCTGCTCCAGGTAGCCCAGCTCCTGCTTCAGCTTGGGTTCGCTGGCCAGGCCGCGCTCCACCTGGTCCACCCCGTACATCACCGTGCTGTGGTCGCGGTTGAAAGCCCGGCCCAGGCTGGCGAAACTGTGGTCGGTGTGGCGCCGGCACAGGTAGAGGGCGATGTTGCGGGGCCGGGTCACGCTGCGCTTGCGGCTCTTGCCGGTGAGCAGCGATTTTTCCAGGCCGTAGACCGCGGCCACCAGGGCCAGGATCTGCTCGGGGCTGACCCTTTTCAGCTCCAGGGCGATGTGCCCCAGAATCTCGGCGGCCAGGCTCATGTCCATGGGCCGGCCGGTGAGGCTGCCCTGGGCCAACAGGCCCACCAGGGCCGATTGCAGGCGGCGCACGTCGCTACTGACGTGCTGGGCCAGGTACTCCAGGACTTCCGTCTCCACGGCCACGCCCTCCTCGGCGGCCATGCCCTCCAAGATGCGCACACGGGTGGTGTGGTCGGGGGGGTCGATGGCGGCGGTGAGCCCGGAACCCAGGCGGCTGGCCAGGCCCTTCTTGAGGCCCTGCACCTGGGTGGCGGGGCGGTCGCCGGTGAAGACCACCCGTTTGCCCGCGTCCAACAGGGCGTCAAGGGTGTAGCCCAGCTCGTCCTGGGTCTTGTCCTTGCCGGCCAGGAACTGGACCTCCTCCAGGAGCAGCACGTCGCAGGAGCGGCGGAAGCGGTCCTTGAAGGCCTCCATGCGCTTGGCGCGCAGGGCGCTGATCATCTGGTTGGCGAAATCCTCGGCGGTCAGGTAGGCCACCCGGCAGCGGGGCTGGTCGCAGAGCACCTGGTGGCCCACGGCCTGGGTCAGGTGGCTCTTGCCCAGGCCGGTGCCGGAGACCAGGTACAGGGTGTTGGCAAAAAGGCGCTGGCCCTGGGCCAGGGCCTTGGCCGCGGCCCAGGCGAACTCGTTGCCGTGGCCGGAGACGAACTTCTCGAAACGGAAACGCTGGTTGAGCCGGGGGCTGTCCGCGCCCAGGTTGGGCAGGGGCAGCTGCTCCGGCCGGGCCGCGGCCGCGGCCGGCGGCAGGGCGGCGGCCGGGCCGGGGATGAGGCCCAGGCTCACCTGGGGCACGCCGGGCAACTCCGCCGCCACCTGCTTGAGCCGGGGCAGGTAGTGGTCGCGCACCCAGTTGCGGTGGAAGGCGTTGGGACAGCCCAGCACCACCCGCCGGGGGCCTTCCTCGATGAGCCGCAGGGGCGCCAGCCAGACCTGGAACTCTTCGGGATCGAGTTGGGCTTGCAGGGAGTCCAACAGTATATGCCAACCCGCAGAAGACAAAAATGACCTCCCCGACCCTAGTAAAAATTCCAAATTGTAGAAGTTATGACCTGGCGGACAGGATGTATGGGTGAGCCCAACGATGTAGCTCAACCTACCCTGGGCGTTGTCTCGGGGTCAAAGCGGACCTGGGATGGATGCCCTTAGCGGCCCCGGTCACTTGTCCACAGCTATAATGCATTGGTTTCACTTATTATTTATTGTTACGGTTCTGCAACAGGCGGTGATAAGGCCTATTTTCCCCCGCCGAGGTAACTGTCGGGCCAGGCTGGGCATCCGATATTAGTCACAATTGTGATCAATTGTTATGCACCACAAATCTCAGGTTTAAGCCGATTTGCTGCTTTTTCCGCCAAATTCTAATTTTATCTATTCCCAGTTTCGGCCCTTGCGGCTAACCCAGGAAAAAGAATGGCAGAAACCACCGCGCCCGCCCAGGGCGGTTATTCAGGAGCCTGTCTCCCCGCCAAAACCCACGGCCGGCGGGAGCCTCCCCACCGGCCGCTGAACCTGCAACGAGTCTACGGCGCAGGGTCGGAATCTGCAACCCTGCCCGCCTTGCCGGCCGCCGCGGTGGTGCATTGCCCGCATAACCTGCAATGATATCTATTCTATGTTGACTGCCGGTCCATCCCGGGCCGGCGGGCCTCGCCGCCCCTCCATTCACCGGCCCAGGCCCGGCCTTTCAGGCCTCGGCCAGGGCCCGGCAGGGTTCGCCCAGGGCATGGGCCAAGGCCGTGTGGGAGTAGGCCCCGGCGTGGAGGTTGAAGCCCAGGGCCAGGGCCGGGTCGCGCCGGGCGGCCGCCAGGGGGCCCTGGGCCAGGGCCAGCGCATAGGGCAAGGTTGCATTGGTCAGGGCGAAGGTGCTGGTGCGGCTGACCGCCCCCGGCATGTTGGTCACCCCGTAGTGGACCACCCCGTGCAGCTCGTAGACCGGGTCGGCGTGGGTGGTGGGGCGGATGGTCTCGATGCAGCCGCCCTGGTCCACGGACACGTCCACGATCACCGCGCCGGGCTGCATGCCCCGGACCATGGCCTCGCTGACCACGACGGGCGCGCGCGCGCCGGGCACCAGCACCGCGCCCACCACCAGGTCGGCCGCGGCCACCGCCTTCTCCACCACCTCGGGCAGGGAGATCAGGGTGGTGATGCGCGAGCCGAAGATGTCGTCCAGATAGGCCAGGCGCTTGAGGCTGCGGTTGATGACCACCACCTCCGCGCCCATGCCCACCGCGATCTTGACGGCCGCGGCGCCCACCACCCCGGCCCCCAGCACCACCACCCGGCCCCGGCGCACCCCCGGCACCCCGCCCAGGAGCACCCCGCGCCCGCCCTGGGGCCGCTCCAGGAAATGCGCGCCGGCCTGCACGGCCATGCGGCCGGCCACCTCGCTCATGGGCGTCAACAGAGGCAGGCTGCCATCCGGCAACTGGATGGTCTCGTAGGCCACCGCCGTCACCTGCTGCGCGGCCAGGTGGCGGGCCAGGTCCTGGGCCGCGGCCAGGTGCAAATAGGTGAACAGCACCAGGCCCGGCCGCAGATAGCCGAACTCCGGGGCGATGGGCTCCTTGACCTTGATCACCATCCCGGCGGCCCAGGCCTCGTCGCGGCCCACCAGCTCCGCCCCGGCCGCGGCGTATTCGGCGTCGCTGAGCCCGGCCCCGGCCCCGGCCCCGGCCTCGATCAGCACCCGGTGGCCGCGGGCCTTCAGGGCCCGCACCCCGGCCGGCGCCAGACCCACCCGATACTCCTCGGCCTTCACCTCCCGCGGCACCCCGATCAGCATGGCTCGCTCCCCTGTCTATGGCTGGCGGCCCGCCCGGCCAGGCAGCCGGGCACGGACCAGGTTCAGGGTTATGCTGCCATGATTCGCCGGGTCCCGGGCAGACTTTTTCGCCCCCAAAACACCCCGCCGCGCCCCCGGCCGGGCCCGGATTTTCCCCCGCCTGCCCCGTGGTTTTCCACCGCCCGCCCAGGCCCGGCCGGCCGGCCGGGCCTGGTTTCCCACTGGCGCGCCGCCATGTTTCCACGCCGCCCTTGGCCGCGCCGCATCTTTTCCACCCCGGCCGCCGCTGCAATCTGCCGGTTCTCCCCCGGCCGGGGGCCCTGGCGCGGCGCTTGTCCACCAGGCACCCACCCCATCGGGCCGCCCCATCCCCCGCCGCTCCGCCGTCCCGCCCGGTTTATCCACCGCCCCGCCCCGCTCCCTCCACCGCCAGCCGGGCCTTCCACTCCGGTTTTCCACCGGTTTTCCAGGCCGGTTTTCGGCGCGATTAATTCCTGTTGCCTGGCTTTTCCACCGTCTCAGCCCCCGGCCGCCGGCATGATCCTATAAGCCAGCCTCGTTGCGACTCCCCCACGCCGATTTCCCACCCCGCCGCCCACTCCCCGGCCGACTGCTGTTTTCCACCGCCAACGTCACGAAAAAATGCATGGACCCTGCACCCGGCCTCTTGCTAGGCTGGAGCGCGAACCTCAGCCGGAGCCCCCATGGCCGCCAAATCCTCTGCCGCCCACGGTCCCTGGCGCTGGACCCTCACCCTGATCGGTGTGGGCATCACGCTGGCCTGGGCCGCCCTGACCGCCCTGCAGGTGCCTTTCGTGCACGGCTTCCTGTCCTCCCTGGACAACCAGTTGGTGGACCTGCGCCTGCAACTGCGCGGGGCGCAGAAGCCCGCCACGCCGGTGGTCATCGCGGCCCTGGACGAAAAGAGCCTGGACGAGGTGGGGCGCTGGCCCTGGCCGCGGCCGGTGGTGGCCCAGCTTCTGGAGGCCATCGGCCGCTCGGGCGCGGGGGTGATCGGGCTGGACCTGGGGTTTTTCGAGGCCGAGGGCAGCCTGGCCCTGGGCTACATCCAGGAGGAGCGCCAGAAGGCGGCCGAGCCCGGCGAGCAGCAGCTTCTGGACCGCCTGGCCGGCCGCCTGGCCGGCGACCGCGCCCTGGGCCAGGCGGTGGCCTACGCGCCCGCGCCCATCGTGCCGGGCTATTTCCTGCACATGACCAACGCCGGCGTGGGCCACATCAGCGCCGAGGAGGCCGAGGCCCGGCGCAGGGAGCTGGTGGGCGCGGCCTACCGCTTCGTCAGCCTGCTGCCCGGCGTGAACGAGGCCGACCTGCCGGTGCCCACGGCATTTCTGGCCGAGCCCAACGTGCCCGAGCTGATGCAGGCCAGCCCGGCCATCGGCTACTTCAACGTGCTGCCCGACCCGGACGGCAACTTCCGCAGCGTGCCATTGGTCATCCGCCTCAACCAGCGCCCGGCCCCGGAACAGGCCAAGGCCAAGGAGCAGGCCCAGGGCCCGGCCCAAGTCGACTACCTGCTGCCGCTGACCCTGTCCATGATCCATGCCTATGAGGGCCGCACCGCCTTTGCCCAGCTCCAGCAACTGCGCCAGGCCGAGTTCGGCCTGAAAAACGCCATCGCCCAGAACCAGGTGAGCGAGGCCGAGGCCAGGGAGGCGGCCCAGGCCCTGGACCAGGCCCGCAAGGAGCTGATCGCCACCTGGTCCGACCTGGCCCCGCGCCTGACGCTCGGCCCCTACGGCGTGGTGGAGGTGCGGGTGGGCGGCCAGGCCATCACCCCCCAGCAGGACGGCTCGCTGCGGCTCAACTTCCGCGGGCCGCGGGCCAGCTTCCCCACCTACTCCTGGACCGACATCCTGCACGGGCGCCTGCCCGCCGACGCGCTCAAGGACAAGCTGGTGGTGGTGGGCGGCTCGGCGGTGGGCGTGGGCGACGTGCGCCCCACGCCCTTCGACCCCCAGTTGCCCGGCCCGGAGATCCACGCCACCGCCCTGGACAACATCCTCTCGGGCCAGTGGCTGCTGCGGCCGGACTGGGCCCTGGGCGCGGACCTGGCCGCGGTGCTGATCCTGGGGCTCTTGGCCTCGTTCATCATGCCGCGCCTGTCGGCCGCCCGCGCCCTGGGCATGTTCACGCTCCTGGCCCTGGGCCTGATCGCCTTCAACCACTGGTTCGCCTTCGTGCGCCACCGCTGGGAGCTGAGCCTGGTCTATCCCATGCTGAGCTTGTTCACGGCCTTCATCACCCTGACCGCGCTCAGCTTCCTCAAGGAGGAGGGCGAGAAGCGCAAGGTGCGCCGCGCCTTCGCCTTCTATCTCAGCGAGGACGTCATCGAGGCCGTGCTCAAGGACCCCAGCCGCCTGCGCCTGGGCGGCCAGCGCCGCGCCCTGTCCATCTACTTCAGCGACCTGCAGGGCTTCACCTCCATCAGCGAGAAGCTGGACCCGGAGCAGCTCACCGGCCTTCTCAACGACTACCTGGGCGACATGACCGACATCATTCTGGAGGAGGGCGGCACCCTGGACAAATACGAGGGCGACGCCATCATCGCCTTCTGGAACGCGCCCCTGGACCAGCCCGACCACTACATGCGCGCGGTGCGGGCCAGCCTGCGCTGCCAGCAGAAGCTGGCCGAGCGCCGGGCAGAGTTCAGGGAGCGGGCCGGGGTGGATCTTTACATGCGCATCGGGCTCAACTCCGGCGAGGTCGTCGTGGGCAACATGGGCTCGGCCAAGCGCTTCGACTACACCATGCTGGGCGACGCGGCCAACCTGGCCTCGCGCCTGGAGGGAGCCAACAAGGTCTTCGGCACCTACCTGATGGCCAGCGAGGCCACCTGGGGCCCGGTCAGCGACGAGCTGGCCGGGCGCGAACTGGGCCGCTTGCGGGTGGTGGGGCGCAAGGTACCGGTGAAGGTCTTCGAGCCCCTGGGAGTGGCCGGCCAGACCGACCTCGCCCCCTGGGAGCCTTTCGTCCGCGGCCTGGAGCTGGTGGGCCGGGGCGATTGGGACGCGGCCGCCGCGGCCTTCGCCGCCCTGCCCGAGGACTCGGCCAGCCGGACCTACCTCAAGCGCTGCCAGGAGCTATCCGGCCAGCCGCCCGAGGCCTGGGACGGGGTCTGGAACCTCACCAGCAAGTAAGCCCCGGCCAAGCTGAGGCCCGCGCCGGCGTCCGGCTGGCGCGGGTTCAGTTGATTGCACATTTTAGGGGCTTACATTTTTCGCGCTTCTTTGTTAATAATCGTCCAATATTTGAACTCTATCTGTTGGAGCCGGCATGCCCCAGGATGAGCTGCCCCCCGGCGCCAAACCGCCTCGCCTTGAACCCGTGCCCAAAGGGGCCGCCGGCCTGCGTGACGAGCTCGGGCGCCTGCTTTCCCTGCTGGGCCCGCCCGGCCAGGAGGAGCTGGCCCTGGCCCGCCTGGTGCGCAGCGAGGCCCACTACCGCACCCTTTTTGAGACCGCCGCCGACGCCATCTTCATCCTGGCCGAAGGCCGGGTGCTGGACTGCAACCCCAGCGCCCTGACCGTGTTCCGCTGCAACCGCAAGGAGATCATCGGCCACGAACTGGCCGCGCTGGCCTTTGTGGACCAAGGCGAGGAGGGCCCCAGCCCGGCCGCCCTGGCCGAGCACCTGCGCCTGGCCCAGGCCGGCCAGCCCCAGGCCCTGGCCTGGCGGCTTAAGCGCTGCGACGGCGGCGTGTTCGCGGCCGAGGTCAGCCTGAACCGCCTGGAGATGGAGGGCCAGCCCTACCTGCTGGCCGTGGTGCGCGACGTCAGCGACCGGGTGGCGGCCGAGAGCGCGCTGCGCAAGAGCGAGGAGCGCTTCCGCCGCCTGAGCGAGCACGCCCCGGTCATCATCTACACCCTGGACGAGTCCGGGGCCTTCACCTACGTCAACCCGGCCTGGGCCGCCCACCTGGGCCACCTCCCGGCCCAGGTGCTGGGCCGTTATTTCGTGGATTTCGCGCCGCCGGAGCGGGCCGCCGAGCTGGCAGAGCTGTTCAAACGCATCCGCGACGGCAAGCTCACCCTGGAGATCACCGGCGAGCTTTTGCACCAGGACGGCAGCCGCCGCACCCTGGCCATGAGCGGTGCGCCCTACCAGGACGACCGGGGCAGCGTCATCGGCATGGTGGGCATGCTGAAAGACGTCACCGAGCAGGTGCGCGCCGAGCGGGCCCTCATGAAGAGCCAGCAGCGCCTGACCTCGGTGCTGGACAACGCGCCCGACCCCATGATCATTTACGACTTGGCCGGCCGCCTGCAATACCTCAACCCGGCCTTCACCCGGGTGCTGGGCTGGCGGCCGGAGGAGCTGATCGGCCAGGCCCCGGACTTCGTGCCCGAGGAAGAGGCGGCCCCCAGCCAGCGCTTCTACGACCGGGTGCGCGGCGGCGAGACGGTGCAGAGCTTCTACACCCGGCGGCGCACCAAGGACGGCCGCCTGGTGCACGTCTCCCTGAGCGCCGCGCCGCAGTTGGACGACCAGGGCCGGGTCAGCGCCATGATCGTCACCCTGCGCGACATCACCCAGCGCACCCTGGCCATGCAGGCGCTCAAGAAGAGCGAGGCCAGCCTGGCCCGGGCCCAGAAGATGGCCAGCCTGGGCAACTGGGAGCTGACGCTGGCCACCGGCGAGCTGATCTGCTCGCGGGAGGTCTACCGCATCTACGGCATCACCCCGGCGCCCTCCCGGCTCACCCTGGACATGTTCATGCAGTCGGTGCACGCCGACGACCGCGACATGGTGCTGGAGCACCTGGAGGCGGTGGTGCACCTGGCCCGGCCGCTTTCGCTGGAGCACCGCATCGTGCGCCCCGGCGGCGAGGAGCGGGTGGTTTTCCAGCAGGCCGAGTCCGTGCGCGACCACCAGGGCCGGCCCGTCAGGCTGGTGGGCGCGGTGCAGGACATCACCCAGCGCCGCCGCTCCGAAGAGCAGATGCGGCTCTTGGCCCGGGTGTTCGAGCACACCGTGGAAGGCATCGTGGTCACCGACGCCCAGGGCGCCATCCAGATGATCAACCGGGCCTTCAGCCAGATCACCGGCTTCAGCGCGGCCGAGGCGGTGGGCGGCAACCCCAGCATCCTCAACTCCCGCCGCCACCCCGCGGAGTTTTTCGCCGCCATGTGGCGCGAGCTGCAGGACGAGGGCCACTGGCAGGGCGAGATCTGGAACCGGCGCAAAAACGGCGAGGCCTATCCCGAGTGGCTGACCATCACCGCCATCAAGGACGCCCAGGGCCGCACCGCCCATTACGTGGGCGTGTTCCACGACATCACCGAGGCCAAGCGCAGCCAGGAGCAGATCTCCTACCAGGCCTATCACGACGCCCTGACCGGCCTGCCCAACCGCCAGTTGTTCAACGACCGGCTCAAGGTGGCCCTGGCCCAGGCCCAGCGCCGCGGCCGCGGCCTGGCCATCCTGTTCCTGGATCTCGACAACTTCAAGACCATCAACGACAGCCTGGGCCACGCCACCGGCGACCTGCTCCTGGTGGAGGCGGCCAAGCGCCTGGTGCGCTGGGTGCGCGACGAGGACACCGTGGCCCGCCTGGGCGGCGACGAGTTCATCATGCTGCTCAGCGCGGTGAGCGAGCCCGACGCGGCGGGCCAGGTGGCCGAGCGCATCCTGGAATCGCTCTCCGAGCCCATGCAGGTCAACGACCAGGAGCTCTATATCACCGTTAGCGTGGGCATCACCCTCTACCCCTATGACGGCCTCGACCCCCAGACCCTGATCTCCAACGCCGACCTGGCCATGTACCGGGCCAAGAGCGACGGCCGCAACAACTACAAGCTCTTCGCCCCGGCCATGAACCAGGCGGTGGTCCACCGCATGGAGCTGGAGCGCAGCCTGCGCCAGGCCCTGCTCAAGAACGAGTTCGAGGTCTACTACCAGCCCAAGGTGGAGCTGGCCAGCGGGCGCATGGTGGGCCTGGAGGCCCTGGTGCGCTGGCAGCGGCCGGGCCACGGCCTGGTGGCCCCGGCCGAGTTCATCCCCCTGGCCGAGGAGACCGGCCTCATCGTGCCCATCGGCCATTGGGTGCTCAAGACCGCCTGCGCCCGCACCAAGCTCTGGCTGGACCTGGGCCACCGCGACCTGCGGGTGGCGGTGAACCTGAGCCCGCGCCAGTTCACCCAGCGCAACCTGGTGCAGATGGTGGCCGAGGTGCTGGCCGACACCGGCCTGCCCCCCGACTCCCTGGAGCTGGAGGTTACCGAGAGCGTGCTGATGCACAGCGTGGAGGAGGCCATCGCCACCATGGAGGAGCTGAACGCCATGGGGGTGCGGCTATTCATGGACGATTTCGGGCGCGGCTACTCCTCGCTCTACCACCTCAAGCGCTTCCCCATGCAGGCCCTGAAGATCGACCGCTCCTTCGTGCAGGACGTCACCAGCAACCCCAGCGACGCCTCCATCGTCAACACCATCATCAACATGGGGCGCAGCCTGAACTTGCAGGTGGTGGCCGAGGGCGTGGAGACGCGGGAGCAACTGGAGTTTCTGCGCGACAACCAGTGCGACCAGATGCAGGGCTTTTTGTTCAGCCGGCCGGTGCCGGCCGAGGAGATCGAACGCCTGCTGGGCCAGACCGGCCTGGTCTACTGGCCGCTCAGCGGCTCCGCGCCCGGCGATCCGCTGTAGCCTTTCCCGAATCCGCCGGATTCAGAGCCGATAGAGCGCGCCGGTCCGGTTCAGGCGCTGGCGGCGCGCCCGCCAGTCGGGCACCAAGGATTCCACCAGGGCCCAGAAGGCCGGCGAGTGGTCCAGCCGCCGCAAATGGCAGACCTCGTGGGCGGCCACGTAGTCCATCAGCTCCGGCGGGGCCATGACCAGCCGCCAGTTCAGGCGCAGCACCCCGGCCGGGCTGCAACTGCCCAGCGCGCCTTCTGGTCGGCGATGATCAGCTTGGGCGGGGCGAGGCCCAGGGCGGCGGCGTGCCTGGCCACCAGGGGCGTCAGCTCTGCCTGGGCCCGCTGGCGGCACCAGGCGCACACCAGCCGCCGGGTCAGGGCCGCCCGGGGGCCTTCGGCCAGGCCGGCCGGCAGGTGGGCGATGAGCCGGTCGCCGATCAGCTCCACCCGCGCCCGGCCGTTGGCCGCGGCCAGCTCCAGGCGGCAGGTCCGGCCCAGGTGCAGGAGCTCCTCGCCGGGGGCGAAGCGCCGGGGCGGCCGCGGCAGGCCCAGCTCGCGCCAGCGGGCCAGGGTGGCCAGGATCCAGGCCTCGCGCTCGGCCAGAAGCCGCTCCACCCGGGCCCGGCCCGCGCCCAGCGGCGCGCGCACCTCCAGCCCGGCCTCGGGGTCCAGGCGCAGCACCAGGCTGCGCCGTTGGCTCAGCACCACCCGGCAGGCCAGGCGCAGGCCCGCGCCGGCCAGGACCAGGCCCTCGCCGGTCTCCGTGAGGCGCAGCCCGGCCGCCATCAGGCCGGCCCCGTGGGTCCCATCGGCCCGCCCGGCCCGGCCGTGGCGGGCGCTGACGCCCGCCGGCGCTTGAGCCAGCCCAGCCAGATCACGTAGACGAACATGAAGGCCACCGAGACCACCGCCGGCAGGGCGCTGCGCCGCTCGAAAAGGGCCAAAGCCAGGCCGCCGGCCAGGCCGTAGTTCTTCAGCGTGCCCAACAACACCAGGCTCATGACGCGCGGGCCGGGCATCCCGCGCAAACGGCCGGCCAGCTCGATGGCCAGGCCCAGGCCCACCGTGGTGACCACGGCCAGGCCCAGCACCGGCAGCAGGGCGGCCGGATCGGCGAATATGGCCGGGGCGTTGAGGCCCACCACGGTGTAGGAGACCAGGAAGAAGCACCAGTTGGTCAGCTTGCCCCGCCAGGGCATCAGCCGCCTGGACCAGCCCAGGCGGGTCAGGACGCGGCTCAGCACCACCGGCGCGATGACCAGCTTGAGCATGATCACCAGCAAGTCGCCGGCCGAGACCACGCCCTCGCTCCAGAACAGCAGCGCCATGGCCGGCATCACCGCCAGGGCCACCAGGTAGGCCCCCACCGTGCCCAGCAGGCTGAAGACCCGGTCGCCGTCCAGGATGTCGGTGAAAGGGATCACCGCCACCGCCGGCGGGCAGGCGGCGATGATGATGAAGCCATCGCGCAGGGTCGGGTCCAGGGGGATCAGGTAGGCCAGGAGCAGGATGACGCCGGTGAGCACCAGGTAGCTCATCAGCGCGCCGCCCAGGCTGGCCCGCAGGAGCATCCGGGCCGAGCGCAGCTCCGGGCCGCCCACGCCCAACAGCGACAGGGTCATCACCCCGGCCAGGGCGGGCAGGGCCAGGGGCTGGGTGTGGGCCGCGCCGCCCCCGGCCACGAGCCCCAGGCCCACCGCCAGCATGAGCACGAAATCGCGGTTGCCCAAAAGGCGGATGAGGGGTGTCAAAGCGTCCTCCAGGCGGGAGGGATGGTCCACACCCCCAATTGTACCGTCCCGGCCCTGGCCCTGCCCCCTTGCCCTGGCCGCCCCGGCGGGGCTAAGATGGCCCAAACCTTCGGTCTTGCCCGCCAAGGGGGTACATATGGCCGCGCAGAAAACGGCCCGCCAAGCCGGCGGATACCGCTGGCTGGTCTTCGCGCTCCTGGCCCTGGCCTACCTGCTGGTCTACTTCCACCGCACCTCGCCGGCGGTGGTGGCCAAGGACATGATGCGCGACCTGGGCGCCGGCGAGGCCCTGATGGGCTTTCTGGCCTCGGCCTATTTCTACCCCTACGCCGTGATGCAGCTCCCCGCCGGCCTGCTGGCCGACTCCTGGGGGCCCCGGCGCACCATCACCATCTTCTTCGTGCTGGCCGGCGCGGCCTCCATTTTCTTCGGCCTGGCCGAATCCGCCGCGACCGCGGTGGTGGCCCGGGTGCTGGTGGGCCTGGGCCTGTCCATGCTCTTCGTCTCCACCATGAAGATCCTCACCCGCTGGTTCCGCCTGGGCGAGTTCGCCTTCATGACCGGCATCCTCATCGCGGTGGGCGGGCTGGGGGTGTTGGTGGCGGCCGGGCCCCTGGCCTACCTGAGCAAGGTCCTGGGCTGGCGGGGCAGCTTCATGGCCATCGGCGGCGTCACCCTGGCCCTGGCCGCGGCCATCTGGTTCCTGGTGCGCAACGCCCCGGAGGAGATGGGCTTCGCCCCGGCCGAGGCCCTGCCCGCCGGCGGGGCCGCGCCCAGGCTGGGCCTGTGGCGCGGGGTGGCGATGGTGCTGGGCTCGGGCCGCTTCTGGCCCCTGGCCATCTGGTACTTCTTCACCTGCGGCATCTTCTTCAGCTTCGTCGGCCTGTGGGGCGGGCCCTTCCTGATGGACATCTACGGCATGGACAAGACCGCAGCCGGCGGGGTGCTGAACATGGCGGCGGTGGCCATGATCGCCGGCAGCCCGGCCCTGAGCTGGCTGTCGGACCGGATGCTGAAATCGCGCAAAAAGGTCCTGATCCTGGCCTCGGTGGCCATGGTGCTGCTGGCCCTGCCCCTGTGCTTCTACACCAGCCGGATGGGCGTGTTCGGCCTCTATGTCTGGTGCTTCTTGCTCTCGCTGTTCAGCAGCGCCATCGTCACGGTGGGCTTCACCACGGCCAAGGAGCTTTTCCCGGTGGCCATGGCCGGCACCGCGGTGGGGCTGATCAACCTGTTCCCCTTCCTGGGCGGGGCGGTGATGCAGCCCCTGGTGGGCTGGCTGCTGCAGATCCAGGGCAAGGTGGACGGCCGCTACACGCCCGAGGCCTACGCCCAGGCCTTCATGATCTTCCTGGCCGCCTCGGTGGTGGCCCTGGTGGCCTCGCTCTTCCTCAAGGAGACGGTGGGCTTCCAGCCGCCTGAATCGGCCTAGGGCCTGTTAACACTAAAGGCTCCTACGATCTGCGGTTTTGGAAGGCATTTGGAAGTAGCAAGTCCGCCGGAGCCCGTCAAGGCCAAGCCCAAAGGGCTCGCTACGCTCGGCCTCGACAGGCTCCGGCTGGCCTTGCTGCAAAAAACCGCCCCCTGGCTGGCAAGAAAAATGTCTGGCAGGGTAACCGTTGGTGGACCGCGCCAGCTGCCAGGCCGCACCGGGGCCACGCAGCCAGCCGGACCAGACATTTTTCTTGCCGTCAGGGGCGTGCTGACACAATGAGAGCAGGCTTGAGCCCCCGGCGGTCAAGGGCTGGCCTGGCCAGCTTGTGAAACCCTTGACCGCCGGGGGCCAAGCCTGCTACCGGCCCCCATTCTTATTTGTCTAGCAAACGGATAGTGTTAACAGACCCTAGGTGTGTGTCGGAGAAAGCCATCCATGGCTTTCTCCTCTTGGAACTTGCTAAAAGTGAATTTTGGCAAGTTCTCGGAATGGCGCCAAAAATTAATTTGGCGCCATTCCGGGCGGGCCGTCCATGGCCTGCCCGGAAGCCTGTCGGAGGATTACTACGACAGGATCCTAGGCCGCGCCCCACCCGGGGCCGGAAGGCAGGAAGCCAGCGGGCGAACCCGCTGGCTTCGTTATTCCCGGCCGTTGTCCACGGCCGGGCGCCCCCCCCGCATCCCCGCCGGCAGCCGACCAGCCCCCCTGATCGGCGCCTTGGCAATGGGGGCCCTTCCCTCCCCCGGAAAGGGCCCCCTCCCCTCCCCTGGCCCTTCAGCCCCTATCAGGCCTTGGCCTGGGCATAACCGATGGTGACCAGGGCCTGCTTGATCTCCTCCAGGGTCACCGGGTCGTCGATGGTGCTGGGCACGCTGAAGGCCTGGGCGTCGGCGATCTTGCGCATGGTGCCGCGCAGGATCTTGCCCGAGCGGGTCTTGGGCAGCCTAGCCACCACCACCGCCTCCTTGAAGCTGGCCACGGCCCCGATCTGGTCGCGCACCATCTGCACCAGCTCCTTTTTCAGCTCCTGCGCCGGGCGATTGACCCCGGCCTTGAGCACCACGAAGCCCACCGGGAGCTGGCCCTTCAGGTCGTCGCCCGCGCCGATCACCGCGCACTCGGCCACGTCCGGGTGCTGGGCGATGACCTCCTCCATGGCCCCGGTGCTGAGGCGGTGCCCGGCGACGTTGATCACGTCGTCCACCCGGCCCATGATGTTCACGTAGTTCTCGGTGTCCATGAAGCCCTCGTCGCCGGTGAAGTAGTAGCCGGGGAAGGGCTTCACGTAGGAGTTCAGGAAGCGGTCCTGGGCCTGCCACAGGGTGGGCAGGGTGCCCGGCGGCAGGGGCAGGCGCACCACCACCACGCCGGGGTTGCCGCGGGGCGCCTCCTGGCCGTTGGCGTCAACGATGCGCACGTCATAGCCCGGCACCGGCTTGGTGGCCGAGCCGGCCTTGATCGGCAGCATCTCCACCCCCAGGCAGTTGCCGGCGATGGCCCAGCCGGTCTCGGTCTGCCACCAGTGGTCGATGACCGGGCGCTGGATCAGGTCCTTGGCCCAGTAGTAGGTGTCCGGGTCGGTGCGCTCGCCGGCCAGGAACAGGTACTTGAAATCGCCCAGGTCGTACTTCTTGAAGAACTCGCCCCGGGGATCCTCGCGCTTGATGGCCCGGAAGGCAGTGGGCGCGGTGAAGAGCACCTTGACCTGGTGCTGGCTGATCACCCGCCAGAAGGCGCCGGGGTCGGGCGTGCCCACCGGCTTGCCCTCGTAGACGATGGTGGTGCAGCCGTAGATCAAGGGCGCGTAGACGATGTAGGAATGCCCCACCACCCAGCCCACGTCGCTGGCTGCCCAGTACACGTCGCCGGGCTTTACGTCGTAGATGTTCTTCATGGACCAGTACATGGCCACGGCGTGGCCGCCGTTGTCGCGCACGATGCCCTTGGGCATGCCGGTGGTGCCGGAGGTGTAGAGGATGTAGAGCGGGTCGGTGGCCTTGACCGTGACGCACTCGGCCGGCGCGGCCGCCGCCACGGCCTCGTCCCAGTCGAAGTCGCGGCCGGCGATCAGCTCGGCCGCGGCCTGGGGCCGGGCCAGGATCAGGCATTTCTCGGGCTTGTGCTTGGCCAGCTCGATGGCCTTGTCCAGGAGCGGCTTGTAGGCGATGACCTTCTTGCCCTCGATGCCGCAGGAGGCGGTGACCATGACCTTGGGCTTGGCGTCGTCGATGCGCACCGCCAGCTCCTTGGGCGCGAACCCGCCGAAGACCACCGAGTGCACCGCGCCCAGCCGGGCGCAGGCCAGCATGGCCATCAGCGCCTGGGGCACCATGGGCATGTAGATGACCACCGTGTCGCCCTTGACCACGCCCAGGCCGCGCAGGGCCCCGGCCACCTTCTGCACCTGGCCCAGGAACTCGCGGTAGGTGTAGGTCTGCACGACGCCGGTGACCGGGCTGTCGTAGATCACCGCGGCCTGGTCGCCGCGTCCGGCTTCCACATGGCGGTCCAGGGCGTTGTAGCAGGTGTTGAGCTCTCCGCCCACAAACCAGCGGTAGAAGGGCGGGTTGGAGTCGTCCAACACCTTGTCCCACGACTTGACCCAGGTGATGTCCTGGGCGGCCTCGCCCCAAAATCCGTTGGGATCGCTGATGCTGCGGCGGAAGACCTCGTCGTATTTGCCCATGCCATGCTCCCTTGGCGGCCCCCGCAGTCCGTGGCGACCGCTGCGGTGAGGGCGCGCAAATCCTTGCCTTGACAATGCCTCGGGCGGACCCGGCCACTGGGGCCCACGGTCCATCTTAGGCAAACAGGCCAGGCCGGGGCCATGGGGGGAAACCCGTATTTGCCGGGGGGACGACCCTACCACCGCGGCCAACTAGGCTTAAAATTCACGAATGATAACAAAGGAATTGATTTGGCCTTCCCGGCTGGGCTAGGGTGTGACGACCATAATCACCGTATGGGAATGGGAACGCTGCCGGCAGGGGGTAACGCCGGCGGCTCTGGGGCCTGCCCACGCCAGGGGCAGGTCCACCCTGCCCCGCGGCGGTGAAAGCCGGGGAGAGGTGCACAATCATGACCCGCCGGGAAGGACGCCCAGCCAGAGGCGGCCTGCCCCGCGTGGCGCTCGGATTGGCGCTGTTGCTGGCCCTGGCCGGTTTGGGGACCGGCCGGGCCGGGGCGGCGGCGTCTTATGTGGGCTCCAAGGCCTGCGCCGAGTGCCATGAGGAGCAGTTCGACCGTTTCCAGAAGTACGCCAAGAAAGCCCACTCCTTCGAATCGGTGAAGGTGCTCAAGAAGGGCCTGACCGAGGCGGAGTTTCGCGGCTGCCTGGAATGCCACACCACCGGCCACGGACAGCCGGGCGGGTTCGTGAGCGAGGGCCAGACGCCGGAGATGGCCAACGCCGGCTGCGAGGTCTGCCACGGCCCCGGCGCCGCCCACCGCGAGAGCCAGGACCCCAAGGACATCAAGCGCAAGCTCACGGCCAAGGACTGCGAGCGCTGCCATAACAGCGAACGGGTGGGGGCCTTCCGCTACCGGCCCCTCCTGTTCGGGGGGGCGCACTGATGAAGGCCTCCGGCATCACCCGCAGCCTCCAGTTCAAGCTCATCGGCAGCCTGGCGGTGCTGTTCACCCTGGTCATGGGCACCATCATCTCGGTGAACCTGCGCGACATGTACCTGAGCAACCGCCAGGAGCTGTATCAGGCCGCCAACGTCCTGGCCGAGGCGGTCTACAACGGCGTCGAGCACCCCATGAGCGTGGGCGACAGCGACACCATCAACCAGCAGATGGCCTCGTTCAAGGCCAACCTGGCCGGCGGCGAGGTGCTCATCTTCGGCTTTGACAAGCTGGTCACCTACGCCTCCCAGCCCGAGCGGACCCGCGCCAGCCTGGACTCGTTGTTGATCAGCCCGGAGGCCCATGCCGGCCTGGCGCGGCTGCTCAACAACCAGAAGCAGGAGCGCATCGCCTATGAGGAGACCGTGGACGGCCGCCCGACCCTGACCCTGCTGCGGCCCATGCCCAACGAGCCCCGCTGCCACCACTGCCACGGGGCCAGCCGGGCAATGCTGGGCGGGGTGATGGTGCGCCGGGACATCGCCCGGAGCGAGGGCGAGCAGGCCGCCTTGCGCCGGCGCAACGTGACCATCGGCCTGGTGGGCAGCCTGGTCTCCATCCTGCTTCTGTACCTGCTGGTCTCCAGGCTGGTCATCCGCCCGGTCAAGCGCCTGGTGGGCCTGGCCGGCCACCTGGGCCGGGGCGACCTGACCCGGCGGGTGGAGATCACCCAGCAGGACGAGCTGGGCGAGCTGGCCCGCTCCCTGGACCAGGTGACCGACAACCTCAACCAGGTCATCAGCCTGGTGGGCGGCCAGTCGTTGAAACTGGCCAGCGGATCGGGCCAGCAGGCCGCGGCCGTGGCCCAGACCGCCGCCTCCCTGGAGCAGATGACCGGCCAGATAGACCAGAACGACCGCGGGGCCCAGGCGGCCAAGGCCCTGATGACCGCCACCCTGGGCGGCCTGGAGCAGGCCCGCCAGGCCATGCGCAAGCTGAGCGAGTTCATGGCCGAGACGGCCAAGGCCGGCGGCGAGGTGGGGCGCATCATCAAGACCATCCAGGAGGTGGCCTTCCAGACCAACATCCTGGCCCTCAATGCCGCGGTGGAGGCGGCCCGGGCCGGCGAGGCCGGGGCCGGGTTTGCGGTGGTGGCCGAGGAGGTCCGCAGCCTGGCCCAGCGCACCGCCCAGGCCGCCAGCGACACCGAGAGCCTGGTGGGCGACATCGTGCGCAAGATCGGCCACGGCGGCGAGCTGGTGCAGAGCACCGACGGCGAGTACCGCGCGGTGGCGGTGAAGATGCGGGAGGTGGGCGACCTGGTGGACGCCATGGCCGTCTCCAGCCGCGAGCAGGCCCAGGGCATCGGCCAGCTCAACCGGGCCATGGATGAGATCGACAAGGTGACCCAGGCCAACGCCCACGCGGCCGAGGACCTGGCCGGCCAGATGAAGCGCTTCCGCACCCTGGACCAGGAGGCCGCGCCCGAGCGGCGCCCGGCCCTGCCCCCGCCCGAATAGCCCCCCGCCCGGGGGGACGTCGCGCCCAGCCGCACGGCCGGACGGGCTCCCCCGTCCGGCCGTTTTTTGGGCGGTTTTGGGTGCGCAAAAATTCGATCCCCGTGCGCAACTATTGCGCACGCCCCCGCGCAAGCCCCGGACCCCCTGCAACCTTATCTATGCAATTCATCCGGATACGCCGTGGCACGCCCGTTGCTCTATAGGTGGGCAACCATAACGGGGCGCAGGGCTCACGCCGGTAGCACAGCGACGAACCCACCGCCCAACCAAAGGAGCGAGCCGCGATGAAGAAGCTTTTTGCTGCGAGCGCGTTGATGGTGGCCCTGGCCGTGCCCAGCCTGGCCCTGGCCGGCGCCGACGCCCCCCAGGCGGCTGGCGAGATGAAGCCGGCGGCCGTGAAGCAGGAGGTCAAGGCCAAGCAGGAGGCCAAGGTCAAGAAGGACGCCGTCAAGAAGGAAGCCAAGGCCAAGGCCGACAAGGCCATGCCGGCCACTCCGGCGGCCCCGGCGGCCCCGGCCGCGCCGGCCAAGTAGGACCCAAGGGAGCGAAACCAGCACCCACCCTCGCCCATGGCGGCCCGCTGCCGACCCCACCGGCGGCGGGCCGCCCCTCCCGGACAGGGCGGCCGGAAAGGAGACGAGCCATGACCCGCAACCCGCGCAACTGGAGCCTGGCCCTGCTGCTGGCCCTGGGCGCCCTGGGCCTGGGCGGCTGCGTCTACCCGGTCGGCGACGGATACGCCCCCTACGCCTCGGGCTACGGCGGCGGCTACTACGGCGGCGGCGGCTATTACGCCCCCAGCGTGGTCTATCACACCCCGCCGCGCACGGTGGTGGTCAGCCCGCCGCCCCCGCGCCGCCAACCGCACCACCAATCGCCGCGGCCGGTGGTGGTGGCCCCGCCCCAGCGGCCCCACCATCCCGAACCGCCGCGAGTCTCCCAGCCGCCGCGCCAGCCCCTGTCGCCGCGCGGACCCGAGCGCCGGGTGGAGGAGCGGCGTCCCCAGCACGTCGCCGGCGGGCCGGCCAAGCCCATCGGCCGGCAGCCGCGCACCCCCCCGGAGAAGCACTACGGCGGCCGCTGAACGGCCCGACGGGAGGATGACCATGACCGCGATGGAGGATCGGGAGCATTTGGATCGCCTGGCGCGCGCGGCCCTGATGACCGTCACCGCCGGCCACCTGGCCGCCC
>JAZDHW010000232.1:0-11910 GCA_043805555.1 Pseudomonadota bacterium
ACCTGAAAGTCACCGCCGACCGGGGAGCCGAGTTACCCCTGCCCGGAATGTGACATTGTGCAAGGCTCATGACTTCCACGGGTTCACCTGGCGTCATCTCAATCTTTTCCAGCATCATTGCTACGTGACCGCCCGGCTGCCCCGGGTGGACTGCCCCGACCACGGGATCAAACAGTTCAAGGCGCCCTGGGCACGCGAGGGCAGCCGGCAAGGGCATGCTAACTCCTCTGCCACCAACTTCGGTACCAGCCCAGCCAACGACAAAGATCATAAGATTTCAACAAAAGTTGGTCAGGCTGAAACATGACATCCATTATTAGCTGCCTTAGTGTTAAAAATACATGAGATAGTCGATTTCCTTTTTCGCGCGGTGAGTTCGTCAAGGCCAGCGGCCGGTGCGGTTAACATATCTTCAATCATCAAGCCGTTGCGAGTGATAAATAGTTCGATTTCCTCAGGGGATTTGAAAAGAAATATATGGTCAACAGCGGGACTGTTAACTGGGACATTGATAAAGAGTTTTCCTCCCGGTGCGAGGATGCCAACAACCTTACGCAACATCGATTCAGGTTGTTCGCAATGCTCCAGCACTTCGCTGAGCACTACACTATCAAACTTAGGCCAATGGTGTTTAGTTTCACCCATAATGTCGCATTTGATTAGCTCTGCCTTGGAAGAGCCGCCCAACGCGTTGAGAGATTCGCGGGTGGAGTTGATAGCCGTCTGGCTAATATCCCATGCTTGGGGATGGTTGGTTAAAACCTGCATGGCATAATGCAACAAGAGGCCGTGGCCAGGCCCGATTTCAAGGTGTAGCCCTCCAGGTTTGATACCTGTTAAAAATTTATTGCGGTAGAAATCCACCGCTTGAACATGATTAGGCCAAAGGGCCTGCGACAACAGAAGCCCGTTCATATAAAGTTGCATAATCTCTGGCTGCTGGTATACAAAGGCATCTACCTCGGCGAACGATGAAAGCCGATAGGTTCCATGCCGTTGGAAGTATAAACCCTCCTCCATCATCATGCCACACATCCAGCGGTACCCGGCAATGAAACGTTGGATGTCTCTTCCTGCGATTTTTAAAACCGCCTTGGCTACGCTGTTGGCGGTAGACAACAATCTGGAGTCTCTCCAGACGTTATCAATGAACTTCATATGCTCCGGCCAAGACATTTGCAACTGGTCACAGATGGTTGTGAAAGCAGTGTAATCGGTCATTTTACTCACGCTTGCGCGCTTTGGTCCGCCATGCAAAGAATTGGAACTTGTGTGCCCGCGACCGCTCTGGTCGTCGGCGTGGTTTTGCTAGCGAATACCAGCCGAATAAACAGTATGTTTATCCGTATTATATATTAGTTGTCCGGAAATATGACGCTGCGCCCATCCCTACGAGCCATGACACCCGGAAGATTAATAGCTATATTGATATATAGCATAAACTCTTTCCGGGGGTATGTGATGGCCAAGATAAGCAAAGGATCGCCGCTCATCGGTTGCCAAACAACGCTTCGCCACCGAGCAAGCCTGCATAATGATTCTGGGTGGGCTGAGATGGCCCGCCGGCTACAAGTGCAGGAAGTGCGACTGCGACAAGGCCCACCATCTCAGGGTGGCCCCCCCGGGCCTTCATGTGCTCTCGCTGTAACTGCCAGAAGTCGGTGACGGCGGGCCCCCCCTGCTGCACAGGACCAAGCTCCCCCTGGTCAAATGGTTCTTGGCCGCCTACATGCTGGCCCAGGACAAGCGCGGCGTCTCGGCCGTGCATGTATCGAGGGAACTCTACCTGCTCTACGCCACCGCCTGGGCTTGGTCCATCTTCAATTCACTAATCTCAAGTCCTGGCTCAACGGAACCTTCCACGGAGTCAGCCCCAAGCATCTGCCTGCATATTTGCAGGAGTGGAATTATCGCTTCAACCGTCGACCCATCATCGCCGATCTCTTTCAATACATAATCAAAAGAGCGGTGAGCACGGTAGCCATAACCTACACTGAGGCCGCCCAGGTTATGACGCCAATCAAAACTCTACATGGGTCATGCGGATAGGCGCATCTTTTAGTTCCGGCATCGCGGCTCCCGGTATGAACCATAGAGATCTAAACTAATCGAGAGTTCGCAGCTAAACACTACTTGGGGACCGCCGTCTCCAGGGCCATCTTGATCTTGTTTTTCAGCTCGGTCAGGTCGAAGCTCTTGATGACATAGAAGTCCGCGGCGATGGACTTCATGTCCTCCTTGAAGGTGTCGTAGGCGGTGCACAGGATCACGGGCAGGTCGTAGTACTTGTTGCGGATGTCCTGCAACAGGTCGAGCCCGTTGTAATCCACCATCTTGATGTCCAGTATGATCAGGTCCGGCTTCTCCTTCTCGATGCGCTCCAGCAACTGGAAGCCGCTGTCGGCCGTCACCACCTCGTAGCCCTCGTCGGTGAGCTCCTCGGAGTACAGAAAACGAATGTGCTCTTCATCGTCGACGATCAGAATTTTAGGCATGGCTGCACCTCGGTTGATCTAGACCCCCCAGCGCTCCAGGAGGTAGGGCTTGGTCTCCTCGAAGACCATGCATTCGTTTTCGATGAACTCCTCGGCCTGCTGCACGCTCATGCGCGCCGTCTTGCGCACGTAGGAGAGCGTCTTGCCAAAATAAAGCGGGATCAGTGAGTTGAGCAGGTCCATCTGGTCCACCGTCTCGTGGTGGTAGGCTGCGGCGAAATCATAGAGGGTCTTGGCCCACAACTGGGTGGGGAAATCGAACTGCTCCGGGCTCAGTCCGCCGATCTCGGCGATCTTGTTCATGATGTCCGGCGGCAGGAACCTGGCCCACAGCTCGCGCCAGCGGTCGAAACCCTCGCGGAAGTTGCCGGCCAGCTTGTCCTCGCTCACCTTCACCGGCGGGGGCATCTCCACCTCGCCCAGGCCGAAGCCGTAGATGCTGGTGGGCTTGGACCATTTGACCCGCATCCAGTAGCCGGTGGTGTGGTTCATCAGGTCGAAGATGGTGCCCACCACCTGGCTGAACATGGGCCCCAGGTCCGAGCCCGGGTCCTTGGGCTTGTGGATCTTGGGCCGGCCCATGTAGGCCTGGCAAATGGGGATGTTGTTGTTCATGGCCAGGGTGGTCATCCACACGTCGATGCCGAAGTTGCGCACGGCCTCGGTCCAGGTGGGGCTGGCCAGGTAGATGCGGGCCAGGTCGCCGGAGAGACCGAAGTCGCCGCCGATGGGCTGGCGCACCCGGCGGCCGTAGAGGGAGCGGGTCAGGGGATAGGCGATGGAGTTGGTGATGGTGCCGTCGTACTTGTGGCGCACGTAGAGCGGGGCCACATAGCCGAACTCGTTGAACAAGGGCTCGCCCAGGTGCTTGATCCACTGCGGTGTGATGGACTTGAGGTCGGCGTCCACCACCACCACCGCCCGGGCCTTCAAGTCGACCACCTTGTGGAACAGGTTGAAAAAGTTGTTGCCCTTGCCTTTCATGCCCTCGGGAGTGGACAGATAGATGCGCGGCAGGCCTTCGGTGTCGGCGGCGAAAAACGCCTCGCGGGTGCCGTCATCGGAGTGGTTGTCGCAGTTGATGAGCACGCATTTCTTGTCGCCGAAGTAACGCCGCAGGCCCAGGGCGGCCTGGCTGGTGGGGTAGCCAATCAGCTTCGCCTCCCGATAGGAGGGAATGGCCACCACCATTTCGGCCTCGGTTATCTGAGAGGGGTTTTCCTCCAGGTAAGCCTGGCTCATGCGGTTTTCCTCGCTGTCGCCCGGTGGTGCGTGGTGCGATTTATAGGTTTAGAAATACTTCATCGCACTGGCAAAGTCAAACCCGCCTTGGCCTGTGCTTGACAGGTCCTGGCCGCGCGTGCAGATTAACTCCTAACAATTTGCGACCATCGCCCATCCGCGGCCCTGATCGCATTCCGGCCGGGCAGTGGCTGCTGCGCCCGGCCGGTCGTCCGCTTGCGCATCCGGCGGGCCTGGTCCGGATCGCGCGCCAAGCCGGGTCCAAGCCCCAGGTTTGCTCCCGGCGCGGCGTTCAGCGCCTGGGAGGATATCGCCGCCGATGCCGCCGCAGTGGTCCCCTGAAGGCTCTCCGACCTCGGTCCCCGGTTTCCAGGTGGGCCACGCCCAGTGCCCGGCCGGGCGCTCCGGGGCCAGCGTGGTGCTCTGTCCGCCGGCCACCGTGGGCGGGGTGGCGGTGCGCGGCTCGGCCGCCGGCAGCCGCCAGATGGACGGCTTGAACCCCGAGCACATGGTCAACGAGGTGCACGCGCTGGTCTTCACCGGCGGGTCTTCCTTTGGCCTGGACGCCGGCGGCGGGGTGCAGGCCTATCTGGCCGAGCGCGGGGTGGGCTTCAAGGCCGGCCCTTACACCGTGCCGGTGGCGCCCACCGCGGTGATCTTCGACCTGCCCCTGAACCCGGAAGGCCAGCGCCCGGACGCGGCCGTGGGCCGGGCCGCCTGCGTTGCGGCCGGCGGCGGCGTCATGGCCCGGGGCAACGTAGGGGCCGGGGCCGGGGCCACGGTGGGCAAACTCTTCGGTCCGGCCCAGGCCATGAAGGGCGGCCTGGGCGGGGCGTCGCTGAGCCTGGGCGGGCTGCACCTGGGCGCCATGGCGGTGGTCAACGCCTTTGGCGACGTCATGGCCGGCGACGGCCGCCTGGTGGCCGGCGCACGGCGCGAGGCCCAGGGTCTGGAACTGATCGACACCGCGGCCTGGTTCCTGGAGGGCCACCGCCGCCAGGCCTTCCTGCCCCCCAGCAACACCACCCTGGGGGTGGTGGTCACCAACGCCCGCCTGGACAAGCTCACGGCCTGCAAGCTGGCCGGCCTGGCCCACCACGGCCTGGTGCAGAGCGTGCGGCCGGTGCACACCATCTTCGACGGCGACCTGGTGGTGGTCCTGGCCAGCGGGGAGGTGGAGGCCGACCTGACCGGGCTGGGGCTCATGGCCGCCGAATGCCTGCGCCGGGCGGTGCTGGACGCCGTCTGGTCCGCCGAGGGCCTGCCAGGCCTGCCCTGCGCCCGCCAGTTGCCCGGCGCGCGCGACCCCCGCCCGGATCCCGCCTCCCCTGGTCCCGGAGGAACGCCATGCCCCTGATCCGCAAGCTCACCCTGCTGCTTCTGGCCGGCTGCCTGCTGGCCGCCCCCCTGGCCGTTCCGGCCCAGGCCTGGATCCTGCGCCCCAGCGAGGCCGGCCTCCGCTATTTCTACAACCATAGCTTCGACCTGGACCACGGCGAACTGGTGGGATCGGGCCTCGGCTTCCACCTGGCCACCCCGCTCCACAGCGGCCAGTGGCTGCGCCTGGACCTGGAGCTGGAGGTGGACGTGGGTGGATTCGCCAACCACGACACCGGCCATGAGGCCTCCCTGCTGCCCGGCCTGCGCGTCTACCTGAACCCCGCCGGAAGCTGGTTGCCCTACCTGGAGGGCGGCTTCGGCGTCACCTACAACGACCTGGGCATCAACGAGCTGGGCACCGGCTTCAACTTCCTCAGCTACGCCGGCCTGGGCCTGCGCCTGCCCCTGACCGGCTCCACCAGCCTGGACCTGGGCTACCGCCTGCGCCACATCAGCAACGCCGGCCTGGACGAGAACAACCACGGCGTGACCAGCCACCAGGCCCAGGCCGGCCTGGTCTGGCGCTTCTAACCCCTGTCTGGAAAAGCCATCCATGGCCCGCTTAGCAGCTCGTCGAAGCTGTTCCTCCGACAAACTGCCAGTCCGTCCTGGATAAGCGGCCGCCAAGCTTGGCCTTGCTAACCGCGCGGCGGACGGCTACCATGGCTTCGGAGGTTGCCATGGCCCTGCGGTTTCCGCCGATCCTGACCGCCCTGGCGGGGGCCCTGTGCCTCGTCCTCGCCACAGCCCTGCCCGGCCAGGCCCTGGAAAAGGTTTCCCTGCGTCTGCACTGGGTCCACCAGGCCCAGTTCGCCGGCCTTTACCTGGCCCAGGACCTGGGGCTCTACCGCGACGCCGGCCTGGAGGTGGATATCCGCCCCGGCGGGCCCGGCCGCCCCCATCCCCTGCGCGAAATCTCCCGCGGCTCGGTGGATTTCGGCACCAGTTGGCTCACCGAGGCCATGGCCATCCGCGGCCAGGGGGTGGACGTGGTCCACCTGGCCCAGCTCATCCAGCGCTCGTCCCTGATGGTCATCTGCTTCGCCGACCGGCGCATCATCACCCCGGACGACCTGGTGGGCCGGCGGGTGGGCATGTGGCGCGACCATTTCGCCATCCCGCCCCGGGCCCTGTTCCGCCGCCTGAACATCGAGGTGCGCGAGATCGACCAGAGCGTGTCCATGAGCGCCTTCCTCAGGCGGGCGGTGGACGCGGCCACGGCCATGGAATACAACGAGTATCACCAGCTCTACCAGGCCGGGATCAACTTCGATGACCTGCGCACCTTCCATTTCGCCGACCTGGGCCTGAACTTCCCCGAGGACGGCATCTACGCCCTGCGCTCCACCTGGGAGACCCGGCCCGAGGTGTGCCGCAAGTTCGTGCAGGCCAGCCTGGAAGGCTGGCGCAGGGCCATGGCCGACCCCGAGGCCGCCCTGGCCGCCAGCATGAAGCGGGTCAACGAGGCCCGCTTGGCCAGCAACGAGGCCCACCAGCGCTGGATGCTCAAGGTGATGTGCGAGCTGATCACCTACCGGGTGGGCCAGGAAAAGATGGGCGAGCTGGCGGCCAAGGACCTGGCCCTGACCAACGGGGTGCTGGTCACCCAGGGCTTCCTGAACCAGCTCATCATCATGGAAGACTTCGCCATCCCGGCCTGGAGGCGGCCATGAGCCCCTGGCTGCGGCGCCATCTCATGAGCATCCGCACCCGCTTCACCCTGCTGGTGCTTTTGGGCGTGGGCCTGGTCTCGGCGGTCATGGCCGCGGTAACCTACCTGGCCAGCAGCGAGGCGCTCTTGACCTCGCGCCAGGAGTCGCTCATGACCCTGGCCCGGGAGCAGGCCGCCCAACTGGACGTCTACCTGAACCAGGTCTCCTCCGCCCCCCGCAACCTCACCAGCCTGCTGGAGGTGCAGCGCCCCACCCAGGAGGAGACCGTCAGCGCCATGCTGCGCCACCTGCTGGTGGACAACAGCAAGATCTACGGCATGGCCCTGGCCTTCGCCCCCCGGGCCTTCGACCCCCGCTATGAGCTTTACGCGCCCTATGTCTACCGCACGTCCCAGGGCATCCAGGAGATGAGCCTGGCCGACCCCACCTATGCCTACCTGGTCCAGGACTGGTTCCAGATCCCCTTCCTGCTGGCCCGGCCGATGTGGGGCGAGCCCTATTTTGACGAGGGCGGCGGCCAGATCCTGATGACCACCTATTCCGCGCCGGCCATCCGCGACGGCAAGGTCTTTGCCGTGGCCACGGCCGACATCGACCTGATGCAGCTTGGCCGCCGGGTGCGCGAACTCAGCGTGGGCCAGATGGGCTACGCCTTCCTGCTCACCCGCCAGGGCACCTTCCTGGTGGCGCCCGAGGAAGACTGGGTGATGCGCGAGACCATCTTCTCCCTGGCCGAGGCCCACGACCGGCCGGAACTGCGCCTGATGGGCCGGCGCATGGTCCGCGGCGGGGCCGGGGTGGAGCGCATCCGCAACCTCTCCGGCGACCAGACCGTCTGGCTGGCCTTCGCGCCCATCCGGGGGCCGGGCTGGACCCTGGCCGTGGTGGCCCCGGAGGACGAGGTCCTGGCCCCCGTGCGCGCGATGGCCCGCACCCAGGGTTACTGGGCCCTGGGCGGCATGCTGGCCCTGGTGCTGGTGGTCTGGCTGCTGGTGATGGGGCTCACCCGGCCCCTGGAGCGCCTGGTGCGCGCGGCCCGCCGCCTGGCCGGCGGCGACCTCTCCACCCAGGTGGAGGGCGTCAAGTCCGGCGACGAGATCGGCGACCTGGCCAACAGCTTCAACTCCATGGTCAAGGAGCTTAACCACTACGTGCAGGAGCTGACCAGCACCACCAAGGAGAAGACCCGCATCCAGAGCGAGCTGGACATGGCCCGCCAGATCCAGCAGTCGGTGCTGCCGCGCACCTATCCGCCCTTTCCCGACCGCCAGGAGTTCGACCTGTTCGCCCGCAACCTGCCGGCCCGCGAGGTGGGCGGCGACTTCTACGACTTCTTCTTCGTGGACCCCGACCACCTGGGCATGGTGGTGGCCGACGTCTCGGGCAAGGGCGTGCCCGCGGCCCTGTTCATGACCGTCAGCCGCACCCTGATCAAGACCGCGGCCATCCACCACCCCCACCCGGCCAAGGCCCTGTCCGAGGTGAACGAGCAACTGGTGCCCGACAACGAGATGTGCATGTTCGTCACCGTGTTCTACGGCGTCTATGAGCTGAGCACGGGCATCCTGCGTTTCGTCAGCGCCGGCCACCCCAGCCCCATCCTGCGCCGGGCCGGCGGCGAGACCCGCCAGTTGCCCAAACTGGCCGGCCGGGCCCTGGGCATCCTGGAGAACCTGGAGCTGGAGGTGGGCGAGGTGCACCTGGACCCCGGCGACTGCTTCCTGGTCTTCACCGACGGCCTGGACGAGGCGGTCAACGAGAAGGACGAGATGTTCAGCATCGACCGCACCGCCGACTGGCTGTCCCGCACCCAGCCGGTCAGCGCCCCGGTCCTGCTGGAAAGGCTTATCGAGGCCTGGCGCGGCTTCACCGGCGTGGTCGAGCAGTTCGACGACCTGACCCTCTTGAGCTTCCGCCGCCGGCAATAGGGCTTGTCCCGAAATTCCGCCGTCCGGCCTGGCGGCAATCTGGTATACTCCCCGCCGACGCCCTCCCTGGGCGCTCCAACCGCCTGTCGTCGCATGTCTTATCGATCACTGGAGTAGAGCAAGCCATGCTGGGTGCGCACGGCGGAGCTTCCAAGGAGGCGGCGGCCCGCTCCGGGGTCATCGCCGGTCTTCTGGACACCATCGTGGCCGGCGCGGCCCTGACCGCGGCCGACTCCTCGGTGGTCCTGGCCGACTTCTTTAAAACCGGCCTGGAGTTCGTGGCGGTGCTGCTCTCCTGGCTGGCCTTGAAGCGGGTGGCCAAGGGCGGACACCAGTTTGAATACGGCCTGGACAAGCTGGAGAACCTCTCCGGCCTGGTGGTGGGCCTGCTGATGCTGGCCTGCCTGGTCATCATCAGCGCCGGCGCGGTGCTGGACATGGTGCACCCCGAGCCGGTGCACGGCGTGGGCGTCTATATCAGCCTGGGGGCCCAGGTCTTTTTCGGCTTCATCAACTGGCGGGTCTACCGCCAGGCCCTGGCCCAGGCCAAGGCCTCGCCCCTGGCCCGCAGCCAGGCCCGCCTGTTCTTCACCCGCTTCATCGGCAACGCCTTCATCCTGGTGGCGCTCAGCCTGAGCCTGGCCATGCACGGCCAGGCCTGGGCCCTGTTCATCGACCCGGTGGCCTCGCTGCTCATCGCGGCCTCCATCCTCCTGGCCGCCCTGGGGGTGTTCCGCAGCTCGGTCTTCGACCTGCTGGACCGCTCCCTGGAGGAGGAGGAGCAGATCCGCATCCTCAGGGCCCTGACCCGGCACTACCACGAATTCCGCCATCTGCACGGCATCCGCACCCGGCGGGCCGGCGGCCGCACCTTTATCGAGATATTCCTGGAGTTCGACGCCAAGCGCCTGGTGGGCGAGGTGCAGCAGGCGGTGACCGCCCTGCAGGCCAGCCTGGAGGAGGAGGTGCCCGGCAGCCGGGTGACCATCGGCCTGGCCAATAAGCGGGTGGCCTGAGCGCCGGCGGGCCGCCTTCGGCAGACCGTTTACCATGGGAATAGCATGCGGGCGGGGTTTATCCCCGCCCGCGTCTTTATCGCCGACCGGAATGCCCCCAGGGACTGGCCAGGGGGCCCCCCTTTTGGTTTTAGCGCATCATCCGCAGGCCACGCCCAGGGCCGGCCGGCTGCTGTCCTGCACCAGTTGGCCGTCCTGCATACCCAGGGTGCGGGAGGCGTAGGCCGCGCACTCCGGGCTGTGGGTGACCATGATCACGGTCATGCCCTCTTGGCCCAGGCCGGCGATGAGGCCCATGATCTCGCGGCTGGTGGCCGCGTCCAGGTTGCCGGTGGGCTCGTCGGCCAGCAGGATGGGCGGCCGGTTGACCAGGGCCCTGGCCACGGCCGTGCGCTCCTGCTCGCCGCCGGAGACCTGGCTGGGCGGGCGGGTGAGCTTGTCGCCCAGGCCCACCCGGCCCAGGGCCTCGGCGGCCAACTCGCGCTTGGCCTGGTTGGACAGGCGCTGGGTGGCCAGCGGCAGCATCACGTTCTCACTGAGGGTCAGGTAGGGCACCAGGTTGAAGTTCTGGAACACGAAGCCCAGGTACTCGCGCCGGAAATCGGCGCGCTGGTCGCTGCCCAGGCGGTAGATGTCGATGGCGTCCACCAAATAACGGCCCTGACTGGGGGTATTGAGCGCGCCCAGGACGGAGAGCAGGGTGGACTTGCCCGAGCCCGAAGGCCCCATCACCGCCACGAACTCGCCGCGGTCGATGGTAAGGTCCACTCCCTTCAAGGCAGCCATGGCCGCCTCGCCGCTGCCGTAGGTCTTGGCCAGGTTCTGGCCTTTGATAAAGCTCATCGTGTTAACTCCCTATAACGTCCGCAGCGCTTCGTGGGGGTCCAGCCGGGCGGCCATCACGGCCGGGTAGAGGCTGGCGCCCAGGCCCACCGCCAGGGCCAGCAGGATGGCGCCGCCAGCCAGCCAGGGATCGAGCGCAATGCCTCCGTCGTGGCTCTGGCTGAAAAGCGGCAAGGCGGCCTTGGCCGCGCCCAGGCCGGCGATGAGCCCCAGCACCCCGGCGGCCAGGGAGATGAGGCCGGCCTCGGTGAGCACCACCCGCATCACGTGGCCGCGGCGGAAGCCGATGGCCCGGAAGATGCCGATCTCGGCGGTGCGCTCCTTGACGCTGGCCATCATGGTCACCAGCACCACCAGGCTGCCCACCAGGGCCACCAGGGCCGAGACGCCCAGACCGAAGCGCTGGAAGTGCTTGAGCGCCTCCATGCGCCCCTTGACCACCGACTGGATGGCCACCACCTTGGCCCCCGGCAGTTTTTCGGAGATTTGGACCACCATCTCATCCACCGGGCAGTCCTTGCACAGGGCCGCCACCTCGGCCATGGAGATCAGGCCGGGCTTGCCAAGGAGCGCCTGGGCCGTGGCCAGGCGGGTGAAAATGAGCGCGTCGTCCTGGCTGCCGGTGGCTTCCAGCACCCCGGCCACCCCCAGGTCGCGGCCGGCGAGGTCCAGCCGGTCGCCTGCCTGGAGCCCCAGCACCCGGGCCGCCTCGGAGCCCAGGAGCACCTGGTCCGCGGCCGGCTCGCCGCCGGACCAGTTCCACCAGGGCTTCAGGATGGGCAGGACGGCAAAATCCACCCCGGCCAGGAGCGCCTCGCGGCCGCCCACCTTGACCACGCCCAGGGCCATGGGCCCCACCGCGGCCAGGTTGCCCGAGTTTTTGATGGTGCGGATGGCGGCCAGATCCGATTCGTGGATTTCCTTGGTCTCGAAGGAGAACCCGCCCAGGCTCAGGCCCTCGTAGGACAGGGTGAGCTGGTCGGTGCGCGGGGTGACCAGGATGTTGGCCCCGTATTTTTCCAGCTTGTGGTTGATCTCGTGGGTCAGGGCCTCGGTGATGGAGACCATGGCCACCAGGGTGGCCACGCCGATCAACAAGCCGGCCAGCACGAAGCCGGCCTTGGCCTTGCGCCGGCGCAGGTTAAGCAGCGCGATGTCCTTGAGCGTCATGGCGAGGGTCCTTTCCGGCCGGGCCTAGGTGTCTGTCGGAAAAAGCCGTCCATGGCTTTTCCCGACGCTAACTTGCCGGAAGTGAATTCCGGCAAGTTACGCAAATTGCTCGCCCCCGTTGGGGGCTACCAATTTGGCGGGCCATCCATGGCCCGCCTGGGAG
>JAZDHW010000233.1:0-14830 GCA_043805555.1 Pseudomonadota bacterium
AGCTCCTGGGCCTTGGCCACCCGGCCGATGCCCAGCATCAGGGCGGCGATGCGCATGGGCACGTTCCTGGCTTGGCTGATGGCCAGTACCTCGTTGAACGCCTGGCTCATGATGGCCGTCAGGCGCTCGGTTATCTCGTGCTCGCTCCACAGGAGGTTTTGCAGGTTCTGCACCCACTCGAAGTAGCTCACCGTCACGCCGCCGGCATTGGCCAGGATGTCCGGCACCAGGAAGACGCCGTTTTCGTGGAGCACCTCGTCGGCCTCGGGCGTGGTGGGGCCGTTGGCCCCCTCGGCGATGATGCGCGCCCGCACCTTGTGGGCGTTGGCCCCGGTGATGACGCACTCCATGGCGGCCGGCACCAGGATGTCGCAGTCCTGGGTCAATATCTCCTCGTTGGTGATGTCCTCGGCGGCCAGCTTGTCGCTGAGGAAGCACTCGTACTGGTTCTTGCACGAGAGCGTGCGCTCCACGTCCAGGCCGGTGGCGTTGTAGACCCCGCCGTGGCTGTCGCTCATGGCGATGACCTTGGCCCCGGCCTGGCTGAAGTAGCGCGCCGCCACCCCGCCCACGTTGCCCGAGCCCTGGATGACCACCCGCGCGCCATCGAGGTTCAGGCCCAGGTGGCGGGCGGCTGCGGCCGCGGTGATGAACACCCCGCGGCCGGTGGCCTCGAAACGCCCCAGGGAGCCGCCCAGCTCCAGGGGCTTGCCGGTGACGATGCCGGGCACCGTGTGGCCGTGCAGGATGCTGTAGGTGTCCATGATCCAGGCCATGACCTGGGGGTTGGTGTACATGTCCGGGGCCGGGATGTCCCGCTCCGGGCCCAGCACCGGGATCAGCTCCCAGGTGAAGCGCCGGGTCAGGCGCTCCAGCTCATGGGCGCTCAGCTCCTTGGTGTTGCACTGCACCCCGCCCTTGGCCCCGCCAAAGGGGATGTTGACCACGGCGGCCTTCCAGGTCATCCACATGGCCAGCGCCCGCACCTCGTCCAGGTCGGTGTCCGGGTGGTAGCGGATGCCGCCCTTGAACGGTCCCCGGGTGTCGTTGTGCTGCACCCGGTAGCCGGTGAACATGCGTAGGCCGCCATCGTCCAGGCGCACCGGAAAATGCACCGTCACCTCGCGCTTGGTGGCGGTGATCTTCTGCATCACGCCGGGGTCGATGTCCAGTTGCTGGGAGGCCAGGGCCACCTGCTGGTGGGCCATGGTGGCCGGGTTCAGCTTGGCAGAGGCGGCGGGTGCGGCGGGGGCGGCGGGTGCGGGGGGGGTGTCGGCGCTCATGGGGTCAGCCTCCGTTGACGTTCAGGCCATGATACGTACATGCCCCCGCGCCTGGCAATCGGGATGCGGGGGCTCCGCCGGGCGGCAAACAAAAAAACGGCCCCTCCGGGGACCGTCCCTGGCGCGCGCGGCGCTGGCGATGCCTGGCTAGCTTTTGCGGCTGGTGATGGCCATGAAGCCCGAGGCGCGCTGGCTGACGCGGTTGCTGCGGCATTTGGGGCAGACGACCCCGCCCGCCTCATGCTCGCGGATGGTCAGCAGCAGGCTGAAGTTCTTGCCGCACTTGTCGCAACGGTACTCATAGGTGGGCATGTCCTCACCTCCTTGGAGAGAGGCCCTTGCTCCACTAATACCCCAGGCCGGGACGGGATTGCAAGGCGGCCGCCGGCCTCAGTCGATGGCCAGGGTCTCGAAGCCGGTGTCGGGCTCGCGCCGGCGGACCAGGTCCGGGCCGGTCAGCTCCAGGATGACCGCCTCGGCGATGTGCCAGACCTCGATGCCCACCCGGGTGCAGCCCATGCGGGTGACGCCGTCGCGTCCAAAGGCGCCGTGGAAGTGCAGGCGGGGCGCGCCGTCCTCGTCCGGGAACAGCGTGCCCATGCCCATGCCCTCGTGGACGCCGGCGAGCTGGTGGATGAGCACCTGCACCGGCCGGCTGGCGGGATCGGCCGGGCCGCAGACCATGCGGCCGCCGTCGTCGATGGCTCCGATCAGGTAGACCAGGCCCTGCTTCAGGTCTTGCTCGGCGGCAAAGGCTTCGATGCAGTCGGGCATGCGGTCGCCATGCTCAAGGCGCAGGACGAAGGTGCGGCCGATGGATGCGCTGGTGTGCTTCATGAATCGCCCCAGATGCGGATGATGATTATCCAAAAATCTTACACCCTGGGCGCAGGCCAGGCGAAGATTTGCGCGAGGGCAATGGCGGCGGTCCGGACCGTGGGGCCCGGACCGCCGGTAGCAGGCAAGGGATCAGGCGGCCGCGGCGGCCTTGGACCGCTGGCCCAGGTGGCGGATCAGGGCCAGACCCTCGGGCGGCGGGGTCAACTCCACCCGGCGGTACTCGCGGCAATCCGGCGTGCGGCGCAAAAAGCCGTGGTCGCAGAGCATGCGCCGCAGCAGGGCGTGGTCGTCAAACCGGTGCATGGCCTGGAGCCGCTCCTTGACCTGGCGCTCGTCCAGGACCTGGCGGGCGGGCAGACGCGACCAGACCACCCACAGACAGGCCAGGCGCTGGTTGAGTTTGCCCGGCCAGCGGATCAGGCGGCCGTCGGCATCGAAGAACCGGGCCAGGCGTTGCACCCGCACGTAGTCCACCGCCGCGGACGGCGGCGGGGGCTCGGGGTGGGCCAGTTGATCCTGGGCCACGGCCTGGGCGCGCAGGGCCTGGAAGTTGCGGAAGCCGTTGCTGCGGGCCAGCATGTTCAGCAATTCCAGATGGCTGGGCGGCTGCGCACGCGACGAGAGCTGCTCGCGCAACGAGCGGGCCAGGGCGGAAATGTCGCTGGCGTACAAGGGAAAAGTGGACCGAGGCATGCGTGTTCCCCTTACTCGCGCCGATCCAGGCTGGACTGTCGGTGGTCGCCGTCTTCCGACCCGGCACGGGCCAAGGGGGTCGTAAAGGATAGGGCTCGCGTGGCAGGTTTAGCTCCCCGAAAGGGGCGGCGACGCCTGGGTGAACTGCCGACCGGCTGAAAATATACGGCAAGCCGCGGGGGGATGCAAGGGGAGGACGGCTGGGTCACCCCACGCCCGCCTCGATCAGCGGCGGGCGTGGGGACAAGTGTGCGTGCGATTAGCTAACGGCGCTAACGCAGGATCCAGGTGGTGCGCAGGTAGTCCTTTTGGCTGAGATCGCGGGTTTCACTAATCTCTTGTTCGATAAGTTCGTTCCACAGCACCTGGAATTTGGTGGCCATTTCGAGGATTTTTTTGGGATGGATCATGATATCGAAAAAGTTTTCTTCCAAGCGGCCTCTCATTTTTTTCCCGCTATCCATCAATCTTCTAATCTTCACATCCGCCGGGTCTTCGCCGATGGTTGCAGCCATTGGTTCGAGTATTACGCCACGACGGTTGATGGCGCTGCCATCATAGATGACAACGCCTGACATCGCAAAGCTGAACAAACAGCTATCAGCTTCACAAAATTTGACATAATCGTTTACGTAATCGCCATTTTTTCGTAAATCATATAGGAAAGAGTCGCGCGCTTGTTGAGCTAATTTAAGATTCTTTGGCACTATAAATAGATAGCGCCTTTTCTTTTCTAAGATGCCTTCTTTGGCCAGCCTAGAAAACACAGGGTCGCTAAGCTCCCAATACAGGCTACTGACAACGCCCCATACGCTTTTTGCCTTGTTCTCCTCATCGTACATCCGCTGGAAACCCCAAGCCCATTCCATGTCTTCAGCATAAAACAATTTATCGCGGATAAAATTAGTTACGGGATTGATTGTGATATCATGGCAATACGGGTCATCTTCCAAGTATTCAATATATTTTTTTAGCTCTGAACTCATTTCATATAACCTGTCCTTCCTATAATAGATGACTTCAAAACTGCGAATGTCAAAGGGAATATTGTCCTCCTTGCCATCTCTTCTAGCAAGAACAATCGTAGGTTTCCTAAATGTGTGTGAGACACCTAACTCGTAAAACACATTCGGATTGCTATCGGATATCTCCGCGATAATCATGTCTGAATCGATGATACTTTTCACGATTTTGTTGGTCACAATGCCTGGCTGCTTAATTTCGTCAGCGCGGTGACATACTATGCCCATTTCCTCCACGGTCGTTTTTATAAATTTGTAGTATAGACGGTCGTTCTCCTCGGTAAATGGCATGATAACAAAGCAACTATTGATCCTTCTATCAGGATCGTTACATTGTGGAATCACTTGCTTCGGTTGGGTTACCTCACAATTGAGCACCACTCGGAAAGGAAAAGCTTCTTTCTGATCAACGGGCTTATTTCGCAATGCAAATAGTTTAGAATAATTAAAACTCAGTTCGTCATAGCTAATAACCAGCTTGTACCAATCGAGGGGAATGGATAATTCCGTCAGGCTTGGGATGCCCGTTTCGCGGAAGTGTTGATAGTACTTTTTCTCTTGGCAAAGCGGACAATTTGAATCAAGAGAAAAGCGAAGCAGGCCGTTGTCATTGATATATGGGATTATAGGATAGATTTCGCAGAAGACTACTTTGAAGTCACGGCATGTGCACTTATAGGAATTAAGGTCTAAAAACGGGCAGGTTGGTGTGAACTTTAATGCTTCTAGTTCACGACCTTTAATCAAAATTGAATCCAGATAGCGGTTTTCGAAATCAACAACAGGTAGTTCCAATTTGGCGGCCATATACTCTTTTTCGCCTGGCAGTAACGTACTGATCTTGTCATATTCACATTGCCCGCCACACTTTTGGCATATGGCGAAAATCTCGTCATTATCGCCTTTGAAATTGGTATGGAACGCCTCGAACGCCTCGAACGGAATTGGCTTGAACATGTTTCCCCCCATGGTGCCAATATTGAACGGGTATTGTTGAAGTCACCTACCGTTGTTAAGCCACCCATGAATTGGCTGTTTGCTGAACCCCAAAAGGCAAAAGCCCCTCCCGGCCCTGGGGCCGGCGAGGAGCTGTCTTGGCTCCTGGCTGATAAAGTTTTACTGGCCGCCAAACTACTGCACGAGGGCTAGGTTAGTCAACCAAATATCTTTGCGCCCGCATTTTCATTGGCGCCGGGAGTCTACAACCAGCCGAACAGCGCCAGGGCGTCCTTGAAAAGCATCAGGCTGAAGATCATGAGCAGCAGGCCCAGGGCGCGCATCACGTAGGCATAGGCGCGGCCGCTGATGAAGGCCTTGGCGCGGGCGGTGACCAGGGCCATGACTAGCTTGGAGCCCACCAGGCAGAGGTAGAACCCGGCGATGAAGGCCGCGCCGCCGCCCCAGCCTTCAGTCGAGAACAGCACCACCTGGGGCGCGCCCACCGTGAACCAGAACAGGTACGGGTGCGGGCTGAGCAGGTTGACCCACAGGCCCTGGCGCAGCGAGCGCGGGGTCTCGGCCGTCTCGGCCAGGGGCATGTCGCGGGTGCGCAGGGTGCCCAGGCCCAGGCGGGCCACCACCACCGCGCCGGCCAGGGATATCGCGCCCAGCAGGCGGGCGTGGTCCTCCAGGCCGCTGAGCATGTACACGCTGAGCGCCACCAGGGGCGCGTCGCTCAAGGCCGGCACCAGGGCCACCTTGAGGCCCTCGCGGAGGCCGTGGCGCAGGGTGCAGGTGATGACCAGCACCGACAGCGGGCCGGGCGAGAACCCGGCCGCCAATCCCAAAAGCGCGCCGCTCAGCAGGGCAGGGAGCATGCAGGCCAAGTCCCTAAAGTTAGGTCAATAACCAAAGAAAGGCGGACGCCCAGGTGGGCGGTTGCCTTGCTTGGGTAGCCTGGACAACTTGTTGTCCAGGTCGCGTAAGCGACAAGAGGTTATGGAATAAAGGTCGGTCAACTAATGGTTGTTGGTGGGGCGCGGTTTCGCCCGGCAACCTCTTGCGCCTGCGGCGCCCGGACAACGAGTTGTCCGGGCCACCCAAAGTGGAAAGTTAACCAACTACAAGTGGTGGAGAAACCTTAAGTTTAAAAACGTAATCCTTGCCACATTGTTTACAATGAGCACTCAGTTGGACACCCACTATGTCTTGACTGTGATAAGATAATCTATCGATATGCGAGCCACAGTCTTGGCACCAAAAATCAAAGTAGTCAGTTGTCATTCCGCCAACTAAGCTATGGATGTGTAATTTATTCATGTCCAACATGATTCCTCCAGTACGCTGAGGGGTATTAGTCAGTACGTCAAATTCAATGCAACACACCCGGGATAGCCCGGACAACGAGTTGTCCGGGCCACCCAGGGCAAAAAGCCAATACAATCTGACGAGAAGCGCCTACCTGTACAGGCAGATGTAGGCGCAGTCGCCGGCGAGGTCGAGCTGGAATTTCTGGTTGGCCGCCACCTCGAAGCGCTCGAAGGGCTTGAAGGTCTGCCAGTCGGCCGCGCCGGGCAGCTTCACCTTCATCTCGCCGCTGGTGACGATCATGATCTCCTTGGTGCTGGTGCCGAACTCGTACTGGCCGGGGGCCATCACGCCGGCGGTGGCCGGGCCGTCCGCGGCGGTGAAGGAGATGGACTTGACCTTGCCTTCGAAATACTCGTTGACCTTCAACATGGCTGCTTTCCTCGGGATTTGGGGTGGGGCAGGGTGCCTTTAGGGCTCCTGCACGGATATGTATTGCACGTTGACCTCGGTGCGGATGGCGTCGGCCTGCACCTGGCCGATGAGCTTGACCAGCGTCTTGGGGTCGGCCTGCACGTCTTCCCAGAGGTAGTCGTCGATGCGCACCATCATCTCGCCGGAGGCGTCGCGGAAGCTGTAATGCGGGCCGTCCAGTTGGCGCAGGACGTGGCCAACCATGGTAACGTAGGTGCCGTCGGGCGCTTGCAGGACCTCGGCCACCTTGTTGATCACCTCGACGCCCGGGCCGGTGAAGCCCGCGCGGGCCGGCGCGGCCGGCACCAGCGCGGCGCAGGCCAGCAGGGCGGCGAGAAGGAGGAGCGGGAGGGGGAGGTGTTTCATGGACGGCCTCCGGGAACGGGTAATGCAAATAGTTTGGTTAACATTTAAATATATTCCCACATTTTCAAATCACCGAAAAAATCATATTACTTGTCTATAGAACTACTTTGTCAACAGTCTAATAAGTGTGTACCTGTCGTGGTCGTCGATTTGTCCTCTAACGTACAATTCTTCAATATCATTGCGATTCCATTTTGATAAACTGAAAATGACGCTAGCAACATCATCCTCAATACCTTGGGATAACTTTCCGCATGCTTTATTATCTAGCTCTTTATTGACAAGTAATTCGCCCGAGAGATTTTTTACCTTTTTCCATATTTTTCTAAGCTCAGTATCTCTGAATTTTTCTAATTGTTTCAATCTAATTGTTTGCCTTACTGATATTAAAATACCGACAAACCCGATAAGATAACCTACAATAGATTCAATTGAAATATTCACTTAAGCTTCCAAGTTATTGTGTTGTGTAGAACACTACAGCTACGGGTGGCCCGGACAACTTGTTGTCCGGGTCGCGCAGCGACAAGAGGTTTCAGGCCGGCATCCCGATGCAAACCCCGACGCTTCTCCCCAGCAAATAATGCCTGGCCGAACTGAACTGCCAATCTCCCGGCCGAGCCACCAAACCAACCTTGACCGGGTTGTGGTGCATGTAATTCAACTTCTCGACAAGCTTATCCTGTGAATAAACATTGAAGCTGTAATAGCCTTCCTGCCAAACAGGATCACTCAGTGGAGCCGAATCAGCGTAGCTCGTCCTTCTTTCATTCATGTTTCTTTTGATATTCACCGACGAGCGCTGCTTCCACTGCTTCATGAAGTGACTGAGCTGGCCTGCTTCCTTGAACCAGATCAGGGCATGAACATGGTCGGGCATAACCACGAACCCTGCGCAGCCGGCCTGCTGCTTGCCCAATTGTGACGACAGAACGCCAAGCACGATGCGCTTGGCAGAATCGTCATCCAGGATGCGGCGGCGTTTGTAGCAGGAAAAGGTGATGAAATGGATGTGGCCAAAATTGTTGTATGCCGCCGGTTCCCCCATGCACGGCAGCTTAGCAGTGGACGGAGGCCGGAGTCAAACCTCTTGCGCCTGCGGCGCCCGGACAATGAATTGTCCGGGCCACCCAAGAGGGAAAAGCATCGACGCGAGCCCCGCTCATTCCGGCCTCTCCCATGCACGGGGTGTTGGCAGTGGACGGATGCCGGAGTCAAACCTCTTGCGCCTGCGGTGCCCGGCCAACGAGTTGTCCGGGCCACCCCAAAAAAAGCCGCAAAGAAAATACCGCCGGCAAGCCGCCTACTTCCTCCCGCAATCCCGCGTATCGCCGCGCAGCTTATCCAGCGCGTGGCCCAGGGCCGGCAGGATCACCGCGACGCCCTCCAACGCGCCCTTGGGCGAGCCGGGCAGGTTGACGATGAGCGTGGCCCCCCGGATGACCGCCACCCCGCGCGAGAGCATGGCGTGGGGGGTCTGCCGCAGGCCCTCGGCGCGCATGGCCTCGGCCAGGCCGGGCACCAGGCGGGTGGCCACGGCCAGGGTGGCCTCGGGGGTGACGTCGCGGGGGGATAGGCCGGTGCCGCCGGTGGTGAGCACCAGGGCCAGGTCCATCTGGTCGGCGTAGCGCATGAGCGCGGCGCTGATCTGCGCGGGTTCGTCGGGCACCACCTCGGAGACCGCCACCTGAATGCCGGCCAAGGCCAGTTCCTGCAAAAGCGCAGGGCCGGCGGTGTCGTCCCGCCGGCCCTGGCTGGCCTTGTCGCTCACGGTCAGGATGGCGGCCCGGTGGTTGAAGGCGTTGTGGCTCATCTGGCCTGGCCTCCTCTCAGCGGACCGGGTTGAACAGACTAGGGGTTAATTCCCCTCTTCGCGGGCCTTCTGGTAGGCCTCCACGAGCTTGGCCTGCACGTCGCCGGGGGCCTCCTCGTAGTGGTCCATCTCCATGGTGAAGGCGCCGCGGCCGCCGGTCATCTGGGTTAGCTCGGGCTGGTAGGTGAGCACCTCGCTCATGGGCACGTGGGCCTTGATGACCTGGAAGTTGCCCTTGGACTCCATGCCCAGCACCCGGCCGCGCCGGCCGCTGATATCGCCCATGACGTCGCCCATGGCGTCCTCGGGCACGATGACCTCAAGCAGCATAATGGGCTCCAGGATGGTGGGCTTGCACAGGGGCACGCCCTTCTTGAAGCCCATGGAGCCGGCCACCTTGAAGGCCATTTCCGAGCTGTCCACCGGGTGGTAGGAGCCGTCCACCAGGTGCACCTTGACGTCCACCATGGGGTAGCCGGCGTAGACGCCCTGGGCCATGGCCTCGTTGATGCCCTTTTCCACGGCCGGGATGTAGTTGCGGGGGATGGCCCCGCCCACGATCTCGTCCAGGAAGACGTAGCCCTCGCCCTGGGCGGCGGGCTCGATCTCCAGCCAGGTGTCGCCGAACTGGCCGCGGCCGCCGGTCTGCTTTTTGTAGCGCCCCTGCACGCGGGTCTTGCCCTTCAAGGTCTCGCGGTAGGGCACCTTGGGGGTCTTGAGGTTGACCTCCACGCTGAACTTGCGCCGCAGGCGTTCCAGGGTGGTCTCGATGTGCACCGAGCCCATGCCCGAGAGGATGGCCTCGCCGGTATGGGGGTCGCGGTCCAGGCGCAGGGTGGGGTCTTCCTCCAGGAGCTTGTTGATGCCGGCGAAGACCTTCTCCTCGTCGCCCTTTTCCTTGGCCTCAATGGCAAAGGTGATGCTGGCGGGCAGGGCCTCGATGGGCGCGAAAATGATGGGGGCCTTCTCGTCGCACAGGGTGTCGCCGGTGGTGGTCTCCTTGAGCTTGGGGATGGCCACGATGTCGCCGGGCAGGGCCTCGCTGACGGTCTTCTGGTTCTTGCCGGTCATCTGGTAGAGCTGGCCAAAACGCTCCTTGAGGTCCTTGTTGGGGTTCAAGGGCTGTAACTCGGTGCTCAGCCGGCCGGAGAAGACGCGCAGCATGGTCAGGCGGCCGGCGAAGGGGTCGGCCACGGTCTTGAAGACGATGCCCGAGAAGGGGGCGGCCGGGTCGGGCGGGCGCTCCTCCTCGTCCTTGGTCTTGGGGCTCAAGCCCGTCACCGCGCCGCGCTCCTCGGGGGAGGGCAGCACCTGGTTGATCAGGTCCATGATGGGTTGCAGGCCCAGGTTCTTCAAGGCCGAGCAGCAGGTCACCACGCCGAACAGGCGGGAGTGCACGCCCTTGGCCAGGGCCGCGGCCAACTCCTCGGGCTTGAGTTCGTCGCCCTCCAGGTAGCGCTCCATCAGGGAGTCGTCGGCCTCGGCGATGTCCTCGATCAGGGTTTCGCGCAGGGCGGCCACCTCGTCGGTCAGATCGGCCGGCACCTCGGACGGGCTCATCTTGCCCGAGCCGTCGGTCTCGAAGATATAGGCCTTGTTGGCCAAAAGGTCCACCACGCCCTTGAAGGACTCGGCGGCGCCGATGGGCATTTGCAGGCGCACGGCCTTGATGCCCAGGATGTCGGGGATCATGGCCACGGCGCGCTCGAAGTCGGCGCGCTCGCGGTCCATCTTGTTGACCACGAAGAAGGCGGGCAGGCCGCCCTCCTGCACGAACTCCCAGACCTTCTCGCCCTGGACCTTGACGCCGTCGATGGCGTCGATAACCATCACCGCGCCGTCCACGGCGCGCAGGGCGGCGGCGGCGTCGGAGAGGAAGTTGTCATCGCCGGGGGTGTCCACGAAATGCACGTTGTGCTTTTTGTGGGTGTAGTGGCCGAAGGCGGCGCTTACACTGGCCCCGCGCTTGGTCTCCTCGGGCTCGTAATCCAGGGTGGCATTGCCTTCGTCCACCTTGCCCAATCGGTCCACCACTTTGGCGTTGAACAGAAGGGCTTCGGCCAGGGAGGTCTTGCCACCTCCGCCGTGACCGACCAAGGCGATGGTGCGGGTAAGGCTGACGTTGTCACTCATGGCGCTTCCTCATTATGTCATTTGTGAGAAATTTTCAATACAAGGGCCAAAATTAGCTAAGCGCCGCCGGCAAGTCAAGCCAGAAAACCGGCCAGATGGACGCTTTTTGGGCCATTGGCGAGCGTCCGGGAGGCTCCTGGGGCGCATCCTCATATTTTCACTTGATTCTCCGCCCTGGCAGGCTATCATAAACCTTTTCGGACCCCGGTCCGCGGGAGGTATTGCGCCTGGCGCCAGGGGTCAGCAGGGCGGCCAAGGCTGCGATGCAAGAGGAGATTGCCCAATTTGGGCGGCATCTGGCGGTGGACAAGGGGGCCTCGCCCCACACCGTGGCCGCCTACGCCCGCGACGTGGAGCAGTTCCGGGTCTTTGCCTGCGCCCGGCGGGAGCTTACCTCCTGGGAGCAGGTGGATGCCTTGGACGTGCGCGCCTTCCTGGCCCGGGAGCTGAAGGAGCGCAAGCGCTCCAGCGTGGGGCGCAAGCTCATGGGCCTGCGCGGGTTTTTTGATTTTTTGCGCGAGCGGGGGCGGGTGCCGGCCAACCCGGCCCGCCTGGTGCGCATGCCCAAGCAGGAGCGCAACCTGCCCCGGCGCTTGAGCGTGGACGAGGCCTTCCACCTGGTGGAGTCGCCGCCGCCGGAGCACCGGCCCTACGGCAGCCAGGAGAAGGCCCAGGCGGCCCGGCTGCGCGAGCGGGCCATGCTGGAGCTTTTGTACTCCAGCGGGCTCAGGGTCAGCGAGCTGACCGGCCTGGACGTGGATCACCTGCGCCTTGATTTGGCTCTGGTGCGGGTGGTGCACGGCAAGGGCGACCGCGAGCGCCTGGTGCCGGTGGGGTCGCGGGCCCTTGAGGCCTTGCAGGCCTATCTGGTGGAGCGGGCGGCGCTTTTGGACCCGGACGACCCGGCCCAGCCGGCCCTGTTCCTCAACCGGCGGGGCGGGCGCCTGCGACCGCGCAGCGTGCAGCGCATGCTGGAAGGGCACCTGCCGGGGCTGACCGTGGGGCGCCAGGTCAGCCCCCACAGCCTGCGCCACGCCATGGCCACCCATCTATTGGAAGGGGGGGCCGACCTGCGCTCGGTGCAGGAGATGCTGGGGCACAAGAGCCTGAGCACCACGCAGAAATACACCCACCTCACGGTGGACCACCTGCTCAAGGTCTACGAGCAGGCCCATCCCCGGGCCGGGGACGCGGCCAGAGGCCAGGAAGAGGACGAACCATGAGCCTGCACCCCGAGATACGCTCCACCACCGTGCTGGCCCTGTGCCGCGACGGCCAGGTGGTCATGGCCGGCGACGGTCAGGTGACCATGGGCGCCACGGTGGTCAAGGCCGGGGCCAAGAAGGTGCGCCGGCTGTACCACGACAAGGTGCTGGCCGGGTTCGCCGGGGCCACGGCCGACGCCTTCACCCTCTTCGAGCGCCTGGAGGCCAAGCTGGAGACCCACGCCGGCAACCTGCCCCGGGCCTGCGTGGAACTGGCCAAGGACTGGCGCACCGACAAGATGCTCAGACGCCTGGAGGCGCTTCTGTTGGCCGCCGACCCGGAGCATATCTTCATGATCTCCGGCTCGGGCGACGTCATCGAGCCCGAGTCCTCGGTGGCGGCCATCGGCTCGGGCGGGCCCTATGCCCTGGCCGCCGCCCGGGCGCTGATGGCCCACAGCAGTCTGAAGCCCGAGGAACTGGCCCGCGAGGCTCTGAAAATCGCCGCCGACATCTGCATCTACACCAATCAGCAGATCGTGGTGGACATGCTGAGCAAGCGCGACTGAGGGTTTGCGCGCCGCTCGGGATATTAAAGTTATTTGTGCTTAAAGCGGATAATGATATGATGTTCAAGGCTAAATTGCCTGCCAACCTCGTGGCGGAGGCCCGCTGACATGGCCACCCTGACCCCCAGAGAGATAGTGCGCGAGCTGGATCGCTACGTCATCGGCCAGGCCGACGCCAAGCGTTGCGTGGCCATCGCCCTGCGCAACCGCTGGCGCCGCCAGCAGGTGCCCGAGGACCTGCGCGACGAGATCGCGCCCAAGAACATCATCATGATCGGCCCCACGGGCGTGGGCAAGACCGAGATCGCCCGGCGGCTGGCCAAGCTGGCCGACGCGCCGTTCCTCAAGATCGAGGCCAGCAAGTTCACCGAGGTGGGCTACGTGGGCCGCGACGTGGAATCCATGGTGCGCGATCTCACCGAGTTGGCCGTGAACATGGTCAAGGCCCGCGAGCGCGAGACGGTGCGCAACAAGGCCCAGGAACTGGCCGAGGAGCGCCTCTTGGACATCCTCTTGCCGCCGCGCCAGCCTGGCGACCGCGACGCCGAGGGCGAGCAGCACCTGGAGGTGGTGCGCAAGGGCGAGGAGATCAACCCCACGCGCAGCAAACTCAGGAAGTTGCTCTTGGACGGCAAGCTGGACGAGCGCTACGTGGAGCTGGAGGTGACCACCCAGGCCAGCCTGCCCATGGTGGAGATATTCTCGGCCAGCGGCCTGGATGACATGGACAACATCAAGGACATGCTGGGCGGGCTACTACCCAAGCAGTCCAAGCGCCGCAAGGTCAAGGTGCCGGAGGCCCTGGAGATATTGACCAACGAGGAGGCGGCCAAGCTCATCGACATGGACCGCGTGGTGCAGGAGGCCCTCTCCAAGGTGGAGCAGGAGGGCATCATCTTCCTGGACGAGATAGACAAGATCGCCGGCCGCGAATCGGGCCGGGGTCCGGATGTGAGCCGCGAGGGCGTGCAGCGCGATCTGCTGCCCCTGGTGGAGGGCTCCACGGTGACCACCAAGCATGGCATGGTCAAGACCGACCACATCCTGTTCATCGCCGCCGGGGCCTTCCATATCTGCAAGCCCTCGGATTTGATACCTGAATTGCAGGGGCGCTTTCCCATCCGCGTGGAATTGCGGGCGCTCACCGCCGGGGACTTCGTGCGCATCCTCACCGAGCCCCAGAACGCCCTGATCCTGCAATACCGGGCGCTGTTGGACACCGAGGGCGTGAAGTTGGTCTTCCAGGACGACGCCATCTCGGCCATCGCCGAGATCGCCAGCCGGGTCAACGAAGCCACCGAGAACATCGGCGCCCGCAGGCTGCACACGGTCATGGAGCGCCTCTTGGAGGAAGTCAGCTTCGAGGCCCCGGACATGCGGGGCATGGAGCTGAAGATAGACGCCGAGTACGTTCGGCTCAAGCTGTCCGACATCAGCCAGGACAATGATTTGAGCCGGTATATACTGTAAATTCGCGGCATTGTTCCGCTGGGATAGGCGACCATGACCGACCAAGCCAACCTGCGTGCCCAGACCCTCATCGAGGCCCTGCCCTATCTGCGGCAGTTCCAGGGGCAGACCGTGGTGGTCAAGTACGGCGGCCACGCCATGGTGGACAGGGAACTGCAAAAGTCCTTTGCCCTCAACGTGATACTCTTGCGGGCCGTGGGCATATACCCGGTGGTGGTGCACGGCGGCGGACCCCAGATCAACCGCCTCTTGAAGGCCCTGAACATCACCAGCGACTTTGTGGACGGCATGCGCGTGACCACGCCCGAGGTCATGGACGTGGTGCAGATGGTGCTCCTGGGTCAGGTGAACACCTCCATCGTGAGCCTGATCAACCAGAACGGCGGCCGGGCCGTGGGCCTGTCGGGCCACGACGGCCCCTTGATCCGGGCCAGCCGCCTGCAGATCGCCCGCGAAAAAGCCAATGACCAGCCCCCGGAGATCGTGGACATCGGTCTGGTGGGCGAGCCCGAGAAGGTCGATCCCCAGGTTTTGCGCACCCTGGAGCACGGCAGCTTCATTCCCGTGATCGCCCCGGTGGGCGTGGGGCCGGATGGCGAGTCGTTGAACATCAACGCCGACCTGGTGGCTGCGGCCGTGGCCGCCGGCCTGCGCGCCAGCAAACTTATTCTTCTGACTGATACCCGCGGGGTGCTGGACGGCCGGGGCAACTTGA
>JAZDHW010000234.1:0-16013 GCA_043805555.1 Pseudomonadota bacterium
ACCTGAAAGTCACCGCCGACCGGGGAGCCGAGTTACCCCTGCCCGGAATGTGACATTGTGCAAGGCTCATGACTTCCACGGGTTCACCTGGCGTCATCTCAATCTTTTCCAGCATCATTGCTACGTGACCGCCCGGCTGCCACGGGTAGGCTGCCCCGACCACGGGATCAAACAGGTCAAGGCGCCCTGGACCCGCGAGGGCAGCCGATTCACCCTGTTTTTCGAGCAGGCGGCCCTGACCCTGGTGCGGGAGATGCCCGTGCTGGCTACGGCCCCATCATCGGCGTCAGCGACACGCGCCTGTGGCGAGTGGTCCAGTTCTACGTGGCCCAGGCCCTGTCCAAAATGGACCTGGGCGGGGTCAAGGCCGTGGCCCTGGACGAGACCGCCTCCAAGCGGGGCCACAACTACATCACCGTCTTCATCGACCTGGATCGCAAGCAAAAGCCGGTTCTCTTCGTCACCCCCGGCAAGACAAGGGCTGTCTGATCCAGTTCCGCCGCTTCCTGCGTGAGCATGGCGGCCATCACAACAATATCGCCGAGGTGGTCTGCGACATGTCGCCAGCCTTCCCGGCCGCCACCGGCGGAAGCTTCCCCAATGCCAACGTCACCGTGGACTGGTTCCATGTAGTCCAGCTCTTCACCACCGCCGTGGACGAGGTGCTCAAGGCCGCTGACGGCGGCCGACTGACCGTAAAGCAGCGGCAGGCCATAACCGAACTGGAAACCGGCGGCTTCGCCACCGCCACCGCCACCGCCTGGCGGCTAAAGGAGATGCTGCGCTGGATCACAGGAAGGCTCCCTCTGTCCGGGCCGCCCAGTGGCGTATCACCCACTTCGCCCGCCATGCCCTGAAGTGCATAGCCCCTGACACCAAAACCCTGGCCCCGGTCCTCAAAGCTCTCATCACCCTCGAAGAGCACGCAGACATGATCCTACGCCGCTGGACCTCAAATCATTCCAACGCCCGCCTGGAGGGACTCAACGGAATATTCCAGGCCGCCAGGTCCAGGGCCAGAGGCTACCGTAACGTCTTCACCTTCATGACCATGATCTACTTCATCGCCGCTCCACTGGGCGAACTCATCAAACTCCACAGCTAACGACGAAGAGCCGGATAAGAGTATAGGCGTATCCCGAGAAAGTGGAGCCATGGACAAGCAAACCAGGGGCTCAAGCCAGGCCTGACCAGCGCCAGCGTCTCCAGGAGCCTGAACGCGAGAACCCCCAGCTGCGGCGGGCCCGGCCGGCTGGTGAAACCCTTGCCCGCCGGGGGCCAAGCCCGCCAGCCAACCTGTCTCCCTTATCTGGCCATTTGCCGGATGAACCAGGTTTCTGGGCGTGGCGCCCGGGGCTGGAATGCGGCCATCCTCCGGCGGCCTGGGCGCCTGGCCGGGACCGGTCCAGAAAACCGCAACATTTTGCAAGACCGCCAGCCGCTGGCCAAAGTACCATTCCAACAAAAGCGCACGGCTGGCCGCCAAAGAGCCAGCCAATGAATGGTAAGTTATACTAAGCCGTTACTGCCAATCAGGCAAGAGGTCGCAAGGAAGAGGTCATGGGGAAAGACTTTTCGAGGCTGCACTGGACCAGTTGGGTGGAACTGGAAGAGTACCTGGCGCCCACGTCCCTGGCCGAGGCCCTGGAGATGCTTAACCGGTTTGGCGGCCAGGCCAGGGTCATCGCCGGCGGAACCGACGTGATTCCTCAGCTACGCAAAAAAGACCTTGTCTTGAAGGCCCTGGTGGATGTCACCGGGTTGCCGGGGATGAAGGCCATCGCGGCGGAGGGGGACAGGATCGTGCTGGGCGGGCTGGTCACCCACGCCCAGGCCGCGGGATCGCCGCTGGTGCGGGAAAAAGCTGGCCTTTTAGCCGAGGGCTGCTCCCAGGTCGGCTCCCCGCAGATACGCAATGTGGCCACCCTGGCCGGCAACCTGATAAGCGGCCAGCCCGCCGCCGACGCCTCCATCCCCCTGCTGGCCCTGGACGCCTCGGTGACCATCGCCTCCCTCCAGGGGGAGCGGGTGGTGCCCCTGTCCGAGTTTTTCCTGGGCGTGGGCAAGACGGCGCTGGATCCCGCCCGGGAGATATTGACCCGCATCGAGTTTCCCGCCATGGGCGCCAACCATGGCGGATGCTACCAACGCTTGGCCAAGCGCAAGGCCTTGACCCTGCCCATGCTGGTCTGCGCGGTCAAGGTGGAGGTGGACCCGGCGCGGAAAACCTTCGCCGACGTGGCCGTGGCCCTGGGTCCGGTGGCGCCGACCCCCCTGCGCGCGCGTCCGACCGAGGATTTCCTGCGCGGCAAAAGCATCGACCGCCGGACGGTGGAGCAGGCGGCCAGCGATGCCGTGGCCTACTGCACGCCCAGGGACAGCCTGCTGCGGGGCTCCTGCGACTATCGCCAGGAAATGGTCAAGGTCATGGTGCGCAGAGGCCTGGAGCGATCCCTGGCCCAGGCCGGCTACCCCTTGATTTAGCGAGGATGGTCATGAACGACAAGGTTCTGTCTTTCAAGGTCAACGGCAAGGCGGTCCAGGTGACGACCAGTCCCGACCGGCTGTTGGTCGATGTTTTGCGGGAGGACTTGGGGCTGACCGGGACCAAGGTCGGTTGCCGCGAAGGGGAGTGCGGGGCCTGCTCGGTGCTGCTGGACGGCCTGCCGGTCAACTCCTGCCTGGTGCCGGTCTTCAAGGCGGCGGGCCGGGAAGTGACCACCATTGAAGGCCTTGAGTCCCAGGACGGCGCCCTGGACCGCATCCAGCAGGCCTTCATGGACGCTGGCGCCGCCCAGTGCGGGTTCTGCACCCCGGGCATGATAATCAACGCCAAGGCCCTCTTGGACGCCAACCCCCATCCAAGCGCAGACGAGATCAAGCATGCCCTGTCCGGGGTGCTGTGCCGCTGCACGGGCTATAGCAAAATCATCGAGGCCGTGCAGGCTGTCGGCGCGACCGAGGACAAGGTGAACTAGTTCCATCCAGGGGCCCCGGGCCCATGGCGGGGTAATAGCACCATGCCGCAAAAGACTGAAGATAAGAGGGAAACAAGGGTACTCACCAAGGAGAGGACGGATCTCTCCCGGCTGGTGAAAAGCGAGGAAAAGCCTCTGGCCGTGGCCGGCCGGAGCATCAACCGTCTCGACGACCGGGGCAAGGTCACGGGGAAGCTCAAATACGGGGCGGATTATCCCCAGGAGGGCTTTCTCCACGGCAAGGTCCTGCGCAGCCCCCATCCCCACGCCCTGATAAAGGCGATCCACATCGACAAGGCCAAGCGCTTGCCCGGGGTGGCGGCGGTGCTCACCGCCGCCGACGTGCCCGGCCGCAACACCTTCGGCGCGGCCATGCCGGATCAGCCAGTGATCTGCCCGGACAAGGTACGCTTCATCGGCGACGGCGTGGCCCTGGTGGCGGCGGAGACGGAGAAGATCGCCAGCCTGGCCCTGGAGCTGATCGAGGTGGAATACGAGGCGCTGCCGGCGGTTTTCGACCCGCGGGAGGCCCTGCGCGACGACGCCCCCAGAATCCACGAAAAGGGCAACCTGCTCTCCCTGAACAAGATACGCAAGGGAGACGTGGACGCGGGCTTCGCCCAGGCAGACGTAATCATGGCGCGCACCTACCAGGTGCCGCTCCAGGACCACGTCTACCTGGAGCCCGACATGGTCATGGCCATCCCCCAGCCCGGCGGGGGCATGCTGGTGGAGGGCCCCATGCAGGCCCCCTTCCTCACCCGCAAGAACCTGGCCCCGGTGCTGGGGCTGCCCATGAACAAGGTGCGGGTGCGCCAGATCCACATGGGCGGCGGCTTCGGCGGCAAGGAGGACTCGGCCATCGACCTCAGCTGCCGGGCGGCGGTGCTGGCGGCCCACACCGGGCGGCCGGTGCGCATGGCCCTGGAGCGCGAGGAGGTCATGCTGCAAACCTCCAAGCGCCATCCCATGATTATGGAGATCAAGCTGGGGGCCAAGGCCGACGGCACCCTGGTGGCTTTCGAGGGGGTCCTCTACGACGAGCAAGGCGCCTACGCCAGCCTGGGCCCCAAGGTCCCGCCCGCCGGCGGCTGCCACGTGCACGCCATGGTCATGATGCCCGGCCCCTACCAGATACCCAACGTCAAGGTGGACGCCTACCTGGTCTACACCAACCACCCCTACGGCGGGGCCATGCGCGGCTTCGGCGCGCCCCAGGTGCATGTGGCCCACGAGCAGCTCATGGACGAGCTGGCCGCCGAACTGGGCCTGGACCCGGTGGACATCCGGCGCCGGAACGGCTTCAAGCTGGGCTCGGCCACCGCCACCGGCCAGGTGCTGGACCAGAGCGTGGGCCTCATGGACACGCTGGAGGCCTGCGCCCAGACCTTTGGCTGGGCCGAGCGGGCCAAGCGGACCGGCTTCACCGACGAGCGCAAAACCAAGCGCCGGGGCGTGGGCGTGGGCATGGGCTGGTACCGCACCAGCATCGGCACCGGATTCGACGCCTGCGGGGCCAACATCCACGTGAACGAGGACGGCTCGGTGCTGCTCTTTTCGGGCATCACCGAGATGGGCCAGGGCGCCTTCACCGTGCTGCCCCAGATCTGCGCCGAGGAGCTGGGCGTGCGGGTGGAGGACGTGCGCCTGGTGCAGCCGGACACCGACCTGGTGCCCGAATCCGGCCCCACCGTGGGCAGCCGCTCCACCACCCTGATGGGCAACGCCATCATCCTGGCCGCCCGCCAGGTGAAGGAATCGCTCCTGGAGATGGCCTCCCAGCTCCTCCTGGCGCCCACCGACCGCATCGAGTTCGTCAACGGCCAGGTCTTCGACCGCGACCACCCGGAGCGGGCCATCAGCTTCCGCGAGGTGACCACCAAGTGCTGGGCCACCGGCCGGAGGATGATCGGCCAGGGCTGGTGGGCCCCGCCCATGGCCACCATGGACCCGGAGACCGGCCAGGGCAACCCCTACCACGTCTATTCCTACTCCACCCACATGGTCCAGTTGGTGGTGGACGTGGAGACGGGGGAGGTGGAGATAGAGGACTACGTGGCCGCCTTCGACGTGGGCCGGGCCATCAACCCGAGAGCCGTGGAGGGGCAGATCGAGGGCGGGGTGGCCATGGGCATCGGCTACGCCATCATGGAGGCGGTGGCCATTGATCAGGGCAGGATCCAGAACCTGTCGCTGCAGGACTACCTGATCCCCACCACCCTGGACATGCCTCCCATCAAGACCATCATCCTGCCGGGAATCAACCTGATGGGTCCCTACGGCGCCAAGGGCGTCGGCGAGATGCCCAACATCCCGGCCGCTCCGGCCGTACTCAACGCCATCGCCAACGCCTGCGGAGGCCGCGTGCGTTCGCTTCCGGCGGACCCCGAGGCCGTGTTCCGGGCCATGCGCGCGGCGGGCGGTCCGCCCCGGGGCTGAGTTCGCCGGCGGGACAGGGTTAGGGGCATCGCAGCCGAGACACAAACTAAGGGAGAGCGGAGTATGAAAAAGTTCGCCTTGGGATTGATGGTTGGCCTGGCCGCGTGCGGCCTGGCGCTTGCGACGGTGGGCTCCGGCCAGGCGGCGACGCCCGACAAGATCAAGATCGGGCTCATGTTCGGCATGACCGGCGTCTCCTCGCCCATCGGGCCGGTCCAGATGAGGGGCGCCGAGATGGCCATCAAGGAGATCAACGCCGCCGGCGGGATCAACCTGGGCGGCAAAAAGGTGCTCGTGGAAGGGGTGGCCAAGGACGACGAGACCAAGCCCGACGTGGCGCTCCGGCGTTTCCGCGAGCTGGTGCACCAGGACAAGGTCCACGCCTTGGTCAGCGCCACCTTCGCGCCCATCGCCGCGGCCGTCAACAAAGAGCTGACCAAGACTCCCCTGCCCTTCATCGCCACCTGCGTCTCGACCATGGCCATGTTCAACAAGGACATCCTGGCCCCGACCACCTTCGGCATCCTGGGCAGCCCCTACTCCATGGGCTACGCCGGCGCGGCCTACATCGCCACCCAGCTCAAGCTGAAGAAGGTGATGTTCTTCGCCCCGGCCTACGCCTTCGGCTGGGACCAGAAGGCCGGCGCGATGGACGCCGCCAAGAAGTACGGCCTGGAGTTGGAGTACATCGAGGCCCCCCTGGGCACCGCCGACTACACCACCTACCTGCAAAAGGTCATCGAGGCCAAGCCCGAGGTGGTGATGATGGCCCATTGGGGCATCGACGCCATCAACGTGCTCAAGCAGGCCAACGAGCTGGGGCTTTCCAAGAAGACCAAGGTCTGGTTCAACTGGATGACCAACGTGTTCGGCAGCGGCGTGCCGGCCGAGGCCCTGGAAGGCGTCTACTCGCTGATGGCCTGGTACTGGGACCTGGAGGGCTTCGCCGACCAGGACGTGGTCAAGCAGGGCAAGGCCTTTGTCGACGCCTACGTCAAGGCCTACGGCGATCCGCCCGATCCCTACGCCGGCATGGCCTACGTGGCGCTCAAGGAGATGGTGCGCGGCATCGAGCTGGCCCAGTCCGTGGATCCGGCCGCCATCGCCCAGGCCATCATGGCCAAGCCCGAGTTCCCGTCCATGAAGGGGCCCGGCGTCTGGCGCATCGATCATCAGCCCCAGTTCAAGTACGGCGCCTTCGTGGTGCAGGGCAAGGGCCCGGCCGAGCGCAAGGGCAAGTGGGACCTGGTGAAGGTCATCGGGACCTGGCCCGGCGACGACTATCTGCCCACCCTGGAGAGCGAGGGCTACAAATAGCCCGGCCGGGGCTGGGCCTTTGAGGCCCTGCCCCGCTTCCACCCCGCTGGGGATACGGAGATCATGGCCAGCACCATCCTGGAAACTAGGGACGCCAGCAAGCATTTCGACGGCCTGATCGCCGTTGACCGGGTGTGCTACCAGTTGGCCGAGGGCGAGACCGCGGGCATCATCGGCCCCAACGGGGCCGGCAAGAGCACCTTCTTCAATCTGCTCACCGGCTACTACCCGCCGGACCAGGGACAGATATTCTACCAGGGCCGCGAGGTCACCCGGCAGCCGGCCTGGGACAGGGTGAACTCGGGCCTGGTGCGCACCTTCCAGCTGGTCTCGGTCTTCGAGAGCATGAGCGTCCTTGAGAACATGATGCTGGCCCGCATCCGCCAGGGCCGGGCCTATACCAGCCGGGCCCGCTTTTTCCTGGGCCTGGCCCGGAAAGGCGACCTGGTGGATGAGTGCCTGGGCGCCCTGGAGCTGATGGGGCTGCAAGACAGGGCCGAGGCGCCGGCCAGCGGGTTGTCCTATGGCGAGAAGCGCCTGCTGGAGATCGCCATCGCCCTGTCGCTCAAGCCCCAGGTGCTGCTCCTGGACGAGCCTTTCGCCGGCCTCAGCCTGGTGGAGATCGCCCAGATCAGCGAGGTGGTCATGGCCCTCAAGGGGCGCTTCGCCATCGCCATCGTCGAGCACAAGATCAGCAAGCTCATGGACCTGGTGGACCGGCTCAGCGTCATAAACGAGGGCGCCTTGGTGTGCAGCGGCGACCCCCAGACGGTGATCTGCGACCCCCTGGTGCGCGAGTGCTATTGGGGCAAGGAAGACATGGTATGCTACTGAGCGTGGAAAACCTGGACGTTCGCTACGGCAGCGCCCAGGTCCTGCATGACGTCTCCTTGAGCCTGGAACCCGGCGAGTTGGTCTGCATCGTGGGCCGCAACGGGGCGGGCAAGACCACCCTGCTCAAGACCATCGCCGGCTTTCTCGCGCCATCCGCCGGACGCATCGCCTTCCATGGCCAGGACCTGGCCGGGGTGGCCCCGGACAAGGTGGCGCTCCGGGGCCTGCGCTACGTGTTCCAGGACAAGCGCGTATTCGGCGAGCTCACGGTGCGCGACAACCTGGAGTTGGCCGCCTTCCCCTCGCGGGAACCCCTGGAGCAGGCGGTGGCCAAGCTGGTGGCCATCCACCCCAAGATGGGGAAGCTGCTTGATTCCAAGGCCAAGGGCCTGAGCGGCGGCGAGCGGCAGATACTCCTCATCGGCCGGGCCATGGTGGGTTCGCCCGAGCTGCTGCTCATCGACGAGCCCACCGAGGGACTGGCCGCCATCATCATCGGCCAGATCATCAACATCCTCCAGTCCATGAAAAGCAAGCTCTCCATGATCGTGGTGGAGCAAAACCTCTCCACCGTGGCCCGCCTGGCCGACCGCATCTACGTGCTCAAGGAGGGGGCCATCCACCGGAACATCGTGGACCCGGAGGTTATCCGGCAGCCCCGGCTTTACGAAAACGACCTTTAGGGACCAGAGGCCCAATGCTCAAGCGCATAGAACAGAACCCACTATTGACCTTGGCCGTGGTGGCCGCGGGTTTTCTGGCCTACGGCCATGCCACCAGCCTTTTCATGATGACCGACTTCATCATCTTCACCATCTTCGTGCTGGGCTTCGACATGGCCTACGGCCAGATGGGCAAGCTCTCCTTCGGCCACATGCTCTATTTCGGGTCCGGGGCCTATGGCGCGGCCATGTGCTCCATGTACCTGAGCCAGGATCCCTTCCTGGCCATCGGGTGCGGCGTCCTGGCCGGGGCGGTGGTGGGGGCCCTCCTGGGCCCCGTGCTGGTGCGGCTGAAGGGCGCGGCCTTCGCCCTGGCCAACCTGGCCTTCAACCAACTGGGCTATTTCGTGGTGCTGGTGCCCCTGGCCCCCTGGACCGGAGGCGAGGACGGGTTTTCCCTGGACTTCGCGACCTATGGCTTCATAAATTTCGCCGAGCCCAACTTCCGCTTCTACTTCTGCCTGGCCTGCCTGCTCTGCGTGGTCTTCCTCTACCAGCGCTTCACCCGCGCGCCCTATGGCATTTTCCTGCGCGCCACCAAGGAGAACGAGACCCGGGTGCGCTTCTTGGGCTATGACACCCACCGCTTCAAGGTGGTCACCTTCGTGTTCTCCACAACCATCTCCGCCCTGGCCGGGGCGCTCAACGCCCTCAACCTGCACTTCACCAACCCCAGCCTCATGGACCCCACCCGTAGCGTGGAGGTGATCTTCGCCGCCCTCATGGGCGGGGCCGGGCACGTGCTGGGGGCGGTGATGGGCGGAGCGGCCTTCATGACCATACGCAACTATCTGGCCGACTATCTGGTGCGCTGGGAGATGTTCCTGGGCATCGCGTTGCTCTTCATCGCCTTCCGCCTGCGTACGGGCCTGCGGGGAATCCTGGCGCGCAAGTGAGAGCGGCCGCTTCTCGAATGGTGGTTTGACATGCTGCAAGCAATCTTCTACGGCCTGACCATCGGGGGCATCCTCTACATCACCTCCATCGGTCTGTCGCTCACCTTCGGCGCCATGCGCATAGTTAACTTCGCCCACGGCATGGTCTATTCGGTGGGGGCCTACACGCTCTTCTTCGTCACCCGCACCCTGGGCCTGCCCTTCCTGGCCGGGGCGGTGGTCTCGGTGCTGCTGGCCATTCCCCTCAGCTACGTCATCGAGCGCCTGGTCATCCGCCGGCTCTACGGCCAGTCCATCGACTACGCCATCGTGGCCACCTACGCCGTGCTCCTGATCGGCGTGGACGTCACCAAGTGGATATTCGGCCCCAACCCCCTGCCCATCAGCGTGCCCATGGGGGAGTCGCTGACGGTGGGCTTTCTGGAAATGCCGGTGTATCGCCTGGTCATCATCGGGCTGTCCCTGCTGATCTTCATGGGCCTGTCGATGTTCTTCAAGAAGACCATCATCGGCAAGATCGTGGTGGCCGGCCTGCAAGACCGGGAGGCGGTGCGCAGCCTGGGCATTGATATCGACAAGTATTTCGCCATCGTCTTCGTGCTGGGCAGCGCCCTGGCTGCCCTGGGCGGGGTGCTCTACGCCCCCCTGTCCACCATTCAGCCCTACATGGGATTCCAGGTGTTGGTGCTCACCTTCGCCGTGGTCATCGTGGGCGGCATGGGCAATTTCAGGGGCACGGCCGTAAGCGCCTACGGGCTGGGCCTGGTGATCGCCATAACCGGGCGCTTCTGGGGTCCGGCGGCCGAGGCCATGGTCTTCGTGATAATGGCCCTGGTGCTGGCCATCCGGCCCATAGAGGCTTAGGCTCCACCTAAGTTCCGCGAGTTGGGAGAAAAAACAATGGCAGAGCAGAAACGGGTCTTGTTCGTGGTCTTCCGGCCGGACGAGCTGCCCAGTGACGACCAACTGCGCGCGCAGTTCAGCACCAGCTATCCTGTTTTCAGGGATATGGAGGCGCTCGAGTACAAGTGCTGGTGGATAGCCCGGGAAAAGGGGCAATGGGGCGCGTTCTACGTGTTCCGCTCCGACCGCGAGCTGGAGCAGTACCTCCAGTCCGACCGATGGCTCAGGGTGATTCCAGAAAAATATGGCTGCACGCCCACCTGGGAGGTCATGGACGCCGGGATGGTCCTTTCCAAGGCCACCATCACCCAACCGGAAGGGTCTTGGGCGATCTGACCCCACCAGGTCTGTCAGGACCAGTTTTCCCGGAACCCGGCCCAGTCGGGCCGCCGCGCGGGGAGGCTCCCAGGATGTCGTGCGTGAGCGTTGCCGGTAGCGGCCTCAGGAATCTCCGGGTGCTGATTAGGGGCGCCGGCGAGATGGCCAGCGGGGTGGCCCACCGTCTTTGCCGGGCGGGGCTGCAGGTGGTCATGACCGAGATCGCCGCCCCCCTGGCGGTGCGCCGGGCCGTGAGCTTCTGCGAGGCGGTCTACGACGGCCACAAGGAAGTGGAGGGGCTCGCCGCCCGTCTGGTGGCCGGCCCCCACGAGGCGCCCGCGGTCTGGAGCCGGGGCGAGCTGCCCGTGCTGGTGGACCCGGATCTGGACTGCCGGCAGGAGTTGGCCCCCCTGGTCATCGTCGACGCCTTGCTGGCCAAGTGCAACACCGGGCTTTCACCGGCAATGGCGCCCCTGACCATTGGCCTGGGTCCGGGCTTTTGCGCCCCCCAGGACGCCCACCTGGTCATCGAGACCCACCGGGGCCATAACCTGGGCCGGCTCATCTATGCGGGCCAGGCCCTGGCCAACACCGGCCAACCCGGCGAGATGGGAGGCTACACCCACCAACGGGTGCTGCGCTCCCCGGCCGAGGGCGTCTTCTCGCCCCTGGCCAGCCTGGGCCAGACGGTGAGCGCCGGCCAAGTCGTGGGCCGGGTGGCGGATGAGGCGGTGCGCGTGGAGGTGGACGGCATCTTGCGCGGGCTCATCCGGCCTGGGATCCAAGTTCAAAAAGGCTGTAAAATTGGAGACGTGGACCCCAGGAAACAATTGGAGTACCTGGACACCATAAGCGAGAAGGCGCGGGCCATCGGCGGGTCGGTGTTGGAAGGCATCCTGCACGCCTTCAACCGCTGAGCCCGGCCGCGTCACCCGCCGGACCGGGGGCTGACTCACGGCTCCCGCTTGGCCACGAGATCGCTGACCACCCGCGTCTGGTGGATGCCAGTTGGGCCATCAAACGCGCAGACAACCTGAGATGCCTGGCCAAGAGCCCTGGCGAGCAATTCTTTCAACGACTGGAGATATGCACATGTCAACCGACAATCAAGAGCGCTATTTCTTCGTGGACCAGGGGATTCCGGCCGACCCGGTGAGCGGCGAGAGCCCCATCAAGCTGAAATATCACTCCGGCGGCCGTTGGAAGACCTCGGCCACCGAGACCTACATGCCCTGCTACAACCCCTCCACCGGCGCGGTGATAGCCCTGGCCCCCCAGTGCCCCTCCGAGGAGGTGGAGGATGCGGTGCAGGCCGCGGTGAAGGCCTTCCCGGCCTGGTCCACCACCCCGGTGAGCAAGCGGGTGCAGGTGCTCTACCACATGAAGCACCTCTTGGATGAGCACCTGGAGGAGCTCACCGTCCTGCTGGCCAAGGAGATGGGCAAGAACTACCAGGAGGCCATGGGTGACATCCTCAAGGTCACCGAGGTCGTGGAGTTCGCCTGCGGCGCGCCGCACCTGATGAAGGGCGAGGCCCTCATGCAGGCGTCCACCGGCTATGACACCACCCTCTACCGCGAGCCGGTGGGCGTTTTCGCGGGCATCCCGCCCTGGAACTTCCCGGCCATGATCCCCCACGGCTGGATGACCCCCATCTGCATCGCCACCGGCAACTGCATGGTCCTGAAGGCGGCCAGCTTCGTGCCCCAGTCGGCCATGCGGGTCATGGAGCTGTGGCAGGAGGCCGGCCTGCCCGACGGCGTGATTAACCTGGTCACCGCCGGCCGCGAGCAGGCCGAGCTGCTGCTCAGGCACCCGGATATCAAGGGCATCACCTTTGTGGGCTCCACCAAGGTTGGCCTGCACATCTATTCCACCGCCGCCGCCAACGGCAAGCGGGTCCAGGCCCTGTGCGAGGCCAAGAACCACGCGCTGGTGCTGCGCGATTGCAAGCTGGAGCGCACCGCCGGCGGCATCATGAACGCCTTCACCGGCTGCGCCGGTCAGCGCTGCATGGCCCTGCCGGTGATCGTGGTGGAAAACGCCATCGCCGACCAGTTGGTGGCGCTCTTGAAGCAGAAGGCGTCCGAAGTCAAGCTGAGCCCGGCCTGGCTGCCCGACCCTGGCATGGGTCCGGTGGTCAACGCGGGGCACAAGCAGTTCGTGCTGGGCTGGATCGACAAGGCCGAGCGGGAAGGGGCCAAGATCGTTCTGGACGGCCGCAACGCCCAGCCTCCCGCCGGCTGCGAAGCCGGTTTCTGGGTGGGACCAACCATCATCGACTACGTGACCGAGGACATGCTCTGCGGCAGCGAGGAGATCTTCGGCCCGGTCCTGTGCGTAAAGCGGGTGGAGGACTTCGAGCAGGGCATCACCCTGATGAACAACAACCGCTTCGCCAACGGCTCGGTGATCTACACCCAGAACGGCTACTACGCCCGGCAGTTCGCCCATCGCACCCACGGGGGCATGGTGGGCATCAACGTGGGCATCCCGGTGCCCCTGGGCATCTTCGGATTCACCGGCCACAAGCAATCGTTCTTCGGCGACCTGCACGTCATGGGCAAGGACGGTTTCGCCTTCTTCACCGAGAGCAAGTGCGTCACCCAGACCTGGTTCCCAGAGTCCGGCAAGGACCTGGCCGCCTGCAAGGTCGACACCTGGGACGGCACCATCACCTCCATGCCCAAAGACAAATAGAGAGCGCCGCGGGCGTTTTCTCTAAACCCTCTCCCCCGCCGGGCGGGGGAGAGGGAAGACCGAGGGGAATCAAAGTTTCAGGTAAGGACAAAACACGTGCGGGGATCAACCCCGCCCCTGCGAAATCAAGGCAAATATGGCTCATCCGGACCTCGCGTACATAACTTGGGCAAGGTGATTTAAATATGTGCTTTCGCCATATTGGGTCGGGCGGGGCCAGTCAAGGAGGAACGCCGTGGGCGTAGTGTCCTTGACGGGCGCCGGCCGACAAACACAATGGGGGAAAGGGATTGGAAGGAAAAGCCCCAACTTTGAAGCACAGCCCTTGCTCGCGGACCTTGGCTAAGTGACCGCGAGACGCCCTAGCTGTAAATATCTTTTCCTTTCAAGACCTTATGCATAATCTTTCTAGCTATGTACGCTTAAACCGGATGAACCAGAAAAAGAGTTAAAGCCGAAGCAAGCTTCGGGGTGTCAAACCCATAGGGAATCAACCGGTTAAGCTCGCCCCGGCAGATTGCGCAAACCTACCGGGCGCTGCTTTTTAGCCGCTTTTTGCCCCTTCTCAACCACAAATCAACAACACGCCCCAAGTTACGGACTGAAACCCGCCAAAACTGCCGAATACCAATTGACGACCTATAGGCCAAGATGCTAATAAAACGTTTTAGTAAAACGATTTAGTGGATAGGTCGGGGCGGCCATGGTAGTGGACGCGGCCGGCGGATCCCGGTGGACGAGGTGGCCGCATGCTGAGAAAGCAAATTATATCAATTGCATGATTGGGCGATATGCCGCAAAAGCCCAAACAGGTGACCATCAAGGACATCGCGCGCATCGCTGAGGTGTCGCCGTCCACCGTCTCCCTGGTGCTCAACAACAAGAAGGGGATCGGCAAGGAGACCAGGTACCGGGTGCTGCGAACCGCCAAGGAGCTTAATTACACGCCTAATTTGCTGGCCAGGTCCCTGGCCAAGAAGCACACCGACATAATCGCCCTCACTATCCTTCAAGCCCGCAACTCCCTGTTCATGGAGATCGCCGCCGGCGTGGAGGAGGTCCTCAAGGACCGCGGCTACTCCATCAACATGGTATCCACCTACGACGATCCCGACCTGGAGACCAAAGAACTGGCCAGCGCTCGGGCCCGGGGCGTGGACGGATTCCTGGTGTCCTCGGCCCTGCTGGAGAGTCCCGGCATCCGCCTGCTGGTGGAGGATCAGGTCCCCCTGGTGTCGGTGTTGCGCCGGGTGCCGGGGCTGGCCAAGCTCAACTACGTCATAGAGGACAGTTACAAGGGGGGCTATCTCGCGGCCGAACACCTGATCAAATTGGGCCACAAGCGCATCGCCATTTTGCGGGGACATTCCTGGACCACCACGGGCAGCGGACGGCTGGAAGGCGCTGTCGGCGCCATGCAAGCGCATCGCGTTCCCGTCAATGAAAAACTGATAATCCAGGGTGATTTCGCCAAGGAGCCCGCCTACCTGTCCACCCTGGCCATGTTCAATGCGATTTCCAGGAAGGAAATGCCCACCGCCATATTCGCCTGCAACGACGACATGGCCATGGGCGCCTACGAGGCCATCCTGGACGCCGGCTTGCGGGTTCCGGAAGACATCGCCCTGGTGGGCTTCAACAACGCGGCCTACACCTCCCTGCAAACCGTGAGTCTGACCACCATCGACGTGCAGGCCCATCAAATGGGCCGCCTGGGGGCGGAGAGGTTGGTCGACATGGTCAACATGAAAAAGGGCTATGGCAAGCCCCTGCAAGTGGTTATTGAGCCCAGGCTGATCGTGCGCCGAAGCTGCGGATACCAGGCCGGCGCCGTGGCTTCCCCATGACCAATGATTAGGCTGTGAAAAATGATCCATCCAGACGAAGCCAGCCACAAAACGTCGAAGCTATGGCGGATTCCCGAGATGGGGAACATCGAATTGGTCCGCGCCACCTATTCGGCCCACATGTTCCCGCGCCACTATCATGAAGAATATGTGATAGGGGTAATCACCGACGGGATAAAGACGATGGACTACAGGGGGGGCAACCACGTACTCCCGCGCGGGACCGTTTGCGTGGTTCACCCGGGCGAAATCCATACATCCAAGGCTTTCGATGATTATGGCTGGATGTACAGGATGTTTTATGTCACGGAAGAGTTGATGGCGCAAACCGCCGCGCAAATATCAGGGCGCGGTTGCGTGACGCCGTTTTTCTCGACGCCGGTCATCAGGGATGACGATCTGTTCCGACGGATGAACAAGCTGCATTGCCTGCTGGAGGACACGCCAACGGCGTCTATTGATAACGAGTCGTATTTATTGAATATGTTGGCATCGCTGATCGTTCGTCACGCCGATTGCAAGCCCAGCGGCGCCAACATGAGGATATACAGCAAGCAGATCAAGACGGTAAAGCAGTACATCAATCAGCACATCGGCGAGGACTTAAAGCTTAAGACCTTGGCTGATATGGCCTGCATAAGCCCATACTATTTCATCCGCCTGTTCAAGCGGGAGGTTGGCGTGACGCCGCACATCTACATAACGCATAAGCGCATAAAACTGGCGAAGCAGCTATTGGCTGAAGGCCGCTCCATTGCCGAAGTCGCGATGCAAACCGGTTTCGTCGATCAAAATCATATGACCAATCGCTTTAAAACTATCGTCGGATTCACGCCCGGCCAATTCAAGACGAACTGCTTGATTATGCCCGTCTGACACCGAGCTAATTTGACATCAACTATCAGTGTTGTCCAAGATCAGTGTTGTCCAAGATAGATTCTCAAGAGCTGGCTAAGTGCTCTAAGCGAGATGCCCTCATCTCAGCGTGGTAGTGTGGTTCTGCGAAAAGCCAACAATACCGCGACCAAGAGAGGGCAAGGCCATGGTACGAGTAGCCAG
>JAZDHW010000235.1:0-2533 GCA_043805555.1 Pseudomonadota bacterium
CGCCGGGCCGGTCATCCTCCCCTGCGATCACCCTCTTGACGTCGTAATGGCTCGAAGGTTTAGGTTTGGTGGGCGCGGGCGGATTTGAACCGCCGACCCCCTGCGCCCAAGGCAGGTGCGCTGCCAGACTGCGCCACGCCCCGATAAACCTTTATTCTATCTACATCCGTGCTATGCCGCCGCCTCCGGCCAGGTGGACATGAACTCCCGGATGCGCTCCACCATGGCCCGCAGGGCCTGGCCGCGGTGGCTGATGGCGTTCTTGTCCGCGGTGCTCAGGAGCGCGGTGGTCAGGCCGCGCTCGGGCAGCTCGAACAGGGGATCATAGCCAAAGCCGTTGTCCCCGGCCGGGGCCAGGCCGATGCGCCCCTTGAGCCGCCCGTCGGTGACCAGCACCCGGCCGTCGGGCAGGCAGCAGACCATCACGCAGACAAAGGCCGCGCCGCGCCGCGCCGGCGGCAGCCCGGCCAGTTCGCCCAGCAGTTTGGCGTTGTTGGCCGCGTCATTGTGCGGCTTGCCGGCATAGCGCGCGCTGTAGACCCCCGGCCGGCCGTCCAGGGCCTCCACCTCCAGGCCCGAGTCGTCGGCCAAGGTGGGCAGGCCCAATGCCGCGGCCACGGCGCAGGCCTTGAGCCGCGCGTTGGCCGCGAAGGTGTCGCCGGTCTCCTCGATGTCTTCCAGAAAACCCAGCTCGGCCGCGGTGCGCACCCGGATGCCCAGGGGCTCCAGCAGCGCGGCGATCTCGCGCCGCTTGCCCGGGTTGTTGCTGGCCAGCACCAGTTCCATCAGCAGTAACCCAGGGCCCGGCGCTGGGCGGCGAAGACCTCCTCGCCCGCGGCCAGGCCCATTTCCAGCAATCGGTTCAGCTCGTCCGGCCGCATGAAGCCCTGCTCGGCCGTGGCCTGCATCTCGATCACCCGCGCCGCCGGACCCAGCACCAGGTTCAGGTCCACCTCGGCCGCCGAGTCCTCGGCGTAGCACAGGTCGGTCAAAAGGCAGCCGTTCACCCGGCCCAGGCTCAGCGCCGCCACTTGCATCAGGGGCTCCACCCCCAGTCCGGCCAGGGTCTGGGCCAGGGCTACCCACCCGCCGCTGATGGCCGCGGTGCGGGTGCCGCCGTCGGCCACCAGCACGTCGCAGTCGATGCGGATGGTCCAGCCCACGAGCGCGGTGAGGTCCACCGCGGCCCGCAGCGAACGGCCGATGAGCCGGCTGATCTCCTGGGCCCGGCCGCCGCTCTGGTGGTCGCGCTTGGTGCGGGTGTGGGTGGAGCGGGGCAGCAGGGCGTATTCGGCCGTGACCCAGCCGCGCTCGGGCTCCGGGCCCATCCAGCGCGGCGAGCCGGATTCCAGGCTGGCGGTGCACAGCACCTGGGTGGCCCCGAAGGCGCAGATGGCGCTGCCCTCGGCGTAGGGGTTCACCCCGGCGTTGATGCTCACCGGCCGCATCTGATGGGCGGCGCGGCCGTCGGGCCTGGCTTGACTCATGGCGATCCTCGCTAAAATTTCGGCAACCGCCGGCGGGCCTATGGCCGCATGCCGGCTGCAAGATTGGTAAATCTAGCCCAGCGGGGTATGGGTGTCAACCAAGCGCCGGGAGCTGCCCGCAACCGCATGGCCGTCCAGACTGAACAACGCGCATAAAAACCGCTTGACTGTTCAGCGGGCGGGCGCTATATAACCGCTACGCTGCCGGGTGGTGGACCCGGCCTGTTTTATCCCCACAGGATGGCCCGGCGTGATACAGGCTGCCTACAACGCCAGCACCGCCAACCGCAAGCGCCGCCCCGGCGCGGCGGACGCCGTCCTGTCCCTGGACCAGGCTCTGGTCCTACCCACGCTGGACCCCTCCGCTGGGGGGTTCGGCGTATCCGTACTCTAGGCGGACTGCCGCCGGCCCCGCCCGGCCGCCAGCCCCGCCGCAAGCTCCCTGAAGCCAAAATTTAGTTCGCATCCAATGCCGTGCGCCGTTTCACGCGCCGGCCGCGCCCCGCCGGGGCCCCTGAGTGGAGAATACCCATGTTCCGCCGCATGCTCGCCAACGGTCCCGTGAAGCAGATGCAGACCCAACTGGCCGCCTTCGCCCCGGACGCCGCCCTGTGGCGCGAGATCGCCGCCTACCTGGCCACCGGCCGCCGCCCGGACTCCAGCGCCGGCCAGGCCGCCCTGCGCGCCTATCTGGACCTGCGCGAGGGCCTGGGGGCCAAGGCCGTGTTCCGGGCCGGCGGCGAACTGAGCTATGCCGCCCTGGCCGAGCACTGCCGCGAGTTTTTCGCCTGCTATGAGGAGCCCGCGGGCCTGGAGCCCCACCAGTGCCGGGCCTGGGCGCGCTTCTGCCTGGCCGCCGACTACCTGCTGGCCAAGGCCCACGAGGCCACGGCCCAGAAAGGCAAAATCTCCCGCACCTTGGCCCAAAAAGCCCAGGACGCGCTGGAGCAGGTGGCCGCCGATTTCCTGGGCCCGGCCAGGGACCAGGCCCAGGCGGCCGCCCGCCGGGTGCGCGGCGAGCGCCGCCAGCCTGCCGGCGCGGCCGG
>JAZDHW010000236.1:0-21302 GCA_043805555.1 Pseudomonadota bacterium
TGCAAGGCGCCCAGGTTGGCCCGGGCGCTGTCCTTGGTGTTGATGGCCTCGCCGATCTGGCCCAGGGCCAACTGCGCCCCGGACTGGGTCAGGATGTCCTTGCCGTCCCAGTTGGTGGTGCCGGATGCGTTCTGGATCTCGGTCAGCTCGCTGCTGTCGTTGAGCAACTGGAAGTTGTGCAGGTAGTTGGCGCTGAGATCCGGCATGGCCGGGGCCGGCCGCGCGCCGGAGTCCACCACGGTGCCGGAGCTGGTGACGAAGCGCATTTGATAGTCTTCGCCCTTGCTGGTGTTGGTCAACTGCAGCTCATAGTTCTCGTTGGCCGTATCGTAGTACATCGAGGCCCTGACCTGGGTGCCGCCGCCGCCGGTGAGCTTGCCCGCCGTGGGGGTGATCACGCTGGTCAGGGTGCTGCTCACCACGATGTCGGCGCTGCTGCCCAGGTTGGCGTCGGTCAAGAATATGGCGCTGGTCCCGGTGGGCGCTGATATGTCAGCGCCGGCGTATATGCCGATGTCATTGATATTGTTGTTCAGCAACGCGGCGATATCATGGAGCACCGTGGCTCCGGTCCACCCGCCGTTGACCGAGGTGCCGATGACGCCGGTGCCGGTGACGGCGTTGAAGGTGGTGGCCGCCGCGTCGCCGCTGCTGAAGCTGAAGACGAAGCTGCCGATGGTCAGGGTCTGGCTGTAGACCGCGCTGGAAGTGAAGGCCTGGGAGCCGATGGAGATGGTGCCGGTCTGGGCCGAGCCCTGGTTGATCTGGTCCATCACGTCGGTCAGGGTGTCGCCGGTCTCCACGGTCACATAGCCGTAGGTCTGCCAGTCGGTGCCGCCGTCGGTGGTGTACTGGATGCCGAAGATGCCGCCGTCGCCAGCCAGGGCCGTGGTGGGCGTGGTGGCGTTGAGGGCGGTGGTGCGCCAGACGTCGTTGACGTCGCTGGTGCCCACCCGCAGGCCGGAGGCCTCGGTGGCCCGCATGTCGCCGATCTTCACGTAGTAGTAGTCCTCGGCCGCCTCGTTGCCCGCGCCGAAGTGGATCTTCATGCCCGAGCCTTCGTGCTGGTATTGCAGCGAGCCGTCCAGCAGCTTGACGCCGTTGAAGTCCGTGGCGTTGGCGATGCGGTCGATCTCCGCCGCCATGGCCTGGTACTCGCTGTCCATGATGGCGCGCTGGCTGGTGGTGTAGGTGCCGGTGGCCGCCTGCTCGGCCAGCTCCTTCATGCGGATCAGCTTCTCGTCGATGACGCTCATCGCGCCCTCGGCGGTCTGGATCATGCTGATGGCGTCACCGGCGTTGCGCACGCCCTGGTTGATGACGGCGATGTCCGCCCGCATCAGCTCGCGGATGGCCAGACCGGCGGCGTCGTCGGAGGCGCTGTTGACCCGCAGACCGGAACTGAGGCGCTGGGTGCTCTTGGCCAGGGCGCCGTAGGTCGAGGTCAGGTTGCGGGCCGCGTTCATGGCCATCAGGTTGTGGTTAACAACCAGACTCATGGTCCCCTCCTTGGTGAGAGTACGGGCCTATCCGTAGGCCCTCGCTGAGCATCGGTTCCCTGGCGCGGCGCACCATTACGAATCGCCCCGGCGGGCCGTCGCCCGCCTGATGCGCTTACTGTCTTTTCGGAACATCCGCGTGAGGTCTTTAACGCGAAGGGCTAATTTTTTTTTGTTCATCCGGCAAATGACCAGATGAAGCATCAGATGGGAAGTAGCAAGGCCTCCGGAGCCAGTCAAGGCCAAGCCCAAAGGGCTCGCTGCGCTCGGCCTTGACCACTGGGGGCCAAGCCTGCGAACAAACCTGGCTCTCTTATCTGGTCATTTGCCGGGTGAACCAAATTTTACCGCCGCCGGACGAGGATCGCGATGGCGGGGCCGGGGGTGGACGCGCCGGGGCCGGGGGTTGGCTGGCGGTGGGGACGGGTGCAAGGCGGGCGGGCCCAAAAGGCTCGGGCCGGACAGCGCGTGTCCGGCCCGAATCAAATGCTGGGGTGGTCGGGACGACTGGATTTGAACCAGCGACCCCTGCGTCCCGAACGCAGTGCTCTACCAGTCTGAGCCACGTCCCGACAAGGCGTAAAATTTACACGACGCCCCCCGCCCTGGCAACAGGTAATTACGCGGCCGGCTGGCCGCAACCGGCGGCGGCGCGCACGGCGGCCAGGCCGCTCTCGCCCAGGATTTCCAGGAGGTTGAGCAGGATGCGCGCCGTGGCCCCCCAGATGATCTCGCCCTGGTGGGTCAGCGCGGTTTGCCGCAGGGTCATGCCCTGCCAGCTCACGTCCGTGGGCCGCCAGCAGGCCGGGTCCAGCACCGTCAGCAGCGGCACCACCACCATGCGGTCCACCTCCACCGGGTTGGGCCGGAACCGGGCCCGCGGCTCGATAAGCCCCAAAAACGGCGTGACCAGGAAGTTGGTGATGGTGAGGAGCTGATCCAGACGGGCCACCACCTCCACCAGGCCCTCGCAGACCCCGATCTCCTCGCAGGTCTCGCGCAGGGCGGTTGTCTGCAAGTCCGGGTCCCCGGGGTCGGCCATGCCGCCGGGGAAGCTGATCTGGCCGGCGTGGTGGGGCAAATGGCTGGTGCGCTTGGTGAAGACCATCTGCAAGCCGCCGTCCCGCTCCCACAAGGGCATCAGCACCGCGGCCGGGCGGGCGTCGGGGGTGTTGAGCCGGCGGGGCTCGCGGCCGGTGAGGGCCGCGACCAGGGCGGCTGCGGTGTTTTGCAGCAGATCGCTCATGACGCGCCCATTCTACCCCCGCGCGGGGCCGGCGTCATATGGGCAAGATGTGAGGAAGGAGTCAAATCCGCGCGACCGGGCGGCGCTGGATGGTTCACCAGCCGCCGGCCGGGCGCAGGGGCTCCATGTCGAAGAAGTTGTTCATGCCCCGCCAGAGGTGCTCCTCGCGCACCTCGCGCACCCGCACGTTCTCGGCCACCATCAGGGCCCGCAGCTCGGCCAGACGCAGCGGCGGGGCCATCAGCACGCTGATGGCGTCCCAGCCCAGGACCAGCGCGGCCTGCCATTGCTCCACCCCGGCCAGGATGCGGCCGGCGCTGTCGATGAGCAGGGGCTGGAAGGGCTCGCCGGCGGCCATGGCCCGGCGCACGGCCTCGATCTCGCCGCGCCCGGGCGGCTCGAACAGGCGCTCGAACTCCGGGTGGGGCGTCAGCTTGCGGGGGTCGCGGACCTCGAACATCAATGCGCGCTCCTGCTTGGGCAGGGGGCAGTTTATCCGCGCCCGCCCGTGGGGGCAAGGTTTTTGCGCCCCTTGCCACCCGGCCGCAGCCTGGGCTATTACATTAGGGTGCCTGAAACCGGAGGGGGGACATGGCCGGCGCGGATAAGCTCATGGACCTCAGCGAGGCGGTGTCCACCCTGGTGCGGCCGGGCATGACCGTGGCCATGTGCGCCGGTCTGGAAGGCTTCGTGCCCTTTGCCGCGGGCCACGAGATCATCCGCCAGGGCCTGGGCGACCTGACCCTGGTGGCGCCCATCAGCAACATCCTGTTTGACCAGCTCATCGCCGCCGGCCTGTGCCGGGGCGTCGTCGCGGCCTGGGTGGGCAACGTCTCCACCGGCATCGGCTACAACTTCCGCCGCGCGGTGGAGCAGGGCCGGCCGCATCCCATAACGGTCATCAACCACAGCAACTTCTCCATCACCCTGGCCCTGGAGGCCGGCGCGCGCGGCCTGCCCATGGCCGTGGGCCGCTCGCCGCTGGGCAGCGACATCCCCAAGGACAACCCGCACTTCGCCGAACTCATTTGCCCGCACACCGGCCAGAAGCTCTTGTCCATCCGGGCGCTGAACCCGGACCTCACCGTGCTGCACGTGCAGCGGGCCGACCGTTTCGGCAACTGCCAGGCCTGGGGCGCGCTGGGCTTCTCCCGCCTGGCCGCCCTGGCCGCCAAGGCGGTGCTGATCACCTGCGAGGAGATCGTGGCCCCGGAGGTGATCCGGGCCGACCCGGACCGCACGCTGGTGCCGGGGTTCGCGGTCAGCGCGGTGTGCGAGGTCCCCTGGGGCGCGCACCCGGCCCCGGTGCAGGGCTACTACGGCCTGGACAACCCGTTTTTTCTGGAATACGCCGCGCGCACCCGCAGCGAGGACGGCAGCAAGGCCTGGCTGCAAGAGTGGGTGCTTGAGCTGCCCGACCGCGCCGCGTATCTGGACAAGCTGGGCCGCGGCCGCTTGAACGGGCTGATGGTGGCCCACCCGGCCAAGGGCGAGGCGGTGGAGTGGGGGTGGTAGACATGGACCGAGAGCTAACCGAGCGCGAATTAGAAGCGCTGGAAGATGAAATCGACCGCGAGGATGTCAAGAAGGCCTTGGCAGAAGTTGAAGCCGGGGACTATGTGAAGATAGAAGAAGTCGAAGCTGGACTGTTAATCGACAAGAAATATCATAGGAAATTGCTACCATTCAGGCGTTCAGGTGCATGGACCACCCCGGTTAGTTTTTATTATGCTTCCGCGTATAGATGCCATAAAAATTACGTACGTTATCTGAACAATATTAATGCTATAGAGCAGAGAGTGCGGGATGATAACATAGGTGTCGAATCCGGCTTGGTGGATCATTTGATAGATGAGGAAACTAATGAACTATGCGCTCAAGCAGAAACGGCAATAATTTCAGCCCATATTTTTATCTGCATGACCCTCGAAGCTTTTATAAATTATTATGGAATAAAGAGGATGGGTGAAAAGTACTATAAAAAGAATTTAGAACGGTTAGGAATAACGGAAAAGGTAGCAATAATTGCGCTATCCTGTAGCGGTATTCTACTAGAACCTGACTGCGATATAATTAAGAAACTGCGAAAATTATTTGACAAAATAAATCAGCTCGTACACCCAAAAGCTAGAGAGATTGAGTTCGATAGGCTCCAAGATTTTGCATATATTCATCCTCGAGATTGGAACATCGGTGAGTATTTATTAGAGGTGAGTATTTATTAGATATGAAAGAAATAATCAATCGGTTTTGTACGTTTGACGAAGAAATTGACTTAGCCGAGTTTATAGGGAGTGGGGACAAATAATTCAGTTCACGCATCACAGGGTATCATTGAATCAATTGATTTCGAAAGCAATGATTAAATCATCAACTGCCCTTGTGACTATTACTAAATGTCAACCAGCTCCTCTTGCGGCTGCGCCGCCCAGACAACAAGTTGTCTGGGCCACCCAAGAGGGGAAACGCATCGTTGGTGTATTCCGGGTGACCCAGACGGCGCCAGCCGTCTGGGTGCCGAAGGCACAAGAGGATCGGCCACAGCGCAACAAACAAACTCCAAGGCATGTAACTTGGCTTTCACTGACGGCTTAGTGCAGTTCGTGACTTTTTCCTGCTACCACCGGCGCAGGCTATTGGACCATGACCAATGCAAGCAAGCTGTCATCGGCGTATTGGCCGGCGAACTGATACGACAGGAAGCGAAATGCACCGGCTTTGTAGTCATGCCGGATCATGTTCACGCCATCGTGCATGTAAGTAAGTCCGACTCATTCCCCTTATTCATGAAACAATGGAAACAGCGCAGCTCAGTGCAGATCAAGCGCTTGGTATCAGCTAACCTGATCAATTATTCTGCGCATATTGCTCCTGACGAACCGGTGTGGCAGCGGAAATATTATGCCTTCGAACTGCACACCGACGCCAAGCTCCTGGAAAAACTAAACTACATGCACCTGAACCCGGTGCGGGCCGGATTGGCGGCCCAGGCCACGGACTGGCCCCACAGCTCGGCCGGGTGGTATGAACAGGGTAGGCCGGTGGGCGTGCCTTTGGCCTTGGCCGGCGTGGCCTGAGCCATAATCACCAACGAAAGCGACTAGCCATCACCATGCTCCCCCCCGCTCAACTTGATCCCATCCTCGCGCGCATCACGGCCATACCCATCTTCAACACCCTGGGCATGCGGGTGGGGCTGGTGGAGCCGGGCGCGTTCGAGGTCAGCATCCCGCGCCGCCAAATTTATGACGGCATCTTCGCCTCCCTGCACGGCGGCATCCTCATGACCCTGGCCGACTCCACCGCGGCGTTCGCCATCCTGACCCTCACCGACCCGGCGGAGATACTGACCACCGTGGACATGAACATCCGCTTCCTGGCGCCCTGCTTCAGCGACGCCACGGCCCGCGCGCGGGTCATCAAGCTGGGCCGCACCCTGGCCCCCTGCGCGGTGGACGTGGTGGACGCCGACGGCAAGCCGGTGGCCGTGGCCCAGGTGGCCTACATGCGCCTGGGCGTGGCCAGCGGGGATGGTGCGTAATGGCTGACGGACCCCGCATCTGGATCGACGCCGACGGCTGCCCCCGGCCGGTGAAGGAGGTGGTCTTCCGGGCCAGCGAGCGCCTCAGGGTGCCGGTGGTCATGGTGGCCGACCGCATGCTGAGCCGGCCCGGCTCGGTGCTGGTGACCACCGTGGTGGTGCCGCGCGACATGGACAGCGCCGACAAGCACATAGCCGAGAAGCTGGACCCCGGCGACCTGGTCATCACCGCTGATTTGCCCCTGGCCGCGGCCGTGGTGGAGCGCGGGGCCACGGCGGTGAACCCGCGCGGCGAGCTGTACACGGCCGAGAACGTGCGCGAGCGGCTGTCCATGCGCGACTTCATGATGGGCCTGCGCGAAACCGGCGAGATCATGGGCGGGCCGCCGCCCTATGGCAAAAAGGACAAGGAGCGCTTCGCCGCCGCCTTGGACCGCTGGCTCACCCGGAGGCTCAACCCCTAGGAGGCAGCCGTGGACTACTCCCCCGGCGACATCATGGTCACCGCCGCCGCCCGCGAGATCGCGGACGGTGAGGTGGTTTTCGTGGGCATGCGCCTGCCGTTATTGGCCTTTTTGCTGGCCAAGGAGACCCGCGCCCCCAACGCCGTGGGGGTGTTCGAGAACGGCGTCATCCGCGACAGCGCCGCGGCCGGGCCCATCATCACCATGGGCGACCCGCCCAACCAGACCGGCGCGCTCAGGGTGGGCGACCTGGCCGAGGTGATGACCCTGCTCTCCGGCGGCCGGGTGGGGGTGGGCTTCATCGGCGGGGCCCAGGTGGACGTGTGCGGCAACGTCAACACCCACGAGGTGCAGGGCGAGCGCGGTCTGACCCGCCTGCCGGGCTCGGGCGGCGGCGCGGACATCGCCTGCCTGGCCGGCCGGTTGCTCATCATCATGACCCACCAGCGCCGGCGGCTGGTGCCGCGGGTGGATTTCATCACCAGCCCCGGCTGGGGCGACGGCCCCGGCTGGCGCGAGGCCCAGGGCCTGACCCGGGGCGGGCCGGCCGCGCTCATCACCAGCCTGGGCCTCTTTCGCTTCCCGGCCGGCCGGGCGGTGCTGGCCAGCCTGCACCCCGGCGTGGAGCTGGAAACCGTGCGGGCCGAGACCGGCTGGGAGCTGGGCGCGGCCCCGGACCTGGCCCGGACCCCGGCCCCCACGCCGGCCGAGCTGGCCATCATCCGGCGCTACGACCCCCAGCGCTTCTGGACCGGCTAAACCCTGACGCAAGCCGGCCCTTGCCGTGGGGGCGGCCATGGCCTATGCTTCCGCTGTTTACAGTTGACAAGGGATGCCCAAACTCATTAGGTTACAAAATAGCTGCAAAGTAGTTATCGCATAGCGCGACTCCCGCGGGCGCACCGGCTGTTGCCCGGCGGGTTGCGGGACCAGGCCGGTGCAAAAAAACCACAGCCAGCAGCCAGGCGGGACGAGAGGAAATGAGCACAGCCGAAGAGCCCCTCAGCCGCACCCTGGAACCGGAGACGGCTTCCAGCGCAGCCGAAGGGAACCCTCGCCGCAAGGCCAAGTTCGAGGTCTACGGCGAGGAGATGATTGAGAAAGAGGTAAAGCAGAGCGGCAACTCCGGCCGCGTGTACCTGCCCCCGGAATGGGTGGGCAAGAACGTGAAGATCATCCGCATCGACTGATCGCGGGACAAGCGAAATCAAGGATAAGGGTGAACCCGTGAAGCTGCGCCGCATGAGCTCCCAGGACGTTGAGCAGGTGGTCCGCATCCAGAAAAGCATCACCCGCCAGCCGGTCAGCGACCGCTGGCGGGGCATGGTCGCCTGCCACGTGGACCACGATGATATGGTCGGCTTCGTGGCCGAGGTGGACGGCAAGCTGGTGGGCTTCGTGATCGGCGAGATCAAGGTGGGCGGCTTTGGCAGCGAGGTCACCGGGTGGATCGAGATGGTGGGCGTGAACCCGGACCAGATGGGCGGCGGCGTGGGCCGCGCCCTGGCCCAGGCGCTGTTCGACTACTTCCTCGCCCAGGGCGTGCCCGACATCTGCACCGCGGTGCGCTGGGACTCCGGCGACATGCTGGCCTTTTTCAAGAACCTGGGCTTCGACCGCAGCCCCTTCATCAACCTGCAACTGACCAGGAAGGCCTAGGCGGGGCTGGCCCCCGGGGTCAATCCATTGACAATATTCCGCGCGCGGGCCGGGCGTTTCAGCGTCCGGCCCGTCGTCATTTTGACGATATGCGTCAACCTGATGCTGCGCACCGCTGCGCAACCCGTTTCACACCGGGGCTCGGCCTAGGACTACAACTACCCGGAAATGCGGTATGTTTTCGGCATGATTTGCCGGGCGGCCCCGTGGCCGGGCTGGGCAATCCCTGCCGCGGCCTTGGCGGCCAAATTCGTAACCACCATTAATAATTAACTATTATCCTCCAGGCCAAAAGTTGGCCCCTGGCTTGCATGAATACTGGGCAACCACGGTTATGGAGGCTGATATGAGCGCGACCAATACTTACCCCCACGGATTGACCCGGGTCATCTTCGAATCCCTGGTGGCCCTGACTCCCGATATGGCGGCCGAGGGCGAGGCCTGGTCGCCGGAGTTCCTGCAGCGGGTGGAGCAGGACGTGCATCGCAGCCTGGCCCCCGTGGACAGCCCCCGCGACCGGCTGATCTTTGACATGGTCTTCCGCCGCGCCTTTGCCGAGGCCTCCGAGCTGCTCCTGGGCGGCGAGGTCCGCCAGCCCAGCCGCCGGCGTCGCCTGGAGGTCGCCCCGGCCGCGCTGCCGGCCATGGCCTAAACCGGTCAGCGGGGCCTTTGGCCCCAGACCCCTCCTTCTGCAAACAAGGCCCCGCGGTCATTCCGGCCGCGGGGCTTGGCTTTGACTTCGCCCGGCCTTGGGACTAGACTGGCCCCATGCCGCCTAGCACTGATTCCACCGTGCGCGCCTGGCTGGCGTCAGCGGCCTTGTGGGCGCTGCTGCTCCTGGCGCCGCCGGCCCAGGCCGGCGAGCCGGCCTGGCGCGAGCTGAGGCCGGGCCTGGACCTGGCCTTCCTGTCGGCCGAGACCTCGGTGCGCGCCGGCAGCGACCGCCTGGCCATCCTGCGGGTGGATCCGGAGCGCTTCCGTTTCCGCATCCTGGCCGCGGCCGAGGGCCAGGACGGCTACACCGCCAGCGAGTGGCGCAAGCGGACCAAGGCCCTGGCGGTCTTCAACGCCGGCCAGTTCACCGCCGAGCGCACCTACCTGGGCCTCTTGATCCAGGACGGCCGCCGCCGCGGCAACCAGGTGGCCCACCTGGAGGCCCTGTTCCTGGCCGAGCCCGAGGACCCCCTGCTGCCCCGGGCCCGGGTGCTGGATCTGCACTACACCGTCTTCGACCCCGTGGGCGGCCCCTACCGCCAGGCCGCCCAGTCGCTGATGTTCCTGGACCGGTTCGGCCAGATCCGGGTGCGGCGCAGCCAGAAGGTCGCCCACCGCACCCTGGTGGCCGAGGACGGCCAGGGGCGCATCTGGGTGATGGTGACCGAGGGCAAGCACACCCTGTGGGAGCTGGCCAAGGTCATCGCCGAGACCAACCTGGGCCTGCGCGAGGTGATGTGCATGGACGGCGGCGCCGAGGCCCAGTTGGATTTGCAGGCCGGCGACGCCAGCTATCAGCAGACCGGCGGCCCCAGCGAATCCCCGGACCTGCCCCTGCCCTGGCCCTCGGCCACCCTGCCGGCCGCAGTGGCCATCTTCCCGCGCTGAGCCGCGCCGACCCGAATCCATCTCCTCTATAAACGCACGCCGCCGCGCCCGGCCTCCGTGGTCCCCGCGGGCCGGACGCCGCCGTCCTGCGCCGTGACGGGCGCAGCCAAGCAATCTCTTCGCTCCCCTGCCGCCAAAGACACAACGGGGGATTGCCGCGTCGCAACCTCAGCGGGTTGCTCCTCGCAATGACGGCCAAGGCTGGTATGGACCGGGATAGCGCCCGCGCGTCTTGAACCCGCGCTCCGCGCCCAGGAGGAATGGGCCGCCGGGACCGGGAGGGACGGTCCCGGCGGCCAGGGTGGAAGGCTCCCCGAGCAGTGCGCCGGGGGGTGGTGTGCAGTGGCCGGCTCGGGCCGGTCGGCCCGCCGCCACGAAAATCAGTCCAGTCTCATCCTCTACGCTCCGCGCCCCGGACTTAGTCGGCCTGGCGGCGCAGGAACGTGGGCACGTCCAGGTCGGCCATGTTGGGGCTGCCCGGACGCGGGTTGCTGCGGGCCGGGGCCGCCGGCCGGTTGGACGGCGTGGAGCGCACATAGCGGGGCAGGTCGATGTGGTCGATGGCCGCCAGGTCCACCCGCTCCCGCTCAACGCCGCCGGCCACGGCCATGCGAGGGTGGGACACCTCCCTTTCCTGGGTCTTGCCGCCGATGCCGGTGGCGATGACGGTGACCCGCAGGTCCTCGCCCAGGCTGTCGTCGATGACCGTGCCCCAAATGATGGTGCAGTCGTCGTGGGCCGCCTCCTGGATGAAGGTGCTGGCCTCGCTGATCTCGTCGATGGTCACCTCGCTGCTGGCGGTGATGTTGATCAAAAGGCCGCGGGCGCCCTCGATGCTGATGTCCTCCAGAAGCGGGTTGTTGATGGCCCGCTGGGCGGCCTCCAGGGCCCGGTTGTCGCCGCTGGCCTGGCCGGTGCCCATCAGGGCCACGCCCATCTCGCCCATGATGGTGCGCACGTCGGCGAAGTCCAGGTTGACCAGGCCGGGGGTGACGATCAGGTCGCTGATGCCGCGCACGGCATAGAGCAGCACCTCGTCGGCCCGGCGGAACATGTCCACGAAGCGGCCGTGCTTGGGGGCCAGCGAGCGCAGGCGGGTGTTGGGGATCACGATCAGGGTGTCCACCACCTTCTTGAGCTCGGCCACGCCGTCCTCGGCCTGGGCCATGCGGCGCTTGCCCTCGAACTCAAACGGCTTGGTCACCACCGCCACCGTGAGCGCGCCGATCTCCTTGGCCACCTCTGCCACCACCGGGGCCCCGCCGGTGCCGGTGCCGCCGCCCAGACCGGCGGTGACGAAGACCATGTCGCTGCCGGCCAAGAGCTCCTTGATCTTTTCGCGGTCCTCCAGGGCGGCCTGGCGGCCCACCTCGGGATCGGCCCCGGCGCCCAGGCCGCGGGTCAAGTTGCGCCCCAGTTGCAGCTGCACCCGGGCCTTGCTGCGCTCCAGGGCCTGCACGTCGGTGTTGGCGCAGATGAACTCCACGCCCCTGAGCCCGGCCTCGATCATGTTGTTCAGCGCGTTGTTGCCGCCGCCGCCGACGCCAACCACCCGGAGCTTGGCCCCGGCGTCCAGGTTGTCCATCATCTCAATTTCGATTGGCATGAGTCACCCTCCCGACCTTGCTCTACCAGCTTCTTTCCGTCAGCGTCCGCCGCCCGCCCCGCCACCCACGGGGCGGCGCGTCCGCCTTGTTCCTTATTTCTTTGGCGGCCTGCGCCGCCGGTGCTAACCAAGTAGAAGGTTGAAAAAGTCCATCCCTGGCCCGCGCAGGCTGTTGACCAACAGCCTGCCAGGAGCCTGTCGGAGAAACAGCTCCGGCGGGCTCCTGGGCGGGCCATGGATGGCCCGCCAAATTGGTAGCCCCCAACGGGGGCGAGCAATTTGCGTAACTTGCCGGAATTCACTTCCGGCAAGTTCGCGTCGGGAAAAGCCATGGACGGCTTTTTTCCGACAGACACCTAGATCAGCTCCTTGAACCAGCGCCGCATGCGCGCCACCACCCGGTTGAAGATGTTGCCGTCGCCGATGCGGAACTTGCGCCGCTCCTGGTTGCGCACCCCGTAGAGGATGAGCCCCACCGCGGTGGCGTACATGGGGTTGTTCACCACGTCGCTGAGCCCGCCCACGCCCATGGGATAGCCCCGGCGGGCGGACATGTCGAAAATCTGGTCGGCCATCTGGGTCAGGCCCTCCAGGAGCGACGAGCCGCCGGTGAGCACCACCCCGCTGACCACCTGGTCGGAGAACCCGCTCTGGATCATCTCCGAGTGCACCAGGGTCAAGAGCTCCTCCACCCGGGCCTCCAGGATGCCGGCCAGCACCTGGCGCTTGACCCGGCGCGGCTCGCGCCCGCCCACGCTGTCCACCGGCACCACCTCGTCCTTGCCCACCAGCGAGCTGAGGCAGCAGCCGTAGCGGCGCTTCAGGGCCTCGGCCGCGTTGAGCGGGGTGCGCAGGCCCACGGCCAGGTCGGTGTCCAGGTTGTTGCCGCCCAGGGCCACCCCGGCGGTGTGGCGGATGGACTCCTGGCTGAAGATGGCCAGATCCGTGGTGCCGCCGCCGAAGTCGATGAGCGCCACGCCCAGGTTCTTCTCTTCCGGGGTCAGCACCGCCTCGGCGCTGGCCAGGGATTGCAGCACGATGTCGCTGACGTCCAGGCCGGCCTGGTTGCAGCACTTGATCAGGTTGTGGGCGCTGGCCACCGCGCCGGTGACGATGTGCACCTTGGCCTCCAGGCGCACGCCGCTCATGCCCACCGGGTCCTGGATGCCGTCCTGGCCGTCCAGGATGTATTCCTGGGGCAGGATGTGCAGCACCTCGCGGTCGGTGGGGATGGCCACGGCCCGGGCCGCCTCCACCACCAGGTCCTTGTCGCGGGCGGTCACTTCCTGGCCGCGGATGGCGATGACCCCGTGGCTGTTGAAGCCCTTGATGTGGCCGCCGGCGATGCCGGTGATCACCGAGCTGATCTCGGTGCCGCTCATCATCTCGGCCTCTTCCACCGCCTTCTTGATGCTGGCCACGGTGGTCTCGATGTTGACCACCACGCCCTTGCGCAGGCCCTCGGAGGGATGGCTGCCCATGCCGATGATGTCCACCCCGGTCTCGGTCACCTCGCCCACCACCGCGCAGATCTTGGTGGTGCCGATGTCCAGGCCGGCGATGCGCTGTCCCCTGCTCATGCCGCCGCCCTCCCCAGCCTCACCACCGCCCGGCGCGGCGCGCCAAGGTCGATGATGAGCGCCCGCTCCAGCTCGCCCCGGCGCTGAAGGTCCTGGAGCACCGGCCCCAAGACGGCCAGGCGCTCCAGATGGTCCTCCAGACCCAGGCGCACGGTGGGCGTAAGATCGCTGAAAACCAGGCTCAGGCCCCAGACCCGGTCCAGGTGCACCGCGCTCAGGCCCCCGCCCAGGCCGGGGGCCGCGCCGGGCAGGGCCGCGAGGAGGTCGCGGGCGTCCTGCATGAGGCCCCTCATCTCGTCGTCGGGTTGCAGCAGGTCGGCCTTGCTCAGCCCGGAGATGACCGGCAGATCCAGGGTCTCGTCGGCCCGCACCGGGGTGAAGGGCTTGCACGCCGCGTCCAGGTAGTAAAGCTCGCCCTCCACCAGGGCCAACAGCGCCGGCCGCCGCTCCCGCACCGTGATGCGCACCCCGTGGGGCCAGTCCCGCTCCAGCGCGGCCGACTCCACCCAGGGCACGGCCTGGATGCGGGCCTTGACCTTGGCCACCGGCAGGGAGAGCAGGCTGGTGTCGGCCCCGATGCCCGCCGCGCGCAGGATCTCCAGGCGGCTCAGGTTGTCGGTGCCCAGCACCTCGGCCTCGCGCACGGCAAAGGCCCCGCCCGAGGCCAGGGTCAGGTAGCCGCCCACCAGAAGCACGCCGGTCAGGGCCATGAAAGCCATGACGCCCAGGGCCCGGCCCAAAAAGCCCACGCCCGCGCCCAGGCCGCGCAGGGCCGCCGCCCGGCGGCGCTGAAGCTCCTCGGGCCGGCAATTCACCCGCTGGCAATCCAGGCGCGCGCCCAGGTCGCGGCCGCTGCTCAGCCGCCCGCTGGTGCGGTAGCCATGGTTGCGGCCCTTGTTAAACATCGCCCACCACCTCTACCTCGGCCTCCAGCTCCACCCCGCAGGCCGCGCGCACTCTTGCGCGCACCCGCTCCATCAGGGCCAGCACGTCGGCGGCGCTGGCCTTGCCGGCGTTTTCGATGAAGTTGGCGTGGCGCTCGCTCACCATGGCCCCGCCTTGCCGCCAGCCCTTGCAGCCGGCGGCCTCGATGAGCCGGCCGGCATGGTCGCCGGGCGGGTTCTTGAACACGCTGCCGGCCGTGGCCGCGCCCAGCGGCTGGGTCGCCTTGCGCCGCGCCAGGATGGCGCGGGTGCGCGCCGCCACGGCGGCCTGGTCGTCGAACGTGAGCCGCAGGCGCGCGCCCAAAACCACCGCCCCGGCCGGCAGGCCTCCGCGGCGATAGCCGCCGCCCAGGTCATGGCCGGCCAAGGTTTGCAATGCACCGTCAGCCAATAGCAACTCCACCGTCTCGATCAGCTCGCTCATCTGGCCGCCGCTGGCCCCGGCGTTGTTGGCGATGGCCCCGCCCAGGCTGGCCGGGATGCCCGCCGCCCACTCCAGGCCGGCCAGGCCCTGCTCGGCGGCCAGGCGCACCAGGGACGGCAGGGCCGCGCCGCCGCCGGCCGCGATAGTCGCGCCGTCCACGCGGGAGGTGGCCAGCTCGCCGGCCAGGCTCAGCACCACGCCGGCGAAGCCGCGGTCGCCCACCAGCAGGTTGGAACCCCGGCCCAACGCCTTGACCGCCATGCCCGCCACCCGTGCCGCGCCGGCCACCGCCACGGCCTCGGCCGCGCTCTGCACCCGGCAAAAACACCAGGCCGGCCCGCCGATGCCCCAGGTGGTGTGCCCGGCCAGGGGCTCGTTAAAGCGGGCGCGGTCGCCCAATTGGCGGCGCAGGGTTTCCATCAGCTCAGCGCTCACCTTCCGGCTCCGGGGCGACCAGGCCTTCGCCCAGGCGCCAGACGTCGCCGGCGCCCATGGTGAACAGCACGTCCGTGGGCTCGATGAGCCCGGCCAGGCGCTGGGCCGCGGCCGCGGCCGCGCCCACGTACTCCACCCGGCGGTGGCCGTGGGCCCGGATGGCCTCGGCCAGGCGCTCGGCGTGCATGCCCGCGATGGGTTTCTCGCCGGCGGCGTAGATGTCCAGCACCAGGAGTTCGTCCGCGCCGTAGAAGGCGGTGGCGAACTCCTCAAAGAGATCCTGGGTGCGGGTGTAGCGGTGGGGCTGGAAAGCCACCACCAGGCGCTGTTGCGGGAAGGCCGCCCGGGCCGCCTCCAGGGTGGCCCTGATCTCGGTGGGGTGGTGGGCGTAGTCGTCCATCACCAGCGCGCCGGCGGCCGTGCGGCCCTTTTGCTCGAAACGGCGCTTGACCCCGGCGAAGCCGGCGCAGGCGGCCAGGGCCGCGTCCACCGGCACGCCCACCTCCACCGCCGCGGCGATGGCCCCCAGGGCGTTGTGCACGTAGTGGCGGCCGGGCAGCGGCAGGCGCACCCGGCCCTTGGGCTCGCCGCGCAGCAGGAACTCGAACTCGGTGGCCAGGCCCTGGTTGACAATCTCCCGGGCCTGGTAGTCGGCCTGGCTGGTGATGCCGTAGGTGATGGCGCGCTTGCGCAGGCGGGGGATGAGCCCGGCCAGGCGGGGGTCGTCCAGGCAGACCACCGCCGCGCCGTAGAAGGGCACCTTGTTCATGAAGCGCACGAAGGCCTCGTCCAGGGCCTCGTCGCTGCCGTAGAAATCCATGTGCTCGCGGTCCACGTTGGTGACCACCACCACCACCGGCGACAGGATGTTGAAGCTGCCGTCGCTCTCGTCGGCCTCGGCCACCAGGAAATCGCCCTTGCCCAGCCAGGCGTTGTGGCCCAGCGCGCCCAGGCGGCCGCCCACCACCACCGTGGGGTCCAGACCGCCGGCGGCCAGCAGGTGGGCCAGCATGCTGGTGGTGGTGGTCTTGCCGTGGGCCCCGGCCACGGCGAGGCCGTACTTGAGGCGCATCAGCTCGGCCAGCATCTCGGCCCTGGGGATGACCGGGATGAGCAGCTCGCGGGCGGCGGCCACCTCGGGGTTGTCCTCCTTGACCGCGCTGCTGATGACCACCACGTCCGCGCCCTGCACCTGCCCGCCGCGGTGGCCCTCGTGTACCACGGCCCCCAGCCGGGCCAGGCGGCGGGTGGCCTCGCTGGCCTTCAGGTCGCTGCCGCTGACCCGGTGGCCCAGGTTGACCAAAAGCTCGGCGATGCCGCTCATGCCGATGCCGCCGATGCCCACGAAGTGGATGTGCTGGTGCTTCTGGTACATCAGGCCGCCTCCCGCATGAGGCTGAGGCATTGGCGGGCGATGTCCCGGGCGGCCTGGGGCCGGCCCTGGGCCCGGGCGGCGGCCTCCATGGCGGCCAGGCGGGCGGGCTCGTCCATCAGGCCGGCGATGAGCCCGGCCACCCGCTCGCCGCTCAGTTCGGCGTCCGGCACCAGGATGGCCGCGCCGGCGGCCACCCGCGAGCGGGCGTTAAGGGTCTGGTGGTCGCCGGCCGCGTGGGGATAAGGCGCGCAGACCGCGCCCCGGCCGCAGGCGGCCAGCTCGGTGAGCGTGCCGGCCCCGGCCCGGCAGATGACCAGGTGGGCCTGGCCGTAGAGCCGGCCCATGTCGCCGAAGAAGGCCTGCACCTCGGCCCGGAAGCCGTGCCCGGCATAGGCGCTGGCCACCGTGGCCTGGTCGGCCGCGCCGGTCTGGTGCACGAAGAACATGCGCTGGCGCCGGCCGGCCAGGTGCGTGAGCGCCGCAATGAGGGCCAGGTTGAGGCTGTGGGCCCCCTGGCTGCCGCCCAGCACCAGCACCCGGAACTCGGCCGCGGGGTCGGGCCGGGTAGCCGCCGCGGCCTGGGCCTGGGCGATGAGGTCGGCGCGCACCGGATTGCCGGCCAGCTCGCACTTGGCGGCCGGGAAGTGGGCCCGCGCCTCGGGGAAGCTGATGAAGACCCGGCGGGCCAGGCGGGCCAGCACCCGGTTGGTCAGCCCCGGCAGGGCGTTCTGCTCCTGCACCGCCAGCGGCACGCCCATGAGCCGGGCCATGACGCCCAGCGGGAAGGCCGCGTAGCCGCCCACGGCCAGCACCAGGGCCGGGCGCAGGCGGCGGATGAGCCGGGCGGCGGCGAGGCAGGCCAGGGGCAGGCCCATGAGGGCCCTGGCCCGCTCCATGAGGCCCCGGCCCCGCAGCGCGCGGGCGGGGATGGGCTCCAGGTTGAAGCCGGCCTCGGCCAGCACCCGGCTCTCCAGGGCCTTGCCGGTGGAGACGAAGGTCAGCGCCAGGTCCGGGCGCAGCGCGCGCAGGGCCTGGGCCACGGCCACGCCCGGGAACAGATGCCCCCCGGTGCCGCCGCCGGCTATGAGCACCGCCGCGGCCATCACTCGCGCTCCCGGCTGGCGGCCACGGACATCAGGATGCCCACGCAGGCCAGGTTGACGATCAGCGAGGAGCCGCCATAGCTGATGAACGGCAGGGTCAGGCCCTTGGTGGGCAACAGGCCCATGACCACCCCGGCGTTGACAAAGGCTTGCAGGCCGATGATCAGCGTGCAGCCCAGGGCCAAGAGCGAGCCGAAGGCGTCGCGGCAGGCCAGGGCCGCGCCGAGCCCCCGCCAGATCAGCACCATGAACAGGGCCAGCACCCCCAGGATGCCCATCAGGCCCAGCTCCTCGCCCAGCACCGAGAGGATGAAGTCGGTGTGGGGCTCGGGCAGGTAGAAGAGCTTCTGCACCGAGCCGCCCAGGCCCGCGCCCATAAGCCCGCCGGAGCCCAGGGCCATGAAGCTGTGGATGATCTGGAAGCCGGAGTCGTTGGGGTCGGCCCAGGGGTCCAGGAAGGCCAGGAGCCGCTTCAGGCGGTAGCTGAACAGGGTCACCAGCAGATACAGCGGCGGCAGGCTGATGAGCACCAGCCCGGCCAGGTAAATCGTGCGCGCGCCGGCCACGAAGAGCATGGCCAGGGCCAGGACCATGAGGGTCACGCTCATGCCCAGGTCGGGCTCGGCCAAGACCGGCAGGATCAGCGCCAGGGCCACGCCCAGGGCGGGCAGGAAGACCTGGGTCAGGCTCTTGACCTCGTTCTGGCGCAGGGAAAGAAAGCGGGCCAGGTAGATGACCAGGGCCAGCTTGGCCAGCTCGGCCGGCTGCAAGGAGAAGTAGCCCAGGCGCAGCCAGCGGGCCGCGCCGCCGGCCCGGTGGCCCAGGCCGGGGATGAGCACCAGCACCAGGCTCAGGAACACGGCCACGATGAGCGGCAGCGACCACCTACCCAGGTCGCGGTGGTCGCGGGTGGCCAGGAAGGTCATCACCGCCAGGCCCACGGCCAGGTGCATGGCCTGGTGCTTCATGAAGTAGGCGGCGTCCAGGTGGCGCTTCTCGGCGATGGCGCTGCTGCTGGAAAAGACCATCACCAGGCCGACGCCGGCCAGCGCCAGGGCGCTGACCACCAGCCAGGGATCCACCGTCCGGCGGGCCGGCTCGGCCGCCGCCGGGGCGGCCGGGGCGTATGCGGGCCGGCGCTCAAACACGTTCGGCCTCCGCGCGCACCAGGGCCTGGAAGTGGTCCCCGCGCTGGGCGTAGCCGGTGTAGGCGTCGAAGCTGGCGCAGCCCGGCGAGAGCAGCACGGCCTGTCCGGGCTGGGCCAGGCGGCGGGCCTCGCTCACCGCCGTGGCCAGGTCCGGGGCCACCAGGCTGGGGGCCAGGCCGCTCACCTGGGCGTGGATGGCCGGGCCGGCCTCGCCGAAGCAGATCACCTGCGCCACCTTGCCGGCCATCTGGGGGGCCAGGTCCGCGAAGCGCCCGGCCTTGTCGCGCCCGCCAAGGAGCAGCACCACCGGTTTATCGAGCGCGCCCAGGGCGGCCTGCACCGCGCCCACGTTGGTGCCCTTGCTGTCGTCGTAAAAGTCCACGCCCGCGATGGCCATGACGTGCACCATGCGGTGGCCCAGGCCCCGGAAGCGATCCACCACCCCCTGGATGACCTCCGGCGTCACCCCGCAGGCCAGGGCGGCCAGGCTGGCGGCCAGGAGGTTCAGGCGGTTGAAGCCGCCCACCAGGGGGCTTTTGCCCGCGCTGATGCAGAGCGGCGGCTGGCCCTGGTTGGGCTCGATCACCAAGTCGTCGCCCTCCAGCCAGCCGCCGGCGTGGGGGTGGGGCTGGCTGGCGTAGGCCCAGATGCGGGCCGGGGCCTGGTAGAAGCGCCGGCGCACGGCCGGGTCGTCGAAGCAGAGAATGGCCAGGTCGTCGCCGTGCTGGTTGCCGAACAGCCGGAACTTGCTGGCGGCGTAGGCGTCGAAGCTGGCGTAGCGGTCCAGGTGGTCCGGGGTGATGTTCAAGAGCAGGCCGACCCGGGGCCGCAGGTGGACCATGGTGTCGGTCTGGAAGCTGCTCACCTCCAGCACCGCCCAGTCGATGTGGGCGTGGGGCCCGGCCACCAGCTCGCACAGGGGCGTGCCCAGGTTGCCGCCGCTGAAGACCTGGCGGCCGGCGGCTTCGAGCATCTCGCCGATCAGGGTGGTCACCGTGGTCTTGCCGTTGGTGCCGGTGATCATCACGGCCGGGGCCTTGAGGAAGCGGTAGCCCAGCTCCATCTCGCCGATGACCTCGGCCCCGCGGGCGGCCGCGCCGGCGATCTCGGGCAGGCGGTGGTCCACGCCGGGGCTCAGCACGATCAGGTCGGCCCAGGCGAAGTCCGCGGCCCGGTGGCCGCCCAGGCTGAGGCTCACCCCCAGCGCGGCCAGGCCGGCGGCGGCGGGCGGGTTCATGGCGGCGTCGGTGGCGCGCACGCTGGCCCCATGGCCCACGCCGAGCCGGCAGGACGCCGCCCCGCTCACCCCCAGGCCCACCACCAGCATTTTTTTGCCCCGCAACGGCATAGAGCCTATCGCCTCACCTAAGCTTCAGGGTGCTGAAGGCCACCAACGCCAGGATCACCGCGATGATCCAGAAGCGCACGATTACCTTGGGCTCGGCCCAGCCCTTGAGTTCGAAATGATGGTGCAGGGGGGCCATGCGGAAGATGCGCCTGCCGTGGGTCATCTTGAAAAAGCCCACCTGCATGATCACCGACAGGGCCTCCACCACGAAGATGCCGCCCACCACCGTGAGCAGGATCTCGTGCTTGGTGGCTAAAGCCACGCAGCCCAGGGCCCCGCCCAGGGCCAGGGAGCCGGTGTCGCCCATGAAAATCTGCGCGGGGTAGCTGTTGTACCAGAGGAAGCCCATCACCGCGCCGACCATGGCCCCGCAGAATACGGTCAGCTCGCCCACTCCCACCACGTGGAAGATTTGCAGGTAGGCCGCGGTCTTGGCGTTGCCGCTCAGGTAGGCCAGGATCAGGTAGGCGGCCGAGGCCACCAGGAAGGGCCCGGCGGCCAGGCCGTCCAGGCCGTCGGTCAGGTTCACCGCGTTGCTGGTGCCCACCAGGATGAAGACCGCCAGGGGGATGTAGCCCCAGCCCAGGTCCGGGGTGACGAACTTGAAGAAGGGCACCGCCAGGTGGGTGCTGTAGCCGGGGTGGAAGTACAGGGCCGCCGCCCCGGCGGTGGCGACGGCCGCCTGGAGCAGGAACTTGGCCCGGGCGCTGAGCCCGCCCTCGTTGCGCCGGGCGACCTTCTTCAGGTAGTCGTCGGCAAAGCCGATGGCCCCGAAGGACACGGTGAGCCCCAGGGCCAGCCAGAGGTAGAAGTTGCGCAGGTCGCCCCAGAGCAGGGTGGAGACCGAGACCGCAAAGAGGATCAGCAGCCCGCCCATGGTGGGGGTGCCGGCCTTGGCCCGGTGGCTCTGGGGGCCCAGCTCGCGGATGTGCTGGCCGATCTGCAGCTCCTGCAATTTCCGGATCAGCCAGGGACCCAGCAACAGGGCGATGATGAGCGCGGTGATGGTGGCCCAGATGGTGCGGAAGCTGATGTAGCGGAAGACGTTGAAGCCGCCGACCAGGTCGCGCAGGGGATAAAGGAGGTGATACAGCATCAGCCCACCTCCCCCGTGGTCAGCGCCCGCACCACCTTGTCCATGGCCATGGAGTGGGAGCCCTTGACCAGCACCACCGCGTCCTCGGGCACCAGATCCTGGGCCGCCTCGATCAGCTCCAGGCGGTCATGGAAGGCCAGGGCCGCGCCCGCGGCCAGCCCGGCCTCCCTGGCCCCGGCCGCCACCTCGCGGGCCTGGGCGCCCAGGGCCAGCACCAGGCCGCAGCCGGCGG
>JAZDHW010000237.1:0-10207 GCA_043805555.1 Pseudomonadota bacterium
CGGCCGGCTTGGGCGCGGCGGCGGCCGGCTTGGGCGCGGCGGCCGGCTTGGGCGCGGCGGGCTTGCCGGCCACCGGGGCGGCCTTGGGCCGGTCGACCTTCACCTTTTCCGCGGCCGCGGCGCGGGCGGCCAGGACCTTGGCCATGAAGCCCTTGACCAGGGCCACGGTCTTGGGATGACGCAGGATGATGATGTCGCCGCCGGCCAGCAGGAAGCTGACGGCAGCGCAGGCCTCCATGAGCACGCCGCGCATGGAGCTGTCGCCCAGGTCGGGGGCCTCGGCGTCGCTGAGCTTGGCCTCCTTGGACTTCCAGACCTCGTTGCCCACGTTGTTGATCATGGGCAGGACCAGCTTGTCGTCCTCCTGCACCAGGGCCGCCATGCGGATGCGCTCCATCACGGAGTAGGAGTACTCCATGCCGTAGCCCAGGCCGCCGGTGGTGGGGTCGATGACCAGCTTGTCCATGGGCACGCCCAGGTTGCCCAGGAGGATGTTGAGCTGCTTGGCCAGGTTTACGTCGATGGGCGAGGAGGCGATGATGGAGTGCTTGTAGGCCAGGGCGGCGGCGCCGATGGCCTTGTGGTTGGACTCCTCCACCGGGCCCAGCAGGAGGCTCTTGCCCTGGTGGTCCTCGGCGATCTGCTTGAGCACCGCCGCGTCCTTGTTGCCGTTGGCCGAGCCCCAGACGACCAGCGGCACGTCCACCGCCGCCAGGACCTTGCCCACCGTGGCGCTGGCCGCCTCGGCCGAGGCGTCGGCGCCGTTGGGGTCGGTGGACTTGAGCTGGAGCACGATGGCCTGGGCCCCGTACTCGGCCACGCACTTCTTGGCCCAGGCGGCCGGGTCGCCCAGGACGTCGGCGAAGGGCTCGCTGCACGCCGCCGGCCAGTCATCGGGTTTAGTATCCCACACCTCCATGGCCAGCACCGGCCGGTTGGGCATCACGCCCTCGAAGGTGTGGAAGGGATAGGCCGTCTCTCCGCCCACGGTCAGAGCCTTGCCGCCCTGGCCCAGGACAACCTCCAAAATTTTGCCGGAGTAAGAGACTTTAGGAATTTCGAAGGCCACCGCAACTCCCTCCCGCTGCTAATGTGGTGAAGTTAGCTTAAAACCTACGCACCCCGCCGATGCGGGCCGCCCCTGCTGGCCGTCGGATGGGCGGCGGGCGACTCGAGCCGGCAAGGCCCCTAAAACATGTCTTTTTTTGGTCCGGCCCTCACCCGGGCCGGTGGGATCGCCTGAATATGGGCGCCCGCCCGGAAACCGATGCCCCGCAGCATCATCCGGGCGAGGCTCATCCGCCGCAGACATTTGTGAGCGACGGAACTTGTCTGCACCAAAAAATATCGCTTTTTTCCTCAGTTAGTTGGAAAAGGCGGGTTCACGCTAGTACATTCCCGCACAGCTGTCAAGAAAAAAGCTCCCACTGCACAGCCCCGCCTTTGGCCATGATAATACTAGCTTTTCATGGCGCCGGCCCCGACGCGGCCGGGGGGGAATTGCGCCGAGGGAGACGGCCATCAGGCCGCCGCCGGAAGCTGGTCGGCCAGCAGCCGGTCGAAGATGGCGTAGGCCGCGGCCTTGGCCGGATTGTCCGGCGGCAGCTCGCTGGTGGGCTTGCCGCCCTGGTCATAGCCGGCCAGCTCGGGGTCGTCGGGAATCCAGCCGGCCAGGTCGAGCCCCAAGCGGGCGATGTTCTGCACCTGCAGGGGGTTGGGGTCGGCGCGGACCATGGACAGGATCAGGTGGGTCTCGCCCTTGATGATGCCCATGTCCCGGGCCAGCTCGCCGGCGCGCTGGGCGGCGGTGAGCGAGCGCTGGCTGGGGTCGCTGACCAGGATGAACAGGTCGGCGCGCTGGGTGGTCACCCGGCTGATGTGCTCCAGGCCGGCCTCGTTGTCCACCACCAGATAGCGGTAGTTCTCGGCCAGCTTGTCCATGCACTCGGTGAGCAGGTGGTTGGCCGCGCAGTAGCAGCCCGCGCCCTCGGGGTGGCCCATGGCGATGAGGTCGAAGCCCCGGCTCTCCACCAGGCACTGGTTGACCTTCATCTCTATAAAGAGGTTCTTGGTCATGCCCTGGCTCTGACCCTTCTTCATGCCCTCGCGGGCCTCGCCCAGGGTCTCTTCCACCGTCAAGCCAAGCACCTCGTTGAGATTGCTGTTGGCATCGGCGTCCACGGCCAGCACCGGCGACAGACCCTTGTCCACCAGCCAGCGGACCAGGAAACCGGCCACGGTGGTCTTGCCCACGCCGCCCTTGCCGGCGACCGCGATCGTGAAAGCCAAGTGATCCTCCTTGCTTGGCAGGGTCGGTCGGGCCCCGGGCCGGTTTTTCGGCCCTGGAGGCCGACCGGCGGCCGCGTTTGGCCCAACTACCCGTGCCTAAACGCTTTTTAGTAATTTATACTATTAACCGTAGAGCATCAGGCGCATTCTGTCAAGATTAAGACGATTTGGGCCGGTGCCGCGCCGCCGCCGGGCGCGCCGGGGGGGGCGCTGGTGATACCCGCTTGATCTTTTCACAGGATAAAAGTAAAGTGGAAAGCGAGTTACACACCGGCACTCTGCCCGAGAAGTTCCCCCGGTTGGGCCGGGGGGCGTCGGCATAGCTCGCGAAGCCAGCCTTTTTCTTTCGTCTCCAATTTTGGCTTTAGGAGGGAAAGCCTTGGAAAACAAGGATTTATGGCTGGAAATTAGCCAACGTCTGCGGGCTGTGGTCGGGCAGAAGGACCATGAAACCTGGATCAAGCCTCTGGGCCTGCGGCAGGAGGCGGACCGGGCGGTGCTGCTGGTCCCCAACCGGTTTTTCGCCGCCTGGGTGCAGGAGCACTATTGGCCGGCCCTGACCCAGGCCCTGGCCCAGGCCGCGGGCAAGCCCCAGGAGCTGGGCCTGGAGATCGTCCAAGAGGCGCCCCAGGGCGTCAAGCCCGCGCCGCCCATGGAGGCCCCGCCCCGCTTCGTGGTGGCCACGCCGGAATCCAGCAGCTTCAATCCCCAATACACCTTCGACTCCTTCGTGGTGGGCAAGAGCAACGAGCTGGCCGCCGCGGCCTGCCGGGCCGTGGCCGAGCAGCCCGGCCGCCAGTACAACCCCCTGTTCATCTTCGGCGGGCCCGGCCTGGGCAAGACCCACCTGATCACCGCGGTGGGCAAACACCTGCTCAAGCGCCAGCCCGGCGCGGTGGTGCACTACGGCTCGGCCGAGAGCTTTGGCAACGAGCTGATCCAGGCCATCCGCTTCGACGGCCTGGCCCGGTTCCAGGAAAAGTATCGCCGGGTGGACTGCCTGCTCCTGGACGACATCCACTTCCTGGCCGGCCGCGAGCGCACCCAGGAGGAGTTTTTCCACACCTTCAACGCCCTGTACCAGGCCAACAAGCAGATCGTGGTGACCAGCGACAAGATGCCCAAGGAGATCCCGGGGCTGGAAAAGCGCCTGCGCACCCGGTTCGAGTGGGGCCTGATGGTGGACCTGCAACTGCCGGACGAGGAGACCAAGGTGGCCATCCTGCAGCGCAAGGCGGCCGAGCGCGGCCTGGAGCTGTCGCACAAGGTGGCGCATTTCCTGGCCCGGCAGCCGGAGGCCAACGTGCGGGTGCTGGAGGGCTACCTGACCCGGGTCATCGCCATCAGCAGCTTCCAGGGGGTGGAAGTCACCCTGGACCTGGTGCAGCGGGTGGTGGGGCCCCTGGTCAGCGAGCGCCAGGTCTCCATCGAGGACGTGCTGGCCACGGTGGCGGCCCAGTTCGGCATCAAGGTGGCCGACCTCAAGGGCTCGCGCAAGACCCGCGACGTCAGCCTGCCCCGCCAGGTGGCCATGTTCCTGGCCCGGCGCCTGACCCGGGCCAGCTTCCCGGAGATCGGGCGCAGTTTCGGCGGCAAGGACCATTCCACGGTGGTCAAGGGCGTAAAGCGCATCGAGGAGCAGCTCAGGGACAACCCGGAGCTGGCCGAGCAGGTGCGGGTGGCCGAGCGTTCCCTCACCGAGCGGCGCTTCACCACCGGGTTACAGATGAATGAGGGTGGAGTATAGGACCACGGCCGGCGGGCCTTGGTGGACAAGAGGGCGGAGGGTGGAAAACCCTCCGCCTTGTTTTTATAGCCCCGGCAGCCGTTTGCATGCGTTTTCCACCTTTGCGCCGCCAACCATGATTACCACTATTTTTTAAGAAAGACCTTTCTCTTATATAGGCCGGCGCGGTTGCAGCCGGTTTCCGGAGCGGCCCGCGCCCAAAGCCGGACTGGAAGGATGGAAGAGGCAAGGCCGCGCCACCCAGGCCCAGTGAATCCCTCCGCCGCGAGCAAGATATAAGTCATACCACCTGGCCAATAACCAATTACCCGCTAGGCTTTCGCCATTCGGCCGCCGATGCTCCCTTGATCATCCGCTTAAAACAACCGGTTGGCGCGCAGGACCATCACGCGCGCGATCTCCTGTAGTCAGCGGCGATTGTATAGCCTTTTTCTATCACCTATTTACCTCTGGACAAAATCACCAGAAATTAATTAAACTTCCCTTTGCTCGTAACAACACGTCTTGCCCAGGACGTCCCCTTCGCCTAAGGGGGTTCTTCAATCCTGTCCCCTCAGCCTGCCCCCTTGCGGGAGGAGCGACAACATGAAGCTGGGACTGAGAAACCGCTTCCTCATGCCTACGATCCTGCTGCTGGGCGTCGGCATGGCCATCATGGCCACCATCTCCTATCTGGCGGCCAGCCGCGAAATCACGGACATGGTCAAGGTCTACCTGGAGCAGTTGGCCCGGACCTCCACCCTCCAGGTCACGGCCTGGGTAGAGGACCGCCAGCGCGAGGTGCGCACCTGGTCGCGGGATCCCCTGTATCGCTCCGCGGCCGGCGAGGGCGCGGAGACGGCGCGCTTCGTGGTCTCCTCCAACTTCGAGCGCATGGTCAAGGAGTATCCGCTCTACGAGACCTTGAACCTGGTGGACAAGACCGGGATGATCGTCGCGGCCTCCCGCCGGGAGCTGGTGGACACCCTGAGCGTCAAGGACCGCGAGTACTTCAAGCTGGCCATGGAGGGCAAGCGCAACTTCAGCCAGGTGCTCAAGAGCATGGCCAGCGGCAACCCGGTGGTGGCGGTGGTGGAGCCGGTGCGCGCGCGCTCCTCCGGCGGGGGGGACAAGGAGGACGGCGATGTGATCGGGGCCATCGTGGCCATCGTGGACCTGGCCGCGTTCGCCAAGGAGTACATCGAACCCATCAAACTGGGCGCCTCGGGCTACGCCTACGTCATCGACAGGCAGGGCAAGGTCCTGGCCCATCCGGACAAGAAGAAAATCCTCGAGCTGGACCTGAGCAAGCTGGACTTCGGCAAGCAGATGCTGGCCGAGAAGAACGGCGCGGTGGATTACAGCTTCGAGGGCCTGGAAAAGGTGGCCGCCTTCAAGGAGGAGCCGCTCCTGGGCTGGACGGTGGTCATCACCGCCAACCGCGACGAGTTGCTCAACCCGGCCCGCAACCTGGGCCTGATCCTGGGCATCCTGGGCCTGGGCGTGGTGGTGGCCGCGGCCCTGGTCATCTTCATGGTGGCCCGCTCCATCGTGCGGCCCATCAACCGCTACACCGGCGAGCTGGACGGCGCGGCGGTGCAGGTGGAGGCGGCGGCCGGCGAGGTGGCCAACTCCAGCCAGGGCCTGGCCCAGGGCACCAGCGAGATGGCCGCCAACCTGGAGCAGAGCTCCTCCTCGCTGGAGGAGCTGGCCTCCATGACCCGGCAGAACGCCGAGAACTCCAACCAGGCCAAGGGCCTGATGGATGAGACCACCGGCCTGGCGGTGAAGGCCAACGCCTCCATGAAGGACCTGCGCGCGGCCATGCAGAAGATCCAGCAGGCCAGCCAGGACACCGGCAAGATTATCAAGACCATCGACGAGATAGCCTTCCAGACCAACCTGCTGGCGCTGAACGCGGCGGTGGAGGCGGCCCGGGCGGGAGAGGCGGGAGCGGGGTTCGCGGTGGTGGCCGAGGAGGTGCGCAACCTGGCCATGCGCGCCGCCGACGCGGCCAAGAACACCAGCTCGCTCATCGAGCAGAACATCCAGAACATCAAGATCGGCACCGACCTGGTGGTGGTCACCGACGAAGACTTCGACCGGGTGGAGGAGCATTCCCACAAGGTGGGCCAGCTCATCAGCGAGATCGCCGCGGCCAGCAGCGAGCAGAGCCAGGGCATCGAGCAGCTCAACAAGGGCGTCACCGAAATGGACAAGGTGACCCAGCAGAACGCGGCCGGGGCCCAGGAATCGGCCGCCGCGGCCGAGGAACTCAGCGCCCAGGCCGTGACCATGCGCACGGTGGTGGCGCAACTGGTGGGCCTGGTGCGCGGGGGTCGGCCGGCGCAGGAATCCGGCCGCGTCCAGGCGGAGTACCGCGCGCGCCCGGCCGGCCGGGCGTCCATGGAGGAGCTGGGCCAGGCGGCCGGCGGCGGCAAGGGCCTGACCAAGCTCATCCCCTGGCGGCGCAAGGAGCGGGCCGAGTTCGAGTCTGACCAGGACTTCTAGCCTCAGAGGCGCCTTGCCACGTCAGGGTCAGAGATTGACTTTTGGCCGGATCAGCCTCGACAATTAGATTGTGAGCCCGGTTGGGGCCCCCCGCTAACCGGGAAGCACCTGCGCGGGGCGGGAGCCGCCCTTAGCGCAGTCCACGTCGGCGGGGCCGCCTCCAGGAGGAGCGCGGCCCCGCGCGCGTTGCTGGGCCGCACCAGCCCAGGAGAAGACAGGCCATGAGAATATGGAATGAGTTCAAGGAATTCGCCATCAAGGGCAACGTGGTGGACATGGCGGTGGGCATCATCATCGGCACCGCCTTCGGGGCCATCGCCAAGTCCCTGGTCAGTGACATCATCATGCCGCCCCTGGGCCTGATCATAAGCAATGTGGACTTCGCCGACCTCTTCTGGGTGCTCAAGGCCGGCAACCCGGCCGGGCCCTATGCCAGCGTGGCCGCGGCGGCCAAGGCCGGCGCGGTGACCATGAACGTGGGCGTGTTCATCAACCTGGTCATCAACTTCCTGCTGGTGGCCTTTGCAGTCTTCATGCTGGTCAAGGGCGTGAACCGGCTCAAGCGCGAGCAGGCCGCGCCGCCGGCCCCACCCATGAAGGACTGCCCCAAGTGCCTCATGAGCATACCGGCCGCGGCCGCCAAGTGCGGCCACTGCACCGCCGATCTGGATTAAGAGCCAAGGGCCGGAAAACTGGACGTTTCAGCGCCGGCGCCCCGGCCGGGGCGCGGGGCGGGCATTTAAAGGCCTGACACCAAATCTAGTAGCTTGCCCTTGCCATGACGCCCATACCTGGGGTATGGTAGGCCCAAATGTAACCCATGCCTCTCACGGAGTCCCCCATGGAACTGACCGTGCGCAAGGAAGATTTGGCCAAGGGTCTGGCCAAGTCCCAGTCGGTGGTAGAACGCCGCACCTCCATGCCCATCCTGAGCAACGTCCTCCTGGACGCCTCCGGCGAGCGCCTGACCATCACCGCCACCGACCTGGAGACCAGTTTCCAGGGCGTCTATCCAGCCCGGGTCAGCAAACCCGGCCGGGTCACCGTGCCGGCCAAGAAGCTCTATGAGATCGTGCGCGAACTGCCGGCCGAGGACGTGTACCTGAAGGAGAAGGAAAACAACTACCTGCACATCACGGCCGGACGGGCCACCTTCGACCTGGTGGGCCTGGCCGCGGCGGATTATCCCGAACTGCCGGCCGTGGACGGCATCCCCTCCCTGGCCATCGACGGCGGCATCCTGAGCGAGATGATCGAGAAGACCATCTTCTCCATCAGCCAGGAGGACACCCGCTTCAACCTGGCCGGGCTCTACGTGCAAAAGCGCAAGAAGGACGACTCCTTCCGCCTGCGCTTCGTCTCCACCGACGGCCACCGCCTCTCCCTGATCGACAAGGAAATCCCCGGCCTGGGCGAGTTCACCCTGGAGGGCGGGGTGATCATTCCCAGGAAGGGCGTGGTGGAGATGCGCAAGCTGGCCGAGGACGGCGGCGAGCTGGTGTTGGGGCTCAACCAAAAATACGCCGTGGTGACCAAGGACGAGGTGAAGCTCATCCTGCGCATGCAGGAGGGCTCCTTCCCGGACTACGAGATGGTCATCCCCAAGGCCACCAAGCGCAAGGCGGTGGTGAACCGCCAGGCCTTCGAGGGCGTGCTCAAGCGCGTCTCCCTGATGGCCAGCGACCGGTTTTCGGGCGTGCGCCTGGACTTCAAGGAAGCCCTGGTGGAAATAGTCAGCAACAACCCTGACCTGGGCGAGGCGCGCGAGGCCCTGGAGGTGGACTACGCCGGCGAGTCCTTCGGGGTGGGCTTCAACGCCCGCTACTACCTGGATCTGTGCAACGCCATGCGCTCGGAGGACATCAGCCTGGGTTTCGTGGACGAGCAGAACCCCTGCCTGATCAAGGGCGAGGGCGATCCCGGCTTCCTCAGCGTGATCATGCCCATGCGCCTGTAAACGCCGCTGCAACCGCTGATCGCCAATGGTCGGGGCCCCATCCGGGGTCCCGACCGCCTTTTTGGCAACTGGCTGTGAATGAAATGGCATAATCCATACGATACGTAAAAAATCAGAATATTAGCTTGTGATATAAGCATCAGGAGGCTATATATAGGAATCAGGCTGCGGCGAAAGGCGCCCGGCGCACGCGGGGTGATCGCGGTACGTGGACAGCCGGCTTGAATAAAAATATCGCGTGGTCTGCCGCATGCGCCGTTTGCTGGTTATCTCACTGCTAATTCTGAGCTTATTGGCCGGCCCGGCCCTGGCCGCCCAGACCGGCCCCACCGGGGTGGCCCATTCCCTGGGCCCGAACCCGCAGGAGCGGCAATGGCTGGCCGCCCATCCCCCCATCCGGGTGGGCTGGGCCAACTCGCCTCCGGTGGCCTTCGCCGGCGCGGACGGCAGGCCCCAGGGCATCGTCATGGACTACCTGGAGGTCGCCCGGCGCGAGCTGGGCCTGGAATTCCAGGTGATCACCTACCCCAATTTCAAAGCCATGTGGGACGACCTGCGGGCCGGCCGCCTGGACCTGGCGCCCGCCGCGGTGGACAGCCCCGAGCGCGAGCGCCTGGTCATACGCACCCAGCCCTTCCTGACCATCCCCCTGGTGGTCATGACACGCGGAGACGGCGACCACCTGCACCATCTGTCCGAGCTGCACGGCAAGACCCTGATAGTCACCCGGGACCAGCTCATCCAATACTGGCTGGAGCGCGACTATCCCCAGATCAACCTGGTGGCCGGCGATTACGAAAGCGGGCTGTGGGCGGTGGCCGAGGGCCGGGTGCAGGGCATTGTGGGCGGCCTGGTCAGCCTGGTCTGGGTCACCCGCGAGCTGGGCATAGACAACCTCAAGGTGGCCTTCGCCACCGAGTACAACTACCAACTGGGCCTGGTGGTGCGCCGCGATCTGCCGGTGCTGGCCGCCATGCTGGACCGGGTGCTGGCCGCGGTGCCCGAGGTGGAGCAGAACGCCATCTACCGGCGCTGGGTGCCGGTGCAGGTGGACGGGATGGAATGGAAAAGCATCTGGGAGGCGGTGGGCCTGGCCGTGGTGGTGGTGGGCCTGGTGCTGGCCTTCGTTCTGGCCTGGAACCGCCGCCTGGCCCGGGAGGTCGCCCGGCGGCGCCAGGCCGAGGCGGTGCTCACCTCCACCAAGCGCCTGTTTGAGACCGTCTTCAAAAGCCAGATGGACGCCATCTTCGTGCTGGACGCCTCCACCCCGCCCCTGATCATGGAGTGCAACGCCGCGGCCGAGCGCATGTTCGGCTATCTGCGCAGCGAGATGCTGGGACGCAGCACCGCCTTTTTGCACGTGGACGAGCAGCACCTGCAACGCCTGCGCGACGGCCTGTTCCCGGCCGCCCGCGCCCAGGGCTTCTACACCTCCAACGATTTCGAGATGATCCGCCAGAACGGCGAGATCTTCCCCTGCGACCTGTCCATCGCCCAGCTCACCGGCGACGACGGCCGCCACCTGGGCTGGGTGAGCGTGATCAGCGACGCCGGCTTGCGCAAGCAGGCCCGTGAGGAGCGCCAGCGCCTCTTTGATCTCTCCCTGGTCATGCTCTGCGTCACCGGCGTCGACGGCTATTTCCGCGAGGTCAACCCGGCCTGGTCGGCCATCCTGGGCTGGAGCCCGGAGGAGCTGAAGGCCCGCACCTGCCTGGAGTTCATCC
>JAZDHW010000238.1:0-10557 GCA_043805555.1 Pseudomonadota bacterium
GGCGGCCGGGGCCGGGTCGGCAGCCGGCGCGGCGGCCCTGGGGCGAGGCGGGGAGGCCGGCATGGCAGGCCCGGCGGGTGCGGGGCTCGGGTCCGGGGCCACCAGCGCGCCCTCGGGCCGCACCACCGGCAGGGTACGGCCGGGCAGGAAGTAGATGGCGAAGTCGCGGTGCAGGGGCTGGCAGGCCATGAAGGCCGCCAACACCAGGCCCAGCACCAGGGCCCGCCGGCCCCAGCCCGGCCGGGGGGCGGCGGGGGCGGCCGGATCGCGGCCGGGCAGCAGGCTGATCAGCAGGGCGGCCAGGCCGGCCAGCAGGGTGAAGTAGCCCAGGTAGAAGCGCAGAAAGGCCAGGCCGGCCACGCTGACCAGGTAGCCCAGGGCCAGGACGCCGCTGCGGCCGCGGGTGCGCTCCTCGCCGCCCAGGAGCGCGGCCAGGCAATACAAATGTCCCAGGCTGAGCATGAGGCCCAGGGGCTCCTTCAGCGGCAGGGCGGCCCAGGCCAGGCTGGGCGGCCAGAGGCAGAGCAGCACCGCCAGGCCGGCGGCGCGGCCGGGGGGCTGGCCCAGGCGCAGGGCCAGGGCGTAGGCCAGCCAGCCCAGGGCCAGGGCGCACAGGGCGTTGAAGCCCACCGCCACCAGGGGGTGGGGGACGGCCAGGGCGTAGAGCCCGGCCAAGAGCAGGCCGAAGCGCTGGATGTTCAGCTCGTGGCCCAGGTAGCGGGTCTTGCCGTCGCGGTAGAAGTTATAGATCTTCTCGCCGTCGCCGTGATAGACCACCGCGTCCAGGGCGGCCAGGCGCTGGGACAGGGCCTCCAGGCGGGCCTGGTCGCGGCCGCCGGGGGAGGCGTAGAAGAGCCCCGCGCCCAGGGCCAGGCGCAAGAGCGCGGCCATGATCAACAGCCAGGGCAGCATGCGCCGCAGCCGTCCCGGCCGGCCGGCGTCGGCGGCGGCGGGAGCGGCGGTTGGGGCTGGTTGCGCGGGCTGGGCCGGCATGCACGGTTCCTCCCTCGGCCTGGCAGGTTATCCCAGGCCGGGCCGCCAGGCAAGGCCCGGCGCGGGGCGGCGGGGTGGGCGGCGGGCTCAGGCCTGGGGCTCGGGCGGGGCCAGCTCCTGGATGCGCCGGCCCAGGAGCCGCAAGCAGCCGGCGATGAGCCGGTCTGGGTCCAGGCGGTTCAGGCCCCCCCAGCGGGCCAGGGCCAGCACCAGGCCCTCGGGCTCCAGGTCCAGCCAGGCCAGGCCGCCGGGTTCGCCCACCAGGAAGGCGAAGACCCCGCGGCCGGCCGGCTCGGCCGGGGCCCCGTCCATCATCTCGCGGCGCTCGTGGCGCGAGAGCAGAAACGGCCGCACGGCGTCCGGGTCGCTGGGGCACAGGCTGAGCAGGGTGACCAGCTCGGCGGGCGGGAAGGGGGCCAGGATGGCCAGGGCCAGGGGGGCCTGGGGCCGGGTGACCAGGTACAGGCGCAGGCCTTTGGCCCGCTCCAGCTCCTCGAGCTGGGCCAGGAAGTGCCGGGGGGTGTAGGTCACCTCGGCCGGGCGGAACTGGCTGCGCCAGGCCGCGGCAAAGGCGGCGATGCGCGTCAGATCGGCGGCCGGGTCGAAATCCGCCGGGCCGTTGAGCTGGGGGGCGGGGGTGTCGCTCATGGGCGCTGGCCTCCGGGCTGGGGCCTATGCTAGCAGAAGCGGGGTGAGGCTGAAACGATAGGTTGGTTTGGGCTTCATCGGCGGGGGCGGTGAAAATACAGGGCGGGGTTTATCCCCGCCCGCATTTTTCTGCTTCGGAGGGTCAGGCGGCGGATGGCCATTTGGTCTCAGGCGTCTGTTTCGGCCTCGGGCTCGGGCTGGCCCGCCGCGGCGGCGGCCAGGTCGGCGGCGGCCTGGGCGGCCTTCTTCTCCCGCCACTGGCTGGTGCGCTCCAGCAGGCGGCAGACCGTGCAGACCTCCACATGGGTGGGCTGGCCGCAGACCCGGCAGGCCGCGCCGGGGGCCGGCGGCAAGGGCGGCGCGCCCTGGCGGCGCAAAAAGCCCAGGTAGAAATCGCGCTTGGTGCCGGGCATCTTCTGGTCCATGAGCGCCATGGCCTCCTGATAGAAGGGCAGGGTGGCACCCCGCGCGCCCGGACAGGAGCCCTGGGCCACCGGCAGGTCGTGCGACGTGGCGTAGGCCCGGATCTCGTCGCCGCCCAGGCGGCACAGGGGCTTGATCTTCTTGACGAAGCCCCCGGCCCCTTCCAGCACCGGCCAGGTGCGGGCAATGTGCTCGCTGCGGCCGTGGATCAGGTTGCCCAACAGCCGGCCGGTCTCGTCGTCCAGGTGGTGGCCGCTGGCGATGACCGCAAAGCCCAGCTCGGCCGCGGTGCGGTTGAGGTAGTAGCGCTTGAAGGTGCCGCAGACCGAGCAGAACTCGCGCTTGTTGGCCCAGACCGCCTCCTGCACCGTGCAGCCGGCCAGCTCGGCCAGGCGGCGGGTGTGCAGGGGCCGGCCCAGGAGATCGGCCATGGCCTGGCTGGACGCGAGCGAGGCCCCGGAAAAGGGCCCCAGCTCCAGGAGCAGGTGCACGCCCTCGGCCCGATAGCCCAGCTCGCACAAGACCCGCCACAGGGCCAGGGAGTCCTTGCCCCCGCTGACGGCCACCAGCACCGGCTGGCCTGGCTCCAGCATGTGGAACTTCTTGATGGCCTTTTCCACCTGGCGGGTGAAGAAGATGTCCAGGCAGGGATCGCAGAAGCGGGCGTTGTGCTGGGGAAAGCGGAAACGGGCCGGGGCCTTGCAGCGGCTGCATTTCATGCCGGGATCGGTCATGGCTGGCAGTATAACCAATGCCGGCCGGTGCGTCGAGGCCATGATCTACAAAAATGGTAGTGTAAAAACGCAGGCCTGGTGCGGAATCAAGCAGCCTGCACTTGCCAAAGCCCACCCATAGCGGCCAAAATGGTCGCGTGGCCCGCCGCGGGTTTCCCGGCGGGCCGGCCGCGCCAACTCCACCCGAGGGCGCCTCGCCCGGGAGGTAATTCACCGTGCAGCCCAGCCTCAGTTTCCAGGTCCACCCCCAACTGCCCCCCCAACTGCAAAGCCTCAACCGCGTCTGCTGCAACCTGTGGTTCACCTGGAACCCGGAGGCGGTGGAGCTCTTTCAGCGCATCGACGTCGTGCTCTGGTCCGAGGTCGCCCACAACCCCCGCGCCCTGCTCAACCAGATCAGCCAGGAGCGCCTGGAGGCCCTGGCCCGGGACAACGGCTTCGTGGCCCAGTTGGAGCGGGTGGCCGACCTGATGGACTCCTATCTCTCGGCCGAGGGCTGCCCCTTCCTGGCCGGCCGGGCCCCGGACGACCTGAAGATCGCCTACTTCTCGGCCGAGTACGGCCTTTCCGACTGCCTGCCGGTCTACTCCGGCGGCCTAGGCATGCTCTCCGGCGACCACCTGAAAAGCGCCAGCAACCTCAACCTGCCCCTGGTGGCCGTGGGCCTGGCCTATCGCCAGGGCTTTTTCTCCCAATACCTGAACCCCGACGGCTGGCAGCAGGAGGAGTATCACGCCAACGATTTCTGGAACATGCCCCTGGAGCTGATGCGCGACGCCGAGGGCCGCGAGCTGACCATCAGCGTGGACATCGAGGGCCGGCCCCTGGTGGCCCGCATCTGGAAGGTCGCGGTGGGCCGGGTGCCGCTGTACCTGATGGACGCCAACATCGAGCAGAACCCGCCCGATTTGCGCACCATCACCCACCAGCTCTACGGCGGCGACACCGAGATGCGCATCCGCCAGGAGATCCTGCTGGACATCGGCGGGGTGCGGGCCTTGAAGGCCCTGGACATCCGCCCCAACGTCTTCCACATGAACGAGGGCCACAGCGCCTTCGCCTCCCTGGAGCGCATCCGCCAACTGCGCGCCGACCGCGGGCTCTCCTTTGACGAGGCCCGCGAGCTGGTCAGGACCAGCAACTGCTTCACCACCCACACCCCGGTGCCGGCCGGCAACGACTATTTCGACCCGGACCTGGTGCGCCGGCACTTCCAGGGCTACATGCAGGAGCTGGGCATCAGCCTGCCGGTGCTCCTGGCCTATGGCCGGGTGCACCCCCACGACCAGCAGGAGCCCTTCTGCATGACCGTGCTGGCCCTCAGGCTTTCGGCCTTCAACAACGGCGTCAGCCGGCTGCATGGCGCGGTGAGCCGCGAGATGTGGAAGGACGTCTACCCCCACTTCCCCCTGGAGGACGTGCCCATCGCCCACATCACCAACGGCGTGCACATCCCCAGTTGGATCAGCAGCGAGATGGCCTGGCTCTACTACCGCTACCTGGGCCCGGCCTGGATGGAGGACCCGGACTCGGCGGCGGTGTGGAAGCTCATCGACCAGATCCCCGACGCCGAGCTGTGGCGGGCCCACGAGCGCCGCCGCGCCCGCACCGTGGCCTTTGTGCGCAGCCGCCTGGTGGCCCAGCTCCGCCGGCGCGGGGCCAGCGCCGAGAGCCTGCGCGCCGCGGCCGAGGTGCTCAACCCCGAGGCGCTGACCATCGTCTTCGCCCGCCGCTTCGCCACCTACAAGCGCGCCATCCTGCTCTTGCAGGACCCGGCCCGGCTGGACCGCATCCTCAACGACCCCAAGCGGCCGGTGCAGCTCATTTTCGCCGGCAAGGCCCACCCCCGCGACAACGAGGGCAAGGAGTTCATCCGCCGGGTGGTGCAACTCAGCCAGGAGCCGCGTTTCCGCCAGCACATGGTCTTCATCGAGGACTATGACATCAACGTGGCCCGCTACCTGGTGCAGGGGGCCGACATCTGGCTGAACACCCCCCGCCGGCCCATGGAGGCCTGCGGCACCAGCGGCATGAAGGCCGCGGCCAACGGCGCGCTGAACCTCAGCATCCTAGACGGCTGGTGGGACGAGGGCTTCGAGCCCGGCCTGGGCTGGGCCATCGGCGCGGGCGAGGACTACGAGGACCACGGCTTGCAGGACCAGGTGGAGGGCCGGGCCGCCTACCGCACCATCGAGAACGAGGTGGCCCCGCTGTTCTATGACCGCGGCGAGGACGGCCTGCCCCGGCGCTGGATCGCCTACATGAAGAAGAGCCTCAGCAAGCTGTGCCCCATCTTCAACACCCACCGCATGCTGGAGGACTACGCCGACCTGGCCTATGTGCCGGCCGCCACCCGCTACGACCTGCTCACGGTGGGCGACTACCAGGCCGCCCGCGAACTGGGGGCCTGGTCCCGGCGCATCATGGAGAACTGGAGCCAGGTGGAGGTGCAGGAGGTGACCAGCCCCGCCCCCATGGCGCTCACCTGGGGCGACGCCCTGCAGGTGAAGGCCCGGGTGAAGCTGGGCGGACTCACCCCCCAGGAGGTGTCCTGCGACATCTATTTCGGCCCGCTCAACGCCGACGGCAATTTCGCCGAGCGCGCCACCGAGGGCATGGCGGTGGAGGGCGGCCGGGACGGGGTCTTCACCTTCAGCGGCCAGGTGGACTGCCGCTACACCGGCCGCCTGGGGGTCAAGGTGCGGGTGGTGCCCTATCACCCCCACCTCAGCTCCAAATACGCCCTGGGCCTGGCCGCCTGGGGTTAACCAACGTTAGACGAAGCAGATTTTTGCTGCGCAACGACTGGGCGGGGTCATCCCCGCCCAGTTTTTATGAGGAAATGGCCGTCATTGCGAGCGCAGCGAAGCAATCTTCCGTTGTCTCTTTAGCTGGGAATGACAACGGAGGATTGCCGCGTCGCAACCCGGCCGGGTTGCTGCTGGCAATGACAGCTATCGGCAGGATGGCCTGGCGAACCGGCGCGGCGCGGCGGGGCCTTCACCCTCGCCCCCGCCCGGCGGGGGAGAGGGTGGGGTGAGGGGGCTTGGTTTTGCCCCCGCCACCGTCCCGGCCGGCCTAGAGCCGGGTCTTGGGCCCCGGCTTGATGGGCTTCATCAGGTGGGGGATGCGCGGCACGTTGAGGCTGGGGCGGTTGGCGGCCAGGTTGTACTCCAGCCAGGTGGGGCTGAGCACCAGGGTGGGCTGGCCGTCGCGCTCCGGGCCGGGGGCCAAAAAGCCCTCGGCCAGCCACTGGCGCACCAGGGCCTGGCCGTCGGCGGGCGTGAGCCCCAGCACCCGGCTGATCTCGGCCACGGTCACCCGGTCGTTTTCGTTGAACATGGGCAGCACCCGGCGCTGGTTCTTGGGCAGCTTGCGCCGGGCCTGGGCCGCCTCGCGGCTGATGGGGTCCTCCGGCGCGGTCAGGGTGACGTCCGGGTTGCCCTGCTCCAAAAAGCGCTCCACGTTGGACAGGAAGCCCAGGATCACCCAGTCGCCCAGCACCCCGGCCTCCTTGAGGCGGGCGGCGGGGGTGGAGACCAGGAACTGCTGCCAGGCCGCCTGGACCGCCGGGCTGACCTCCAGTGCGATGGGGGGCATGGGAAAACCTCCCGCCCGAACCGCGGCCGGGTTGAGCCCTGGCCGCGACGGGTTCAGAATAAGGGTGGCGCGGCAACCGCCGGCGCCTGGCAAGTGTTTACCAAAAGCCGCCCGGCCCGTCAAAGCCGGGGCGGAAAGGATGGCGCGGGCATGGCAGAGGGCAGGGACATAATCTGGGTGTGCGGCTCGGCGGCGGCCCGCGGGGCGGCCGAGCCCTTGCTGGAGGTGCTGGCCGAGCGGGCCAGTTGCCTGACCATCGGCGAGCCCGGCGCGCCCGGCCAGCCGGGGCCGGATCTCAATCTCGGCCCGCAGCCGGACCTGCACCAGGCCCTGGAAACCTGCCCCCTGGACCTGCGCCCCAAGGCCTGCGTCTGGCTGGGCGGGTCCGAGGAGCGCCCGCCCCAGGGCCTGGACGCCCTGCCCTGCCCGGTGCTGGGCTATGGCGCCCAGGGCCCGGAGGGCGTCCTGCCCGGGCAGCCGGAGGCCGCCGCCGGCGCGGTCTGCGCCGCGGCCCGCGAGGGCCTGGGCCTGGACTGGCTGCCCAAGGTGCAGGTGAACCTGCCCCTGCGCGACCTGCTGGGCCGCTACGCGGTGCTGGCCGAGGCCGCGCCGGCCATGAATTTCGAGGTGGGAATCGACCACCTGGCCCTGGACAGCCTGGGCGAGGCCGACCTGGCCCGGGCCCAGGCCATGCTGGCCGGCCGGCGCATCACCGTGCACCTGCCCTTCGGCGACCTGGTGGCCGGCAGCCCCGACCCCAAGGTGAGCGCCCTGGCCGTGGCGCGCCTGGCCGCCGCGGCGGACTGGGCCGTCACCCTGGGGGCCGTGCAGGCGGTGATGCACACCGGCTATGACGAACGCCTGCACCGGCCGGCCGAGGTCTACGCCGAGCGCCTGGCCGAGGCCCTGGCCCCGGTGGTCTCCCGCCTGGCCGTCGGCGGCTGCCGCCTGGCGCTCGAAAACACCTTCGAGCCCGAGCCGGCCCTGCTCCTGGCCGCCCGGCGCGAACTGGCCCGGCGCTTCGGCGCGGACGCGGTGGGCTTCTGCCTGGACGTGGGCCACGTGCTGGCCTTTGCCAAGGCCAGGCTGCCCGAGTGGTGGGAGGCCTGCGCGCCGTTTTTGATCGAGATGCACCTGCACGACAACCTCGGCGGGGTGGACCAGCATCTGCCGCCGGGGGTGGGGGCGGTGGACTGGGCGTATTTGCGCCAGCGCGTGAACGACCTGGCCCGCCGGCCCATCCTGACCCTGGAGCCCCACCGCGAGGGCGATCTCTGGGCCTCGCTCCGCGCCCTGCACCGGCTCTGGGGGCCGCCCCTGGATTGACGCGATCCCCCGCTCCGGCGTAGGCTGTGGCCCAGGTCTAAGGGGGCCTGTGCATGGATTTGTTGCAGCGACCTGCCACCCAATGGATCGTCACCCTGGTGCTGGCCGCCGTGCTGGTGGGCCTGGGCTATGACCTGGCCCGGCGCGAGCTGCTGCCGGATCTGCAAGAGGCCCAGCGCCAGGCCGCCACGGAGGCCAGCCGGGCCAACCGGCTTCTGGCCGAGAACCAGCGCCTGGAGCAGCGCCTGGGCGACGCCGAGTCCCGCCTGGCCTCCCGGGGCCTGGGCCCCGCCGCGCCGGTGGAGGTCCCCGGCGCGGTGAGCCGGGTGCTGCACCGCGACGAGGCCGTCTTGGTGCTGGGCGGCCGCCTGGTGCTGATTTTGGAGGAGATATCCGCCGACCGCCTCCAGGCCGCCATCAAGGTGAAGGTCCTGGGTGGCGGGCGCGAGGAGGGCATGCGCCTCAGGGCCGGCGGCGACGTGCGCCTGCGCCTGGAGGGGCGCATCTACCACGTGGTGCTCAAGAAGATCCTCACCAATTCGGTGATCGTCACCGTGCTGCCGGAGGAGTAGGCCGTGGCCGCCGACCCCCTCGCCACCGCCGCCCCCGCCGCCCCCGCCGCCATGACCGCGGCCTGGTTCGCCGAGGGCCGGGCCAGCCTGGTCAGCCTGCCCACGCCGAATCCAGCGCCGGGACAGGCCCTGGTGCGGGTGGACTATTGCGGCATCTGCAACACCGACCTGGAGCTTCTGGCCGGCTACTACGGCTTCGCCGGGGTGCCGGGGCACGAGTTCGTGGGCCGGGTGGCGTTCGCGCCGGGGCGGCCGGAGCTGACCGGCCTGCGGGTGGTGGGGGAGATCAACATCGGCTGCGGCGTCTGCGCCCGCTGCCTTGGCGGCGACGCCCGCCACTGCGCCCAGCGCAAGGCCCTGGGCATCAAGGGCTGGGACGGGGCCCTGGCCGAGTACGTGCTGCTGCCCATGGCCAACCTGCGCCGGGTGCCGGAGGGCGTGGCCGACCGCGCGGCGGTCTTTGCCGAACCCCTGGCCGCGGCCCTGGAGATCGGCCAGCAGGTGCACATCACCAATCGCGACAAGGTGCTGGTGCTGGGCGACGGCAAGCTGGGCCTCTTGGTGGCCCTGGGCCTGCGGCATCTAGCGCCCGGCCTGATCCTGGCCGGCCGCCACCAGGCCAAGCTGGACATTGCCACCGCCCAGGGCGTGCGGGCGCTCTTGGCCGAGCGCGAGGACCTGACCGAGCTGGCCCGCGGCCTGGGCGGCTTCGACCTGGTGGTGGAGGCCACCGGCCGGCCCGAAGGCCTGGAACTGGCGTTGGGCCTGGTGCGCCCCGAGGGCACCATCGTGGCCAAGACCACCAGCCACCGGCCCGGCAGCCTGAACCTGGCCGCGCTGGTGGTCAACGAGATCAACCTCATGGGCAGCCGCTGCGGCGACCTCGGCCTGGCCTTGAGCTACTTGCAGAACCGCTGGCTGGCGGTGGAGCCCTTGATCACGGCCGAGTTCCCCCTGGCCGAGCTGAGCGCCGCCCTTCAGGCCGCCCGCACCCCCGGCAGCCTGAAGGTGCTGGTGCGCCCGGCTTGACTGGGGCCGGCCCGCTGGCTATAACCCCTTGAAGCCCTGGAAGGGCATGATCGCACCTTGATGGCGGCTGCGTTGCTTTCACCAAAAGCCAAAAGTGCGGGCGTGGTTTATCCCCGCCCGTCTTAATCTTTGCCGGAAAAACGACAATGGAAGATTGCCGCGTCGCAACCCTGGCGGGTTGCTCCTCGCAATGACAACCAATTCAAGACTGCGCGATTGCGGGGTGCGTGTGCATTGACCAGCCTTCGCCGTTTCCATTGCCGCCATCCGCCCGGAGCGCTCCGCCCATGAACCCCAGCCTGGCCCTGTACAACCTGGCCGCCTGCGCCGTGGCCGGCGTGGCCCTGCCGACGGCGCGGCTGGGCCTGGGCCTGGCCGGCCGCTGGGATCAGATCGGCCCCCGCCTGGGCCTCTATCGCCAGGTGGCCCCGGCCGGGGCGGGCCCCCGGGTCTGGTTGCAGGCGGTGAGCGTGGGCGAGGTGGGCGTGGCCGCGGCCGTGGCCGCCGAGCTGAAGGCCATCCTGCCCGAGGTGGACCTGACCGTCAGCGCCACCACGCCGCTGGGCCTGGCCAAGGCTCGCGAGACCCTGGGCCTGACCGCGCGCATCGCGCCGTTTCCCCTGGATCTGCCCTGGCCGGTGCTGGCCGCCGCGGCCAAGCTGCGGCCCCAGGTTTTCGCCTGCCTGGAGACCGAGATCTGGCCCAACCTGCTCTGGTGGCTGCAACGCCGGGGGGTGGGGCTGCTCATGCTCAACGGCCGCCTGAGCCCGCGCAGCTTCCCGCGCTACCAAAAGGCCCGGCCGCTCATCGCCCCGGCCCTGGGGCGTTTCTCGCGGCTATCCATGATCGGCCCGGCCGACGCCGAACGGGCCATCGCCCTGGGCGCGCCGGAGGCGCGGGTGCGGGTGGACGGTAACGCCAAGTACGCGGGTCTCATGGATAAAGCCCGTCAGGAGCTGACCGCCGCGCCGGCCGCGCGCCTGGCCCTGAACGGGGCTCCGCTCCTGGTGGCCGGCTCGGTGCGCACGGGCGAGGAGGCCCCGCTGCTGGAGGCCTTCGCCCAGGTGCTGGCGGCCCGCCCCGGCGCGGTGCTGGCCGTGGCCCCGCGCCACATCGAGCGCGCGCCGCGCTGGCTGGCCGAGGCCGGCCGCCGGGGCCTGAACCCGGCGGCCTGGACCAGTCTCTCGCCGGAAAAACCCCGGACGGCCGCCTGCCGGGTGGTGGTGGTGGAC
>JAZDHW010000239.1:0-10601 GCA_043805555.1 Pseudomonadota bacterium
ACAGGCTTCCGAGCGGGCCATGGACGGCCCGCCCGGAATGGCGCCAAATTAATTTTTGGCGCCATTCCGAGAACTTGCCAAAATTCACTTTTGGCAAGTTCCAAGAGGAGAAAGCCATGGATGGCTTTCTCCGACACACACTTAGTTTACTTGCGCTGGGCCAGGATGTCCTTGACCAGCACCACCGCCTCGCCGGCATCGTGGGCATAGCCGTCGGCCCCGATCTTTTGGGCGAAGGTATGGTTCACCGGCGCGCCGCCCACGATCACCTTGACCCGGTCGCGGATGCCCTTCTCGGTGAGCCCCTCGATGATCTTGCGCATCTCGGGCATGGTGGTGGTGAGTAGCGCCGAAAGGGCCAGCACGTCGGGCTGGTATTGCACCACCGCGTCGACAAAGGCCTCCACCTTGACGTTGATGCCCAGGTCCTTGATCTCCAGGCCCACCCCGCGCAGCATGGTGGCCACCATGTTCTTGCCGATGTCGTGCAGATCGCCGCGCACGGTGCCGATGAGGACCTTGCCCGAATGGGCCCTGTCGCCGCTGGCCAGGTGGGGCTCCAGCACCACCAGGGCCTCGTTCATAGCCCGGGCCGAGAGCAGCACCTCGGGGATGAAGACCCGGTTGGCCTTGAAGTCGGCCCCGATCACCTCCATGGCCGCGATCATGCCCCGGTTCAGGATGTCGCCGGCGGCCAGGCCCTTGGCCAGCAGATCCTTGACGTGGGCCACGATGCCCACGTGATCGCCACGGAGCACGTCGTCCTGGACGACCTTATACGCCTCCTCGCCCAGGGACTCCGGGGCCACCCGGGCCGCGGCCGCGGCCAGGCCACGATCGCCCAGGGGGCTGAAGCCGCCGGCGGTCAGCGGCAGGCGGCCCTCTTTTTCGATGCGCTCGCCCAGGCGCACCAGGCGCTCGAAGTCGGCGTTGGGCGGGGTGGTGTCGGCGATGCCCACGATGATGCGCTTGCCCGGGGCCACGGCCTTGAAGAAATGGTCCAGGTAGGACTCGAACTCCTCCCGGCTGGCGGTGTCCTCGCTCAAGAGGCTCTGGGGGATGCCGCCGAAGATGGTCAGCTTCTCGCCCCAGTGGCGGTAGTAGTCCTCCACCGCCACCTTGGTCATGGGCGCGGGGCAGACCGCCTCGGCGATGTGCATGCCCGAGTCGCGGATCAGGTCCATGAGCCCCAGGTTCTCGCCGTCGCAATGGCAGACGAGCATCTTGCCCTTGGCCTCCAGGGCGGCCGAGGCCTTTTGCAGCCAGGGGCTGATCTCCTTGGCGAAGTAGGGCGGGTAGGTGATCATGTCGTCGTAGTTGGCGCCCCAGAGCACCACCTCGGCCGGGGAATCGGCCACCACGGCCAGGAGCTGGTCGTAGACCCCCTCCAGGCTCTCGGCCAGCTCGGCCATCTCCCGGTGGTGGTCCTTGTAGTGATAGAAGAACTCGGTGGCCTCCAGGAAGTCGCGCTGGATGTGCTGGATGGGGCTGGCGCTGAAGCTGCCCATCATCACGGCCACGCCGTCGTCGCCGATGTAGTCCTGCCAGGCCTTGTAGCGGGCGTAGTCCGGGGTCACCGTGCAGTGGCGGAACATGTAGGCCAAGGTCTTGTAGTCGGCCGGGGTTTTGATGGGCCGCTCGTCCACCCAGGTGATGGAGGCGCCGGCCCGGCGCATCTCCTCGGTGATGACCTCGCGCACGCTGATCACGCCCACCGGGGTCTCGTAGCGCACCTTGGTAAGGCCGGGCTCCCGGGTCACGCTGATCTGCACCGTGTCGTCGAAGCGAACCCAGTAGCCGTTTTCCTTGAGCGAATAGAAGCCCAGGGCGCGGTGCAGGTTCTCCTCGGGGTCGGTGACCTTCAGAAGCTCCGGCACCACCTTGTGGATGGCCCAGCCCTCTGCCCGGGCGATCTCGTCGTGGCCGCGGTGCTTGTGGCGCTCGGGCAGGGCGCCCAGGTAGGAGTTGGCGTTGTACCAGAGGTCGAAGCGGGGCACATAGGGCAGCAGGTCGGGCATCTCGCCGCGGGCGGCCATCAGGATGCGCTCTTTGCGGGTCATGGGGTCTCTCCCGGGTTGGGACGGGTTGGGTTGTTGCGCGGGGCGCGGGAGCCGGTCTGGGCGGCCGGCCCCCGCGGGTTGGTCATCGATGCGCCGGGGCGGCCGGCGCGAGTTTTGGCGGGCCTACTTGAAGCCGCCTCCCATCAGGTACTCCGGCAGCCACAGCGCGATGTCCGGGAAGGTCAGGATCAGGGCCATGGCGATCACCTGCAGGCCGATGTAGGGGATCACGCCGCGGAACATGTCGTTGGTGGATATCTCCGGTGGCACGATGCCCTTCAGGTAGAAGATGGCCGGGGCCATGGGCGGGGTCAGGTAGCTGGTCTGGATCATGATGAAGAACATCACCGAGAACCAGATGGGGTTGAAGCCCAGTTTGGTGATGATGGGCACGCAGATGGGCACGAAGATGAGCAGCACGCTGATCCAGTCCAGGATGAAGCCGGCGACGAAGATCAGGCCCAGGAACAGGAACAGGGTGGCCCAAGGGCCCAGGTTGGCGGCCTTTAGGAGGCCCTCGGCCGCCTCGGCCCCGCCCATGCCCAGGAACACGCCGGTGTACATCATGCCGCCGGTCAGGACCAGCATGATCATGCTCGTGATGCGCAGGGTGGTGACGCAGCCGTCGACCAGGGTGCGCAGGGTGAGCCGGCCGTAGACGGCGCAGAGGATCACGCCGCCGAAGGCGCCCAGGGCGGCGGCCTCGGTGGGCGCGGCCCAGCCCAGCAGGATGGTGCCGGTCACCGCGAAGATGAGCAGCACCGGCGGCAGCAGGGCCACCACGGTGTCCTTGAGGCGCTGGCTCCAGGTAGCGGTGCGCTCGGACTTGGGCAGGCCGGGGCCATCCTGGGGGCGCAGGTAGCAGCGGATCAGGATGTAGAGCACGTAAATGCCGGCCAGCATCAGGCCCGGTATAACCGCCGCGGCCAGCAGCCGGCCCACGGACAGGCCGGCGGCCGGGCCGTAGACCACGATGACCACGCTGGGCGGGATGATGGTGCCCAGGCTGCCGCCGGCGCAGATGGTGCCGCAGACCAGGCTGCGGTCATAGCCGCGCGAGAGCAGCACCGGGATGGCCAAGAGCCCGATGACCACCTCGGAGGCGCCGATGATGCCGGTGCTGGCCGCGAAGATGGTGCACATCAGCACCGTGCCCACGGCCAGGCCGCCGCGCAGGCCGGCGGTGAGCTGGATCATGGCGTCGAACAGCTTCTTGGCAATGCCGCTGGCTTCCAGGATGGAGCCCATGAATACGAACAAGGGCACCGCGGCCAGGATGTAGTTGGTCACCGCGTCCCACACCCGGCGGATGAGCATGGGGCCGATGGCGTCGCCGAAGCCGATGTAGCCGAATATGAGCGACATGCCCATCAGGGCGAAGGCCACCGGAATGCCGATGAACAGGGACAACAGCACTCCCACGAACATCAGCATGACGAAATAATCGGAGTTGAGCAGGGCGTCGATCATATCTGTTCCCCCTTCACGGCCAGCACCACGGTGCGGACAAAGTCGGCCGCGCACTGGAGGAAAAGCAGGATGAAGCCGATGAACATGGCCCCCTTCACCGGCCACAGCACCGGCATCCAGGGCGAGTACTGGCTCACTTCCTTGCTGATCCAGGCATCCTTGAAGATGTCGAAGGCGTTGATGGCCAGGATGTAGGTCACCGGGATGATGATGATGACGTAGGCCACCAGGTCGATGATGGTGCGCAGCTTCTCGGGGAACAGGTTGTAGAAGACGTCGATGCGGATATGCCCCTTGACATGATAGGTGAAGGCGGCCCCCAGGATGTAATGCGCGCCGTATATCATGAAGGTCACGTCATAGGACCAGATGGTGGGAGCGTTGAACAGGTAGCGGGCAAAGACCTCGTAGACCAGGCATACCACCATGGGCACCGCCAGGGCGGCGGTGAGCTTGCCCGATACCTGGCTCAACCTGTCGATGACTCCTAACAGGGCTGCCAGTGCTTTCATGGGGACGACTCCGGGCAGGGTTGATGCGGCCGGGACCCGCGCGGAGCCCCGGCCGCAGCTTGGGCGGACTTTAGCGGTTGAAGCTGAAGTACCGGGTGCTGCTCACGCCGTCCCAGCTCTTCTCAAAGGTGTTCTTGGAATCGAACACCTTCTTGAACCATTCGTTGCCCTTGGCCTTCTCCGCCGCCCACTCCTTGCCGAGCTGGTGGATCTTGGCCTGGGTCTCGGAGTCCAGGAAGATGATCTCGTTGCCCTTCTTCTTGAAGGTCTCCATGGCGTTCATGTCCAGGCCGCCGATCTTGGCCCAGCTCATGAAGGTGGTGTAGGCCGCCGCGAAGTTGATGATGGCCTGATACTCCTTGGGCAGGCTGTCCCACTTGGCCTTGTTGATCTCCAGCTCAAAGGGCGCGCTGGGCTGATGGCTGCCGGGGACGATGATGTACTTGGCCACCTCGTGGAAGCCGCTGATCACGTTCTCGCCGGGGGTGGCCCACTCGGTGCCGTCGATGACCTTGCGCTCCAGGGCCGGGAACACCTCGTTGCCGGGCAGGGAGACGACCGCCGCGCCCAGCTTGGGCAGGATCTCGGCCCAGGCGCCCACGGTGCGGATCTTGGCGCCCTGGAAGTCGGCCAGGGTCCGGATGGCCTTGTGCGAGTGCAGGAAGACCTCGGTGGGGCGCATGCCGCAGGCCATGCCGATGATGCCGAACTTGGCCTGGCGCCACTCGCGCCAAAGCTGGTCGCCGCCGCCCACGTAGAGCCAGTGCAGGGCCGCGGCCGACTCCATGTCGCCGGCGTAGCCGCCCATGATGGCCGCGGTGGCGTCCTTGCCGATGTCATAGCCCGGCCAGAGGTGGCCCATCTCCACGATGCCCTTCTGCACCGCGTCGGTGACTTCCAGCGCCGGGGCCACCGCGCCTCCGGGCAGCACCTGGATCTTGAACTGGCCGCCGGTCAGCTCGCCCACCGTCTTGGCGAACAGCTCGGCCATGTCGGTGTAGAGCGGAATGCCGGTGGGCCAACTGGTGGTCATGCGCCATTTGAGCTTGGGCATGTCGGCGGCCTGGGCCAGGGTGGCGCCCAGGATGAAGGCCGCGGCCAGGACGCTAGTCAAAAAGACCCCGAATTTCCTGCGAGGCATTGAGTCCCTCCCTTGCTTGCGTGACGTTTGCTGCCTATCCCTACTCGCGGCGGGCCGGCCCGCCATTTTCACCGCAATGCGTGAGTCAGCGTCTACGGTTCGCCGCCGCCTTTCCCCTCTGCGGCGGCGGACCGGGTTCGGGTCTGGCTTACTTGACCACCAGGGTCTTGCAGAGCTTGGCCGCGCCGGGCGCGTCGTAGGCGTAGCCGTCGGCCCCGATCTGCTCGGCATAGGCCTGGGTCACCGGCGCGCCGCCGATGATCACCTTGACGTGGCCGCGCAGGCCGGCCTCGGTCAGGGCGTCGAGAGTGGATTTCATCTGCACCATGGTGGTGGTCAGAAGCGCGCTCAAGGCCACGATCTGGGGCTTCTCGGCCGCCACGGCCTTGGCAAAGGCCTCGGCCGGAACCGACACGCCCAGGTCCTTGACCGTGAAGCCCTGGCCCTTGAGCATCATTATGACCAGGTTCTTGCCGATGTCGTGCAAATCGCCCTTGACCGTGCCGATGACCACGTGGCCGGCCGGCTGGCCGGTGCCGCCGCCGGCGATGAGGCCCTCGTAGTGCTCCAGGGTCTGGGCCATGGCCTTGGCGGCCAGCATCATCTCCGGGATGTAGATCTCGGCCCGCTGGAAGCGCTGGCCCACCACGGTCATGCCCTGGATCAGGCCCTGTCCGATGATCTGCTGGATGGTGGCCCCGGCGTCCAGGCTCTGCTGCACCAGGTCGATCACCGCCTGCACCTTGTTGGCCAGAAGCGCTTCCACAAAGGGCTGCACGTCCAACTCGGCCAGGCCGGCCGGCTCCTCGGCGGACTGGGCCGGCGCGCCCTTGCCCTGGTATTTCCACACCTTGCCCTTGACCGCGCCCTCGGACAGGTCGATGGGGTATTGGCCGAACTCAAAGCAGGCGTCGAACATGGCCCGCATGTTGGCCAGCGGCACGTAGTCGGTGACCGAGTTGGAGCTGGCCACCATGTAGCCGCCGCCGGGGGCGATGGTGCGGATGCGTTCAAAGACCTCGGCGCGCACGTCCTCGGGCGTGCCCAGGGTCAGGGTGGAGTCCAGGTTCAGGTTGCCGATCAGGCAGAGCTTGTCGCCCCAGCGCTTCTTGACCTCCACGATGTCCATGGCGTTGGGCTGGATGGGGTTGAAGCCGTGGAAGCCGCAGGCGATCAGGTCTTCCATCACCTCGGTGCAGTCGCCGTCGGAGTGGAAGACGAAGCCCAGGCCCTTGTCCCGGCAGATGTCGCCCATCTTCTTGTACCAGGGGAACAGGTACTTGCGCAGGTGGCGGGGGTGGACCAAGAGGCCGGTGTTGTGGGCCACGTCGTCGGGGTTGATCACCGCGCCCACGCATGCGTGCTCGATGACGCGCTGGAAGACCTCGAACTGGATGTTGCCGATCTTCTCGAAGATGGCCGCGATCAGCTCCTCGTTGTTCTCCAGGGCGTTGAAGAAGGTCTCCGCGCCCATGTACATCCAGGCCGGGGTGTAGATCTTGCCCAAGAGCAGGATGGCCTTCATGCCCTTGGGCAGCAGCTTGTCGAACTCGCCCCACTTGCCGTAGTCATAGTCGTCCGGGCTGGGCCACTGGTATTTCTCGAACTGCTCCCAGTTGGTGATGATGCCCTCGTGCTCGTGGGCCCATTCGCGGTCCACCACGTCGCCGTACTCGGTGTAGACCTGCTCCTTGCCCGAGGTGAGCCCCTCCGGGGCGCGCACCGGCTCCAGGATGCCCGCGCTGGCGGTGATGTAGTCGAAGCCGGCGGTGTACCAGAAGTCGATCATGTCCGGGATGGTGACGATCTTGCGGCCCAGGAAGGCCTCCTTGGGCCGCTGGTCCACGTGCCAGTCGCCCAGGGGCACCCGGTCCGCTTCCTCGCAGTGCAGGGTCTTCAGATAGCGTTCGAAATCGGGCTTGGGTTTGCGGTTCATCGCTGTCTTTCTCCTTGGCCGATGCTGCGGGCTGGGCGGGACGCCCGCAGGGGGCTGTCCGGGCCGCGCGTACGATGGTTCCGGTCGTCGCCGCCGGCGCGGCCGCCCCGGCGGGGGCGGGCCAAGCCGCGTTCATTGCTGAGGGCACGAGTCCAGACAAAGCAAGAGGCATGCCGGCGATGCGCTTGGTAATTGGCCTTGATTTGCAGGGGGTTGTCCCCGGCGGGGCGGGGCGGGGCCGTTGGGCTGCCCCGGTCGGTGCACCGGATGGGGCAGGGGCGCCGGGACGGGCTAGTCGCTGAGCTTCTTCAGCCGGCCCTGCAACACCCGGCGCGAGAGCCCCAGGTATTGGGCGGCCTTGGTCTGGTTGCCCTGGAACCGGGCCAGGGTCTTGGTCAGGATGTCGCGGTTCATGGCCTCCAGGTCCAGCCCGCCCTGGGGCAGGTCCGGGCCCGCCGGGGCTCCGGCCGGAGCCGGGCAGGCGGCGGCCAGGCCGTCCTGGTCCAGGCGGCGCAGATCCGCGGCCGTCACGCCCTCCAGGGGGCCCAAGAGCGCCAGGCGCTCCATGAGGTTCTTGAGCTGGCGCACGTTGCCGGGCCAGGGGTGCTCGGCCAGCATGCGCTGGGCCCCGGCGGTGAAGCCGCCGAACTCCCGGCCGCGGCGCTTGGCGGCCCGGATGGCGAAATGCAGGGCAAAGGGCAGGATCTCATCGCTGCGCTCGCGCAGGGCGGGGATGCGGATGGCCCCGGCGTTGACCCGGTAGTAGAGGTCGGTGCGGAAGCGGCCGGCCTCGGTCTCGGCGGCCAGGTCCTTGTTGGTGGCGCTGATCACCCGTGCCTCGATGGCCACCTCCCTGGTGCCGCCCACCCGGTAGAAGCGGCTGTCCTCCAGCACGCGCAGGAGCTTCACCTGCAGGCCGGCGGGCATCTCGCCGATCTCGTCCAGGAAGATCGTACCGCCGTGGGCCGCCTCCAGCTTGCCCCGCTGGCCGCTCGTGGTGGCCCCGGTGTAGGCCCCGGCCTCGTGGCCGAAGAACTCGCCCTCGAAAAGCTGGGGCGAGATGGCCCCGCAGTTGACCGCCACGAAGGGGCGCAGGGGGTCCAGGGCCTGGCTGTAGTGCACATAGCGGGCGATCAGCTCCTTGCCGGTGCCGCTCTCGCCGGTGATGAGCACCGGAAGGGTGGCGTCCTCGGCGTATTTCTGGGCCAGGTCCATGACCGCGCGCATGGCGCCGGAGAAGATCCGCAGCTCGCCCAGGCCCACCTCCTGGAGATAGGCCTGGCGCAGGCGCTCGGCCTCGCCCCGGATGGCCTGGGTCTTCTCCTCCACCCGCTGTTTGAACTCGCGCTTGAGGGCGCGGTAGTTGTGGCGCAGGCGCTTGAGCTCGGCGATGCGCTCCAGGGTCACGGCCAGCTCGCGCACGTCGATGGGCTTGCGCAGATAGTCGAAGGCCCCGAACTTCAGCGCGCTGATGGCGTTGTCCATGTCGCCGTGGCCGGTGATGACGATCACGTCCACCGGCGAGGCCTGCACCTGCTTGAGGCGGCGCAGAAGCTCCAGGCCGTCCATGCCCGGCATGCGGATATCGCTGATGACCACGTCGAACTGGGCGGCGTGGAATTTGGCCAGGGCCTCGGCCGCCTCCGAGGCGCACTCCACCCGGTGGCCCAGCTTGGTCATGAAACGCGACAGGCTCACCTGCACGTCCTGCTCGTCGTCCACCAGGAGTATGGCCAGGCCCATCATGCCCTCGCCGGGAGGTTGACCTTGAAGGTGGCCCCTCCCTTCAGGTTGTTGCAAAAGCTCACGTCGCCCTTCAGGTCGCTGACGATGGACTTGCTGATGGACAGGCCCAGGCCGGTGCCCTGGCCCACCTCCTTGGTGGTGACGAAGGGGTCGAAGATCCTCAGCGCCATGTCCTCCGGCACCCCGGTGGCGTTGTCCTCCACCTCCACGAAGACCTCGTCCCCGGCTCTGCCAGTGCGCACCACCAGTTCGCGGCGGGGCTTGTCGCATTCCTCCAGGGCCTGGCGGGCGTTGACCACCAGGTTCATGATCACTTGCTCCAGGCGGTGCAGGTTGCCGGTGATGAGCGGCAGCTCGCGGTCCAGCACCAGGCCCACCCGCACGCCCCGAGCCTGCAACTGGCGGCCGATCATGGAGAAAACGTTCTCCACCGCCAGGTTGATGTCCAGCTCCTGGTTGGCCGGCGTCTGCTCGTTGCGGGCGAAATCGCGGATGTTCTGGATCACCTGGCTCATGCGCCCCACCTGGCGCGCCACCATCTTCAGCTCCTCGCCCAGCTCCGGCTCGATCAGGGGCCAGCCCTGCTCCATGCCGTAGAGTATGCCCTCGGTCACCACCCGGATGGTGTTCAGCGGCTGGTTCAGCTCGTGGGCGATGCCGGCGGCCATCACGCCCAGGGAGGCCAGGCGGTCCTCGTGGTAGAGCTTCAGCTCGTTGACCCGGGCCTTTTCGGCCAGCTCCTTCTGGCGGGTGATGTCGTCGAAGATGAAGTGGATGGTGACCTGATCCTCCAGGTCCAGCACCCCGGCGAAGCCCCGGAAGGTGTGGACCATGTTGCCCAGCTTGGCCCGGAACTCGAACTGGGTGGTCTGGTAGGGGTTCTCGAAGAGCTGGTCAAAATGGCGCTGCACCTCCTGGCGGTCGTCGGGCAGGATCAGCCCGATGAGCTTGTCCACGCCGGCGCGGTCCGGGTTGCTGCCGATGAGCTGCTCCACGTATTTGTTGTAGCGCAGGATGCGCGCGCGGCTGAAGAGCAGGATGCCCACCCCGGCGAAGTCGGTCACGGTGCGGTAGAGCGACTCGGAGCGCCTGAGCTCCTTCTCCACCACCTTTTCCTCGGTCACGTCCTGGATGAACTCCAGCGCGCCCACGTAGCGGTCGTTGATGTCCTTGAGCCGGGTGGTGTAAGCCCGGAAATAGATCGGCCCGCCGGGCAGGTTGGGGCAATAGGAAAGGCTTATCAGGCCGTTGCGCTCACTGCGATACTCGGGATAGACCGCCTCCCAGACCGGGTCGGGCAGTTGGATCAGGTCGCAGACCATGGGCCGGCGGATGTAGTAGAAGGGGATGGAGTGGATGTAGTCGCCCTGGTCGATGATGCGCCCGGCCTCCCAGCCGGTGCGCTCGGCCATGGCCGGATTCCAGACCTTGATCAGGCCGTCGGTGTCCTGGATCAGGGCCGGCATGGGGGTCTCGTCCAGGATGTCGGCGGTGAACTTCTCCTGGTTGCAACGGCCCAGCCACAGCTCCAGCACCGGGGTCAGGGCGGCCAGGAAGGCCTCGGCGCGGGGCTTGGCCGGGTCCGGGGCCGGGTCCCAGGCGGCCAGGCAGGCGCAAAGGTTCGCGCCCAGCATGAGCGGCTGGATGAGCGCGGCCGGCGCGGCCTCGCCAGCGCTCAGGCGGCGGGGGGCGCGGTCAACGCAACCGGCCAGCGCGGCGGCCGCCGCGGTCGCCAG
>JAZDHW010000240.1:0-4141 GCA_043805555.1 Pseudomonadota bacterium
TTCTCCTCTTGGAACTTGCCAAAAGTGAATTTTGGCAAGTTCTCGGAATGGCGCCAAAAATTAATTTGGCGCCATTCCGGGCGGGCCGTCCATGGCCCGCCCGGAAGCCTGTCGGAGGATTACTCCGACAGGCTCCTAGGCCAGACCCGCCGGGTTTCTGCTTTGGCCGAACCACACCAGGATTAACATGACCCAGCCCAAGTACCTCAGCCCTCGGGCCCTGACCCTGACCTACCTGGTCGCCCTGATGGCCATTGGCCTGATCGTGGCGGGCGGCAACCTGGTGGCCTCGGCCTACCTGGACCGCCAGGAGGACGACGCCCGCACCCTCAACCTGGCCGGCCGCCAGCGCGTGCTCTACATGACCATCAGCCGCGAGGCCCTGCTGGCGGCCAAAGGCGAGGAGGTGGCCCGGCGCCGCCAGGCCTGCCAGCGCTTGCGGCGGGCCGTGAACGAATGGGACCGGGTGCACCAGGGCCTGGTCAACGGCGACCCCGACCTGGGCCTGAGGGCCCTGTCCAGCTCCCGGACCCGCTCCCTGCTGGAGCGCCTGGAGGACAGCCGCCGCGCCATCCTGGAGGCGGCCCAGGCCCTGATCAAGACCAACGACGACTGCCGGACCGACATGGCCATGCTGCCCCGGATCCTGGACCATGGCGACAACTACCTGCCCCTGATGGACCGCCTGGTCTTCCTCTACGCCCAGGAGTCGCGCGAGCGGGTGGACAGCCTGCGCCAGGCCGAGCTGGTCCTGGACGGCATCACCCTGCTGGGCCTGGCGGCCGTGGGCTGGTTCGTGTTCCGGCCCATGGTGCGCCGCATCGACGACGGCCTGGGCCAGTTGCGCGCCGCGGCCGAGGTCTACGAGGATCTCTCGCTCACCGACGAGTTGACCGAGCTGGCCAACCGCCGGGCCATGGACCAGCACCTGGCCGAGGAATGGCGCCGCGCCGCCCGCGAGGGCCACACCCTGTCCCTGGTCATGTTGGACGTGGACCGCTTCAAGCAGTACAACGACACCTACGGCCACGTGCAGGGCGACCGCGCCTTGCAGGCGGTAGCCACGGTGTTGGCCGCCTCCGCCCGCCGGCCCGGCGACCTGGCCGTCCGCTATGGCGGTGAGGAGCTGGCCCTGGTGCTGCCGGGAGCCGACCTGAGGGCCGCCGCCGGCCTGGCCGAGCAGTTGCGTCGCCAGGTGCAGGCCCTGGCCATCCCCCACCGCGCCTCGGGCGTGGAGCCGGTGCTCACGGTGAGCCTGGGCGTGGCCAGCCTGGCGCCGGGCCTGACCGCGGATCCGGCCAGCCTGATCAACGCGGCCGACGAGGCCCTCTACCGGGCCAAGCAGGCCGGCCGCAACCGGGTGGAGACGGCTTGAACCCAACTTGGCCGTTGCCCGGGGTGTGCAGCCGGGCCCCGCATACTATATATTGATGGTGTCCGTGTCTTGATCGTGTCCGGCGGCGGGCGCTTGCCTCCGCCAGATGCTCCACCCCCGCAGGCAGCGGATCGAAGCGGCCCATGCTCCCCAAGCGCGAAGAATCCCCCCTGCCCCGTCTGTTGGCCACCCTGGCCCTGGGCTTTTTCCTGGACGTGCTGGCCGCCACCATGTTCACCTGGTGGTCGCTGGGTCCGGTGAAGCTGATGCCCCTGGTGGTGATGGTGGTCTCGGCCGGCTTCCGCCTGCCCCTGTGGGCGGCCGGGCTGGCGGCGGTGATCCTGGGCTATCTCTCCGACCTGATCAGCGGCGGGGTGGTGGGCCTGCAGCTCACCGCCTGCGTGCTGGTGGTCTGCCTGTGCGCCATCGCCCAGCGCAAGCTGGAGATCAACTCCTGGCCATTGCAGATGCTGGCGGTGGCGGTGATGAGCCTGGTGCTGCACCTGACCGTGATCGGCGGCCTGATGCTCACCGCCCGCGAACACCTGCTGCCGGCCAACCTGCCCCTGGTGCTGGCGGCCCAGGCCGTGCTCTCGGCCCTGACCGCCCCGGTGTTCTTCGCCCTGCTGGAGGCCCTGGTGCGCCTCTTGCGGGGCCTGAGCGGCCTGGCCGGGCGGGTGGGATCGTGAAGCCGCTTTTCGCCAAGGAAAAAAAGCAGCAGAAAAAAAAGGCCAAGCGGTCCATGAGCCCCCAGCCCATGGCCCGTTCGCGCATCTTCGAGCCGGCCGAGGCCCCCGAGGCCCGGCGCAGCATCTTCCTGGCCGGGATCCTGGTGGGTCTGGCCTTCCTGGTGCTCATCAGCCGCCTGTGGTACCTGCAGCTCCTGCAGGGCGACCACTTCCGCAACCTCAGCGAGAACAACCGCATCCGCCTGGTGGACGTGCCGCCCAGCCGGGGGCTGATCTTCGACGCCCAGGGCCGGCTTTTGGCCGACAACCGCCCGGCCTTCACCCTGGCCGTGGTGCCCGAGGACGTGGACGACTGGGACGAGCTGGCCCACCGCCTGGAGAAGCTCATCGGCGTGACCCCCGAGGAGCTGCACAAGGCCCGCGAGGCGGCCAAGGGCGCGCCGCCCTTCAAGCCCCTGCGCCTCAGGTCCCACCTGGACCGCGACCAGTTGGCCATCCTGGAGACCTTCCGCTACGAGCTGCCCGGGGTGAAGGTGCTGGTGGAGTACCGCCGGGCCTATTTGAACGCCACGCTGGCCAGCCACGTCATCGGCTATCTGGGCGAGATCAACCAGCAGGAGCTGGCCGAGGCCCCCCGCTCCCTCTACCGCATCGGCGACTACGTGGGCCGCTACGGCCTGGAGCGCACCCGCGAGCGGGTGCTGCACGGCCGCCGCGGCGCCCGCCAGGTGGAGGTGGACGCCATGGGCCGCGAGCTGAAGCTACTCGAGGAGGTCGACGCCCAGCCCGGCCAGAACCTGCAACTGACCATCGACCTGAAGGTGCAGGAGGCCGCGGCCAAGGCCCTGGGCGACGAGGTGGGCGCGGTGGTGGCCCTTAACCCCAAGAACGGCCAGGTCTACTGCCTCTACTCCGCGCCCAGCTTCGACCAGAACAACTTCATCACCGGCATGAGCAACCGCCTCTGGGAGGCCCTGGCCAACGACGAGTTCCACCCCCTCAAGGACCGCGCCATCAGCGGCCTGTATCCGCCCGGCTCCACCTACAAGATCGTCACCGCCGCCGCCGGCCTGGCCGAGGGTGTCATCACCCCCCAGACCAACATCGTCTGCCCCGGCGAGATCCCCTTCGGCCGGCGCACCTACAAGTGCTGGGCGCTCAAGAAGGGCGGCCACGGCAACGTCAACCTGCACAGGGCCATCCGCGAGTCCTGCGACGTCTATTTCTACCGCGTGGGGCTGCGGGTGGGGGCCGAGCGCCTGGCCAAGCACGCCCGCGCCTTCGGCCTGGGCCGGCCCACCGGGGTGCCGCTGGGCAGCGAGGCCAGCGGCCTGGTGCCGGACAACGCCTGGAAGAAAAAACGCTTCGGCGAATCCTGGCAGGAGGGCGAGACCTTGAGCGTGGCCATCGGCCAGGGCTTCAACCTGGCCACGCCCATCCAGTTGGCCCGCATGGTGGCGGTGATCGCCAACAAGGGCCGCCTGGTCACCCCCACCCTGGTCAAGGCCGTCACCCCGCCCGACGGCGGCGAGCCGGTGCCCGAGCCGCCGGGGCTCTCCAGCCGGGTGCCGCTGTCGCCCCAGCAGATCGAGCTGATCCACCAGGGCCTGGTGGCGGTGGTCAACGAGCCCGGCGGCACCGCCAGCGCCACCCGCCTGCCCGGCATCACCGTGGCCGGCAAGACCGGCACCGCCCAGGTGGTGGCCCTGAAGCACGAGAAGCTCTACGGCCGCGAGGAGAACCTGCCCTGGAAGTACAAGAACCACGCCGTGTTCGTGGCCTACGCCCCGGCCGAGGACCCCACCATCGCCGTCGCGGTGGTGGTGGAGCACGGCGGCCACGGCGGCAGCGACGCGGCGCCGGTGGCCCGCCAGGTGCTGGAGGCCTTTTTCGACCTGCCGCCCAAGCCGGTCAAGCCCAAGGCCCATCCCGGCCCCCTGGCCCACCGGGTGGACCCGGTGGAGGCGGCGGCCAGGGCCGCGGCCGAGGCCAGGGTGGCGGCCGAGGCCGAGAAGCAGAAGAAGGCCGCCGCGGCGGCCGAGCAGGCCAAACCGGGCCCGGCCGCCCCCGCCGGCCC
>JAZDHW010000241.1:0-17354 GCA_043805555.1 Pseudomonadota bacterium
CGGCCGGCCCGGCCGGCGCGGCGGGCGGGGCCAGCGGCGCCAGGGGGTCCACCAGCGCGGGCGCGGGCGGCGGCGGCGGCCAGGTCAGGTAGTCATGGTGGAAGGCCGGTCCGGACTCGTCCGGGGCCGGGCCCAGGCCCAGGTCGCGGCGGAGCTTCTCGTCCACCCCGAAGCCGTAGTCCAGGCTCAGGCCGGGCAGCTCCTGGTCCTCCATCAGGCGCACCAGGCGCACCAGGCCGTTGTGGCTGATGTCCACCCCCAGGGTGGGGCCCAGCTTGTCCAGGGCCTCCAGGGCGTCGCCGGCGGTGAAGAAGGCCAGGTAGCTCAGGGGGCCGCGTTGCTCGTCGCCCTTGAGCCGGCGGTGCAGGATGGGGCTCAGGCGCTGCCAGGCCACCACGAACTGCTCGCGCACAATGTCGCGGTGGGCCGGGGTGGGCTGGTTCAGCTCCTGCACGAAGCGATAGCGGGCCTCCAGCAGGGTCTCCAGGAGCAGGCGGCGCTCGGCCGGGGTCAGGGGCTCGCGGGCCAGGTATTCGATCCAGCGCACCAAAAAGGCGTCCCAGCTCTGCCAGGCCCCGGTGAAGCGGTCCAGCTCGTCTTTGCTGATGCTCAGGCGCTCCTCGGCGCTGGGCGGGCTGGGCTGCACCTCCATCATCAGCTCCACCCGCACGTCCAGGGGCCGGATCTGGATGCGCCCCGGCCGCAAGCTTCTCAGCCAGGCGTCCACCCGGCCGCGATTCTCCGGATACACCACCAGGGGCAGGAACTTGCCCAGCTCCTTGACCGGCGGGGCCAGGCTGATGGTGCGGCGGTCCAGGTAGGCGTGCACGCGGGTCTTGATGAGGTCCCAGACCGCCTGGGCCAGGTTGGCCGGCTCGCCCTCGGCGGTAAACAGGCGCGATTCCAGGGTGGTGAAGGATAATTGCCAGGTGCCGGGGGCCAGGTGGGGCTCCTGAACCAGTTCGATGAAGCCGTGCCAATCCACCGGCTTGAGGCACTTGCCGGCCAGGCCCACCCCCACCCGGAAGGTGAGCGCGCAGCGCAAGCGCAAGAACCCGCTCTCCGGGCTGACCTGGGGCTGGCTGAGCACGATGCGGGTGCAGCCGCCCAGCTCGTCGGCCACCACGGCGCTCTCGCCGGGCCCGCTGAAGGACTGCTCGGCGATGAGACGGCGCAGCAGGGGGTAGTCGATGGTCACCGGCAGGGCCACGGTCTCGGCCCGGGCCGCCGGCGGGCCGGCCAGGCAGGCCAGGCCCAGCAGCAGACCGGCCAGCAGCAACGGATGCAGGCTTTTGCGAACCATGCCGGCCATCCCGAGGCAAAGGTGGACCAGCCGGCCCCCTTGGCCGGCGCATGGCTAGGTTTTACCAGCTTTGGGGCCGGAAGCAAGGCCCGGCCGGGGGAGGCCGGCCGCGGCGGCTGGCCAGGCCCGGCCCGAGGCTGTTATCATTGAGCCACGGGGGCCCGCCCCCATTGAACCCGGATCGGAGCGCGCCCTTGCCGCCAAGGAAGAAAATGGACGCCACCTTCTGGATCATGCTGGCCCTGGCCGCCGGGCTGACCCTTGTGGCCTGGCGCCGGGGGCCGGAGATCGTCCTGGCCGGGCTCAAGGCCGGCGGAGCCATGGGCCTGAACATCCTGCCGGTGCTGGTCCTGGCCTTTTTGGCCGCCGGCATGGTCAGCCAGGTGCTGCCCCAGGCGGCCATGGTCAAATGGATGGGCGACCAGTCGGGCTGGCGCGGGCTGCTGGTGGCCACCGTGGCCGGCGCGCTCACCCCCGGCGGGCCCTTCGTGCAGTTCCCCATCGTGGCCGCGCTCCTTAGCGCCGGCGCGGGCGTGGCCCCCATGATGGCCTACATCACCGCCTGGTCGCTCTTGGGCGTCAACCGCCTGCTGGTCTTCGAGGCCCCGCTGTTGGGCTGGCGCCTGGCGCTCTCGCGCATCGCCGCCAGCCTGGCCCTGCCCTTCCTGGTGGGTTGGCTCACCCGGGCCATCCTGGTGCGCATCACGCCCTGAACCCGGAGGCCGCCATGCCCATCCCCGGCAACCTGCTCACCACCGCCATGGCCGTGATGCCCCACGCCGACGCCGGCCGCGCCCTGGCCCTTGCGCTGGGCCTGGACATACCCTTCTGGCCGCAACTGCCGCACCTGAGCTACTTTGAGGACATGTACGTGCAGGCGGCCGAGCACTTCCCCGGCGTGGTGCTGGATCTGGCCAACCAGCGCCTGTCCTTCGACTCCGGCAAGTTCGCCCTGGAGCTGGAGGACTGCCTGGCCCACTGGGACGACCCGGCCTACTTCGACGTGACCGACGACTACTCGGCCGTCTACCCCCGCTTCCTGAAGCTGGACCTGTCCGGCCGGCCGGCCATCCGGGGCCAGTTGGAGGGGCCCATCAGCTTCGGCTTCAACGTGAAAGACGAAAACGACCGGCCCATCATCTTCGACGACAACGTGCGGCCCTTTTTGCTGGAGTTCATGGCCAAGCGGGTCAACGCCCAGCTCGCCCGGCTTCTGGCCAAGAACCCCAACGCCTTCATGTTCATCGACGAGCCCGGCCTGCAGTTCGTGTTCAGCGGGATCAGCGGCTATGGCGACGCCGCGGCCCGGCGCGACCTGGAGACGTTTTTCAGCTACATCGAGCGGCCGCGGGGGGTGCACCTGTGCGGCAACCCGGACTGGGACTTCCTGCTGGGCCTGGACATCGAGGTGCTGAGCCTGGACATGTACAGCAACGGCGAGCGCTTCGTGGCCTACGTGAAATCCATCCGGAGCTACCTGGACCGGGGCGGGGTTATCATCTGGGGCATGATCCCCACCCAGACCGAGAACTTCGCAAGGCAGGGCCTGGACGAGCTGGCCGCGCGGCTCATGGCCCTGTGGGACAGCCTGGCCCGGGCCGGCATCGACCGGGATTTCCTGCTCAGCCGCAGCCTGCTCTCCCCGGCCACCTGCTGCCTAGTCAACCCCGACCGCGAAAAGACCGTGGAGCAGGCCTTCGCGGCGGTGGGGGAGCTTTCGCGCCGGCTGCGGGGCGAGTTCGGTTTGGAATAAAGGCGATTATCATGGAAAGGGATGGGGAAATCAGATACCGCTTGGTCGTCTTTCAGGGGTGCCGGCAGTGCCGGCAATTCGTTTCCCCTCGACCTGGCGACTGGCCATACTGCCAGACCTTGTGCCTGGATTTCTCCGAGAAGCCGCCGGACGGCTGGGTGCATCCCAAATGCCCGCTGCCCGGTCCCGGCGACCATCACCAGCGCTACCTGTACATTGAGGGTTGCTGGAATTGTCCGCACTTGGTGGATGAACCGCTGGGAACGAACCAGGATTCCTTGTGCCAACTCACCGGCAGGTACTTCAACCACCCCTGGCACCATGTTCGGGCGTACGGCACCTTGATGCCCATGGAAGGATGGGTTCACGGGTCCTGCCCCCTGGCCGCGCCCGACGAACCGCCGCCGACATACAATTCCTGGCAGGACTTTTAACCGGGACGGCTTATCCCGCCTGGCCGCCGGAGGGCTTTTTGCGCTCCAGCACCTGGCTGGCCACCTCGGGATAGAGCCGGCGCACGCAGTCCGGGCAGATGCCGTGGGTGAAGTCGGCCTCGCTGTGGTCGCGCACGTAGGCCTCAACCTGGTGCCAATAGCCCTGGTCGTCGCGGATGCGCTTGCAACTGGAGCAGATGGGCAACAGCCCGCTGAGCTGGTGCACCTCGGCGCGGGCGCGGCGGGCTTCCAGCTCCAGGCGCTGCACGGCCAGGAAGACTAGGCCGATCATGACCAGGAGCCCGCCCAGGATGAAGGCCAGGAAGGTCAGGCCGTGGACCAGCCCCGCCTGCATCAGGTCACCCATGTTTTGCTCGATAAAGGCGGTGTAGCCGGCCCGGGCCAGAAAAACCAGGCCCATGACAAAGGTGAAGCAGAACAGGGCCCAATTTTGCCCGCCGACCACCGGAGCCGAGAAGCGCCAAAGCAGCCCGGCCTGGGTCAGGGTGTAACATGCCCCCACCAGGGAGATGAGCACCACCCTGACTTTGGTGCTGGGCCATACGTAGGTGAACAGGGCCAGGCCTACGGCCAAGGCCGTGATGGCCAGGACATGGGGCCAGGCGCGGCTGGGGTGGCCCAGGAACTCCGCCAGGCCCAGGAAGACCATGGTGGAGAAGAGCCCCAGCAGCACGTTGGCCACCACCACGGTTATGAAGTCCGGGGCCAGGCCGCGCGGAAGCAGCAGCACCATGCCCAGTCCGCAAAAGAGGCAGCCCAGCGCGTATCGGCCCACCCCGGGCAAGGAGGGGCGCGTCAGCCTGAACTGGGCCAGGTAGGCGGAAAGCACGAAAAAAAGGATGGCTACCGTCAGCGCCATGGTGCGGATATCGAATAGAGGCATCGTCACCTCGCGCTTGGCAGGCCATTCGGCCGGGAGCAGGTCGAGTGCCTAGTACCTACCACGTCATTTTGCCGGAGGGCAAGGGCCGCCTGGGGCCGATCGGCCAGGGCGCCTACCAGCCGGCGGCCGGGCAGCCTTCGCACCGGGGTTGCCCTTTCTTGCACTGCTCCTTGCCCAGGCGCACCAGCAGGGCGTGGTACTCGTTGTACAACGCCGCCTCGGCCGGCAGCCCGGCCATGAACAGCGCCCTGAGGCCGTGGTAGTCCAGGCCCTGGCCCAGGCCGTGACGGTGCAGGATGCGCACCGTGTAGGCGTCGATGACAAAGCTGGGCCGGCCCCCGGCGTAGAGCAGGATGGCGTCGGCCGTCTCCGGCCCCACGCCCTTGGCCCTGAGCAGCAGGTCCCGGGCCTCAATGAGCGGCAGGCCGAATACCGTCCGCCAGTCGTCGCCGAAACGGCCGTGCAGCAAATCCAGCAGGTTGCCCAGGCGGCCCGCCTTCAGGTTATAGTAGCCGGCCGGCCGGATGAGCCCGGCCAGCGCGGGCCGGGCCAGGGCGCGCAGGGCGGCGAAGTCCAGCGCGCCGGCCGCCTTGAGGTTATTGATGGCCCGCTCCACGTTGGTCCAGGCCGTGTTCTGGGTCAGCACCGCGCCCACCATGATCTCCAGGGGCGTGGTCCCCGGCCACCAGTGCTGGGGGCCGTAGGCCGCGTAGAGGCGCTCATACAGCGCGACAAGGCGCGGGGCGGGGTCCATGCGGGGTTCCCTCCGGCGGCGGCGGCCACCGGGCCGCCGGTTGACAGGGGTGGGCTCTGGCGTATAAATACTATAGCCGCCGCGTTTTTTCGAGGCGGCCTTGTCGCGTTTGACACCCACACCATGCCGACCGCCGCCGCCGGACCACCGGGGGAGGCGGGCCGGCTCAGCGAAGGCAGGCAGCATGGCCGGCGAGGCACGGCTCAAGAAGACGCGCAACTTCGGCGTCATGGCCCACATCGACGCGGGCAAGACCACCTTCACCGAGCGGGTGCTCTACTACACCGGCCGCACCCACAAGATGGGCGAGGTGCACGACGGCGCGGCGGTGATGGACTGGATGGAGGAGGAGCAGGAGCGCGGCATCACCATCACCAGCGCCGCCACCTTCTGCCAGTGGGACGGCTACAGCTTCAACCTCATCGACACCCCCGGCCACGTGGATTTCACCATCGAGGTGGAGCGTTCGCTGCGGGTCTTGGACGGCGTGATCGCGGTCTTCTGCGCGGTGGGCGGGGTGGAGCCCCAGTCCGAGACGGTCTGGCACCAGGCCGACCGCTACCGGGTGCCCAAGATCGCCTTTGTCAACAAGATGGACCGGGTGGGCGCGGACTTCGAGCGCGTGCTCCGGCACATGCGCAAAAAACTGGGCACGCACCCCCTGCCGCTGACCATCCCCTGGGGGGCCGAGGACCAGTTCAAGGGCGTCATCGACCTGGTGACCATGGAGGCCCTGGTCTGGGACGAGGCCGACCAGGGCATGACCTACACCCGCGGGCCCATCCCGGCCGAGATGGCCGAGGCCGCCGCCGCGGGGCGCACCGCGCTCCTTGAGGCCGTGTCCGAGACCGACGACGCCATCATGGAGCTGTACCTGGGCGAGGAGGAGGTCCCGGTCAAGGACCTCGTCGCCGCCATCCGCCAGGCCTGCATCGGCCTGAAGCTGGTGCCGGTCTTCGCCGGCAGCGCCCTGCGCAACAAGGGCGTGCAGCCGGTCCTGGACGCGGTGGTCAGCTACCTGCCCTCGCCCCTGGACATCCCGCCGGTGGAGGGCATCCACCCGGACACCGGCGAGGCCGAGCGCCGCCGGGCCGACGACGCCGCCCCCCTGGCCGCCCTGTGCTTCAAGGTGCAGATGGACCAGGGGCGCAAGCTGGTCTACGTGCGGGTCTACTCCGGCGTGCTCAGGGCCGGGGCGGACGTGTTCAACGCCAGCAAGCACCAGGGCGAGAAGGTGGCCCGCATCCTGCGCATGCACGCCAACAAGCGCGAGCGCATCGAGGAGGCCCACGCCGGCGAGATCGTGGGCGTGATGGGCCTGAAGGGCGCCTCCACCGGCGACACCCTGGCCCTCAAGGACCGGCCCATCCTGCTGGACCCCATCCAGCTCTACGAGCCGGTGATCAGCGTGGCCGTGGAGCCCAAGACCGTGGGCGACCAGGACAAGCTGGCCCTGGCCCTGGCCAAGCTGGCCGATGAGGACCCCACCTTCCGGGTGCGCATCGACGATGACACCGGCCAGACCGTCATCAGCGGCATGGGCGAGCTGCACCTGGAGGTGCTGGTCCACCGCCTGGACCGCGAGTTCGGCCTCAAGGTCAACGTGGGCCGGCCCCAGGTGGTCTACCGCGAGACCGTCACCGCCGAGGTGGAGGTGAGCGAGGTCTTCGACCGCGAGCTGGGCGGCAGCCGCCAGAGCGGCAGCGTCCGCCTGGCGCTGGGCCCCAACCCCCGCGGGGCGGGCAACTCCTACCGCAACCAGGCCCCGGAGGAGGAAGTCCCGGCCAGCGTGGAGGCCGCGCTGAGCCAGGCCGTGGAGGAGGGGCTCACCAGCGGGGTGGTGCTGGGCTACCCGGTGGTGGACACCTGGGTGCACGTGCTGGGCGGGGTCTTCACCCCCGGCGTCTCCACCGATCTGGGCTTCCGCCTGGCCTGCTCCATGGCCTTGAAGCGCGCCCTGGGCGAGGCCAAGCCGTCTTTGCTGGAGCCGGTGATGAAGGTGGAGGTGGTGGTGCCCGAGGAGTTCATGGGCGAGGTGATCGGCGAGCTGAACTCCCGCGGCGGCTCGGTGGACGAGGTGGAGCCCAAGGGCGGCACCAACATCCTGCGCGCCTCGGTGCCCTTGAAGGCCATGTTCGGCTATTCCACCGCCCTGCGCTCATCCACCCAGGGCCGGGCCAGCTTCAGCATGCAGTTCAGCCACTACGACCGGCCCTCGGAGAAGGGCCGCTAAAGCCCCGCCCGGCGGCCGCGGCCGCCGGCGCCGGTGCGGCCCTCCAGGCGCTGGGCGTGCAGGTGGCGGTTGATCTCCAGGGTGAGCTGCCTGATCTGGCGCCGGGTCTGGGGGTCGAGGTCTTCGAAACGCACTGCGGTGCCGTTGCGATGGCCGCTCACCGGCTCGCCGCGCACCACGTCGCCCTCCAGATCCAGCCACAGCTTGCCCGTCTCCAGGCCCAGGCGCAGCCGCGAGCCCTGGTTGAAGTTCATCCAGGCCTCGTGGGAGAAGAACACCCCCCCGGCCGATAGATCCTGGATGGCCACCTCCACCCGGTGGGGCATCAGGAACAGGCGCAGGTCCATGTCCGGGGTCAGCGGCAGGCGGGGGGCCATGCGCGCGGTGCTGGGCTCCAGGCGCTGGGGCGCGTCCACCACGATGGCGGGGATGTACACCCCGGCCCGCAGGCGGTGGTTGGCGATCACCTCGCGGATGGGCGTGCGATAGCCCAGGCGCAGCCACTGGGGGCCGTCCGGCCCCTTCTGGCGCGAGAGCAGCGTGATTTCGGCCATTTGTCCGCAATGGCTGCGCAAGAGCGGCGGGTCGGTCTGGGCCATGACCAGGCGGCCGCCTTGCAGCACGTCCTCGATGGCGCTGTGGCGCACGTCGATGAAGTCCTGGTCCAGGTCCAGGTTAAGGATGATGTCCACCGCCTGGCGGGGGCGCAGGAACCGGCGCAGCAGTTCTTCCTGGGGCGGCAGGCTCACGTTGAGCACGGTGGGCGCGATGGCTGGGGCCTGGCGGCGGGAGGCGCCGGGGCTGGGCTGTTTGAGCCTGAGCAGGGGGGGCGCATCCGGGTCGTGGGCGCGGCGGCTGGCCTGGGCCTCCCGCTCGCGCCCGCGGGCGCGGGGGCCGTCGCCGCTTCCGCTCACCCTGCCAAAATGCACCGGCCTGCCCCCCTTCCCCTGCGCCCCGAACCGCCGGGACCAACGCCACCGCGTCGGCCAGCCGGGACGTTTAAATCATAGCATCTTCGCCTGGCCAGCCAATGGGGTTATCGGCATATCTGGCTGATAATCTAAATCTTTTTTTACCTAGGTAATTTTGGGCAGGGCTTGGGCGGCGCGGGCCGGGCCCGTTATTCACAAGTGCCTGTTATCAAATAATGATTTATGCCACAGCCCGGACCAGGCGGGGCGGGGCTAGCGGCCGATCTCCCAGGGCGGGCGGCGGTCGCGCTGATCGCGGGGGTCGCGGCGGCGCTCTTCCTCGCGGCGGCGGTCCTCCTCCCGGCGGCGGTCCTCCTCGCGGCGGCGCTGGTCCTCGGCCAACTGCCGCTCCTGGCGGCGGCGGTCATAGGCCTGCAGCCGGGCGATGCCGTCGTCCAGCAGCTTGATCTCGGCGCTGTCCAGGTGGGGCTCGCGCTGGGCGCGTTGCAGGTGGTAGCGGGCCGAGCGGTCGTTGTGGCGGTCCAGGAAGGCCAGGCCCAGGTGCAGGGAGGCGCGGCCCTCCTCGCCCAGCTTGCCGTAGGCCAGGCCCAGGTTGTAGCGGGCCTCGTCGTCCTTGGGGTCCAGTTGCAGCACGCGCTGGTAGGTGCTCACCGCCTGGCCGGGCTGGTCCAGTTGCAGATAGCACTGGCCCAGGGAGTGCAGGGCCTCGCGGTCCGCGGGCCGGGCGGCGAGAACGGTTTTCAACAGCTCCCGGGCCTTGGCGAACTCGCCCCGGCGCAGCCACACGTTGGCCTGCATGCGCTCGTAGTGGGGGTTGCCGGGCCAGCGCTGGTTGAGGGCGTCCAGGTACTCCTGGGTGCGCTCAAAATGGTTGCGCCGCATCTCCAAAAGCGCCAGGCCGTAGATGGGCAGCGGGTCCTGGGGCCGCTCCTTCACCTGGCGGGCCAGGGTGGTGAAAGCGGCCTGCTCCGGCTCGTAGAGCGCGATCAGGCGGGTCTTGATGCGCAAAAACTCCTGGTTGCTGTGGGTGATCACCGGCCGCGGGTTATGGCGCACCATGTCGTCCATGCGCTCCATGCGGGCCGGGCTGGTGGGGTGGCTGCGCAGGTAGCCGGGCACGTCCGCCCCCAGCATGCGCTCCATCTGCCAGATGCGGTTGAAGCTCCGGGCCATGGCCTGGCCGGAGTAGCCCAGCTTGGTCATGAGCTGGAAGCCGCCGTAGTCGGCCTGCTCCTCGTCCTCGCGCGAAAAGGCCAGGTATTGCTGGATGCCGCCGGCCATGGAGCCCATGGTCAGGGCCTGGCCGAGCTGGGGCGCGCCGCCCAACGCGCCCAGCAGGATGCCGGCCAGCATGCCGCCCATCATGGCCATGTTCAGCGGCGCGGTCTTGTCCATGCGGTAGGCCAGGTGGCGGTAGGAGACGTGGCTGATCTCGTGGCCCATGATGCCGGCCAGCTCGTCCTCGCTGTCCAGGGCGGTGAGCATGCCCCGGAACATGAAGATGTAGCCGCCGGGCATGGCGAAGGCGTTCATCTCCGGGCTGTCGGCCAAGTGGAAGGTGTAGGCGAAGGGGGTCTCGGGGAGCTCGGCGACCAGGCGGCGGCCCAGGGAGCGGATGTAGGCCACGCTGTCGGGGTCGTCCACCAGCGGGATCTCGCGCATAACCTCTTCGTAGGCCTCGCGGCCGATCTTGCGCTCCTCCTCCAGGGTGATCAGCGCCGCGGCCCGGCCGGGCCACAGGCCCAGGGCCAGCAGCAGGACCAGGAACAGGGCGAGGCCGCGTCGCAGCATGATGGCTACCCCCGGAGCGGCCGGATGAGGGAGGCGCCGGTCATGGCCGCGGGCGGGGCCAGGCCCAGCAGGGCGAGCAGGGTCGGGGCCACGTCGCACAGCGCGCCGTCGGCGAGCCCCGCCCCGGTCCGGCCGGGGTCGGCCAGGATGACCGGCACCGGGTTGGCCACGGTGTGGGCGGTGTAGGGCCGGCCCTGGGCGTCGGCCATCTGCTCGGCGTTGCCGTGGTCGGCGGTGATCAGCGCCGCGCCGCCGGCCTTTAGCAGCGCCGGCACCACCCGGGCCAGGCAGGCGTCCACCGTCTCCATGGCCGCCACCGCCGCGTCCATGACCCCGGTGTGGCCCACCATGTCACCGTTGGCGTAGTTCATCACGATTAAATCATAGTCCCCGGAGGCGATGCGCGCGAGCACCGCGTCGGTCACCTCCACCGCGCTCATGGCCGGCTTCTGGTCGTAGGTGGCCACCTCCTTGGGCGAGGGCACCAGCACCCGGTCCTCGCCGGCAAAGGGCTCCTCGCGCCCGCCGTTGAAGAAGAACGTCACGTGGGCGTATTTCTCGGTCTCGGCGATGTGCAGTTGCCGCAAGCCGGCCCGGCTGGCCACCTCGGCCAGGGTGTCGGTGAGGTCCTGGGGCGGGAAGGCCACCGGCGCGTCCAGCTTCTCGTCATACTGGGTCATGCACACGTAGTCGGCCAGGCGGGGCCGGTCGCTTACGTCAAAGCCGCTGAAATCAGGGGCCATGAAGGCCCAGGTCAGCTCCCGGGCGCGGTCGGCCCGGAAGTTGAAGAAGATCACCGCGTCGTTGTCGCGGATGAGCGCCGGCTCCTCATCCGGCCCGGCGATGAGGGTCGGGGCCACGAACTCGTCCAGCTCGCCGCGCGCGTAAGAATCGCGCACCGCGGCCACCGGATCGGCCGCCACCGGCGCCCGGCCCCGCACCAGGGCGTCCCAGGCCTTTTCCACCCGGTCCCAGCGCTGGTCGCGGTCCATGCCCCAGAAGCGCCCGCCCAGGCTGGCGATGCGCGCCGCCGGGTGGCCGGCCAGGTGGTCCTGCAATTGCTGGATGTAGCCCGCGCCGGAGTCGGGCGGGGTGTCGCGGCCGTCCAGGAATGCGTGCACCGCGATGCGCTGAACCCCCTGGGCCTCGGCCAGGGCGATGATGGCGTAGAGGTGGGTGAGCAGCGAGTGCACCCCGCCGTCGCTCATGAGGCCCAGGCAGTGCAGGGTGGAGCCGGCCGCGCGCACGCGCGCCATGGCCCGGGTCAGGGCCGGGTTCTCGGCCAGGCGGCCTGCGCGGATGGCCTGGTTGATGCGGGTGATGTCCTGATAGACCACCCGGCCCGCGCCCAGGTTGAGGTGGCCCACCTCGGAGTTGCCCATCTGGCCCTCGGGCAGGCCCACGGCCTCGCCGGAGCAGGCCAGGCTGGCGTGGGGCCAGCGGGCGAAGAGCCCGTCAAGAAAGGGCGTGGCCGCGCAGGTGACGGCATTGCTGGCGCAGGCCGGGGCTATGCCCCACCCGTCCAGGATTATCAAGGCCACCGGACGGGGTTTGATCATGCCTCACCTCTCCAGCAATGCGGCCCGGCCGGCCTCGGGCGGCAGCCAGTCGGCCAGCTCCTCCGGGTCGGCCTCGACCCGGGGGGCGTCGGTCCACAGGGATTCCAGGTCGTAGAACTCGCGCACCGGCTGGTGGAAGACGTGCACCACCACGTCGCCGAAATCCAGCACCGCCCAGCGGCCCTCGCGCACGCCGTCGGCGCCGATGAGCTTGACGCCGGATTTCTTCAGCACCGACTGGATGCTTTCGGCGATGGCCGCGGCCTGGCGGGTGGAGCGGCCGCTGAGGATGAGGAAATAGTCGGCGTAGCCGCTCAGGGCGGCCACGTCAAGCAAGAGCGGGTCCTCGGCCTTTTTGCGCGCGGCGGCGGCCAGGCAGAGCTTGGCCAGGGTCAGCGGGTCGCCGGGGCGTTGGGGGCGCTGTCGGGGTCGGCTGGGCATCAATCCTCCCCTTCCGGGGTTCCGTAGAGCTTCATGTCACAAATATAGTCCTCCACCTCCGGAGGCACAAGGTAGGTCAGGGCGCGGCCCTGGGCCGCCCGGCGGCGGATGTCGGTGCTGCTGATGTCCAGGAGCGTGGTGGTCTGCATCTTGGCCCCGCGCCCGCCCGGCAGGCGCAACCAGCCGCCCTCGGCCGGGGCGAAGGCCGGGTCCAGGTAGTGGGTCAGGTATTCCTCCAGATCGCGCCCCGGCGCGCCGGGGCGGGTCATGACCACGAAATCGGCCAGGTCGAAAAGCCGGCGGGGCTGGTGCCACTGGTGCAGGTCGAAAAAGGCGTCGGCCCCGATGAGCCAATACAGCTCGCGGCCGGGATAGAGCCGGGCGAACTCGCCCAGGCTGTCCACGGCATAGCTCTTGCCGCCGCGGGCCACCTCCAGGTCGCTGACCCCGAAGGTGGGATGGCCGAACACGGCCCGGCGCACCATTTCCAGGCGGTTGCCGGCCGGGGCGCTGGTCTCCTTGCGGTGGGGGGGCGAGGCGCAGGGCATGAACAGCACCTGGGCCAGCTCCAGTTCCTCGGCCACCTCCAGCACGGCCCGCAGATGGCCCACGTGGATGGGGTCGAAGGTGCCGCCGAAGATGCCCAGGCGGCCGCGTTCGCTGTCAGCGGCTGTCATTTAGTCTATTCCCGGATTTGGCCGTCGCCGAAGACGATGAACTTCTGGGTGGTCAGCTCAGTCAAGCCCATGGGGCCGAAGGCGTGCAGCTTGCACGTGCTGATGCCGATCTCGGCCCCCAGGCCCAGTTGGCCGCCGTCGTTGAAGCGGGTGGAGGCGTTGACCAAGACCACCGAGGAGTCCACCGCGTTGACAAAGCGCATGGCCCGGCCGTGGTCGCGGGTGACGATGGCCTCGGTGTGCTGGCTGCCATAGCGCGCGATGTGGTCCAGGGCCTCGTCCAGGTTCGCCACCACCTTCACCGCCAGGATCAGGTCCAGGAACTCCATGGGCCAGTCCTCGTCCGTGGCCGGCACCGCCTCGGGCAGCATGGCGCAGGTGGCCGGGCAACCCCGGACCTCCACCTCCTGGTCGGCCAGGGCGCGGCCGATGCGGGGCAGGAAGGCCTCGGCCGCCTCGCGATGCACCAGGAGCGTCTCCAGGGCGTTGCACACCCCGGGGCGCTGGCACTTGGCGTTGACGCAGATGCGCTCGGCCATCTCCAGGTCGGCTCCGGCGTCCACGTACAGGTGGCAGACGCCCTTGTAGTGCTTGAGCACCGGGATGCGGCTGTTCATCGCCACGAAGCGGATCAGGCTCTCGCCGCCCCGGGGGATGACCACGTCCACCAGGTCTTCTTCCTTCAGCAGGACCAGGGTGGCGGCCCGGTCGGTGGTGGGGATGACCGCCACCGCGCCGGCGGGCAGGCCGCATTCGGCCAGCACCCGGCCGATGAGCTCGGCCAGGGCCAGGTTGGAGTTGAGGGCCTCCCTGCCGCCCTTGAGCACCACCGCGTTGCCGCTTTTCAGGCACAGCCCGGCCGCGTCGATGGTGACGTTGGGCCGCGACTCGTAGATGAAGCCGATCACGCCCAGGGGTATGCGCTGGCGGCCCACCAAGAGGCCATTGGGCCGGCGCCACATGCCGGTGACCTCGCCCACCGGGTCGGGCAAGAGCGCCACCTCCTTGAGGCCGTCGGCCATGGCGGCGATGACCTTCTCGCTCAGGGTGAGGCGGTCCAGCATGGCCTTGCCGAGCCCCGCGGCCCGGCCGGCGTCGAGATCCATGGCGTTGGCTGCCATCAGGGCCGGGGCCTGGTCCATGAGGGCCTCGGCCAGGGTCACGAGCGCCCGGTTCTTCTGGTCGCTGGTGGCCACGGCCAGCTTGCGCGCCGCGGCCCGGGCGGCCAGGCAAAGCTCGTGCACCAGTTGCTCGGCTAGCTTCTCGCTGGACATCGGCGTATCTCCCTTGTCAAGCGCCCGTCGGCTCAAAGCATTTTGCGATCAAGGCCATTCCTGGCTTTTGCGGCCAACCTATACGTTTGCTCGCAGATTGGGATCAGCCCAGCAGGCAGGCGACTTCTTCTTCCTCTTCCAGGTCGAAGACCACCAGGTCGTCGCGGTGGATGACCTCGGCCGCGCCCGGCCGCCCCAGGCGCGCCGCGATGCGCCCGCTCTTGAGGCCCTTGATCCGCTCCAGGTCCGCGCTGGCGTAGTTGACGAGCCCCACCCCCAGGATCACCCCGCCCGGCCCCAGCACCCGCACCGCCTGGCCGGCGTTGAACTCCCCGCGCACCTCGCGCACCCCGGCGGCCAGGAGGCTCTTGCCCTGCTCCACCAGGGGGCGCACCGCGCCCTCGTCCACCACCACCTCGCCGGCCTGGGCGGTGGCAAAGGCGATCCAGTGCTTGCGGCTGGTCAGGCGCGAATGGTGGGGCAGGAAAAGGGTGCCCACGTCCTCGCCGGCCGCGATTTTTTGCAGGATGTCGTCCACGGTGCCGTTGGCCACGATGGTGTGGGCCCCGCAGCGGGCCACCTTGTCGGCCGCGCGCACCTTGCTGAAGATGCCGCCCAGGCCCACCGCGCCGGGCTGGGCGCTGGCGGCCTTGAGCAGATCGGCCTCCACCTTGGCCACCACCGGGATGCGCCGTGCGTCCGGGTTTTCCCGCGGGTCGGCGTCCAGGATGCCGTCCACGTTGGTCAGGTTCACCAGCAGCTCGGCCCCCAGGAGGTTGGTGAGCATGGCGGCCAGGTTGTCGTTGTCGCCCAGCTTGATCTCGGCCACCGCCACGGTGTCGTTCTCGTTGACGATGGGGATCACGCCCCAGTCCAAGAGGGTGGCGAAGGTGTTGCGGGCGTTGTCCCAGCGGGTGCGGTTGCGCAGGTCGGCGGCGGTCAAAAGCACCTGGGCCACCAGGCGGCCGTGGGCCTCGAAGGCGTCCTCGTAGGCCTGCATCAGGCCGGCCTGGCCCAGGGCCGCGGCGGCCTGCTTCTGGGGGATGGTCAGCGCCGCGCCCAGCAGGCCCATCTTGCCCCGGCCGGTGGCCACCGCGCCGGAGGAGACCAGCACCACCTGGCGGCCGTCGCTGGCCAGGCGCGCCAGTTGGCCGGCGATGAGCCCCACCCGGCGGCGGTCCAGGCCCTCGGCCCCGGTCAGCACGCCGGAGCCCACCTTGACCACCACCCGCCGGCTGGCCGCGATCAGCTCAGCCCTGTCCAAGCTCGTCCTCGCTGGCCGGGGCCGCCTCGTCGGCGGCGTCCGCCGGCTCCGGTTCCGCCTCCAGCCGCCGGGCGATCTCGCCGAGAATCTCCGCCACGCCCGCGCCGTTCAGGGCGCTGACCGGATAGACGGCCAGGTCCAGGTCCCGGGCCGCGGCCGTGAAGGCGGCCAGGTTTTCGCGGGCGACGGGCAGGTCCTGCTTGTTGGCCGCCACCAGGCCCACCCGCCGGGCCAGGCCGGGGTCGTAGGCGGCGATCTCGGCCATGACGGTCATCAGGTCGGCCGGGGGATCGGCCCCGGCCAGGTCCACCACGTAGACGAACAGGCGGGTGCGCTCCACGTGCTTGAGGAAGCGCAGGCCCAGGCCGGCCCCCTGGTGGGCGCCCTCCACCAGGCCGGGGATGTCGGCCAGGGTGATGGTGCGCCCGTCGGCCAGCTCGGCCACGCCCAGGTGGGGGGTCAGGGTGGTGAAGGGGTAGTCGGCCACCTTGGGCGTGGCCGCGGTCACGGCCCGGATCAGGCTGGACTTGCCGGCGTTGGGCAGGCCCACCAGGCCCACGTCCGCCAGGAGCTTCAGCTCCAGGCGCAGCACGCGCTTCTCGCCCGCCTCGCCGGGCTGGGCGAAGCGGGGGGTGCGGTGGGTGCTGGAGGTGAAGTGCCGGTTGCCCTTGCCGCCGCGGCCGCCCTTGGCCGCCACCAGGACCTGGCCGTCATGGCTGAGGTCGGCCAACAGCTCGCCGGTTTCCAGGTCGTAGACCAGGGTGCCCACCGGCACCTCGACCACCTTGTCCGCGCCGCCGGCCCCGGTCTTGCCCGCGCCCATGCCGTGCATGCCCCGGCCGGCGCGGAAATGGCGCAGGTAGCTGTGGTCGGCCAGGGTCACCACCCGGCCGGTGGCGCGCACGCTCACGTCGCCGCCCTTGCCGCCGTCGCCGCCGTCGGGGCCGCCCTTGGGCTGGTACTTCTGGCGCAGGAAGGCGACGCAGCCGCGGCCGCCGTCGCCGGCAGCCACCTCGATTGTGGCCTCGTCCACGAAGCGCATGGCATTTCGCCTGGCAGGAGTGGATGTGCCGCCGCCGCGCCGGGATAGGCCCCGGCCGGCCGTTGGCACGATTCTAAGGCAGATGCGCGGGCTTGGCCAGAAAAAGCGAGACGGCCCGGACGCGCGCACGCGCCGCAGGGGCCGTCTGCCGGCGGGCGAGGCCCGCCCTACTGCACCGGGTAGACGCTGACCTTGGTCTTGTCCTTGCCCAGGCGCTCGTACTTCACCCTGCCCTCGATGGTGGCGAAGATGGTGTAGTCGCGGCCCATGCCCACGTTGTGGCCGGGGTGGATCTTGGTGCCGTGCTGGCGGATGAGGATGCTGCCGGCCTTGACCGGGTAACCGTCGCCGCGCTTGATGCCCAGGCGCTGACCGCCGGAATCGCGCCCGTTGCGCGAGGAGCCGCCCGCTTTTTTGTGAGCCATCTTGATCTCTCCCGCTGGACCCTGCCGGCCGGGGGTTGGCCCGCCGCGCCGGAAATTTTATCGCCGGGCGGACGCCCCGCCCTGCCCGCGCCTTAGGCCATCCGGTTCTAGGCCTGGATGGCCTCGATGCGCACGGCTGTGAAGGGCTGACGATGGCCGCGCTTTACGCGGTAGCCCTTGCGGCGCTTCTTCTTGAACACGGTGATCTTGCGGTGCTTGCCCTGCTCAACGATGACGGCCGCGACCTGGCCCTCCACAAAGGGCCGGCCGATCTTGGGCTCGCCCTCGCCAGCCACCAAAAGCACCGGCTTGAGCTCAATGGGCTCGCCCACCGCGCCGCCCAGTTTTTCCAGGCGCAGCACCTGGCCCGGCTCGACCTTGTATTGTTTACCGCCCGAGGCGATTACCGCATACATTCCCGCATACCTCCCGAAAATGAAAGGCAAATATATGGTATGCCCCACGGCCTGTCAAGGTCGCCGGGCCCTTTTGCGCGTTGGCGGGGCCAAAAATACCAGAGGAATCGCCGGGCGGCAACCGGCGGCCGTGCGCGCCGCGCGGCCGCGGC
>JAZDHW010000242.1:0-33229 GCA_043805555.1 Pseudomonadota bacterium
GGGCCATACGCTCGGGGCCGGGCGGCATCCTGGGCGCGCGGGGCTGCTCGTGGGCGGTCCGCGCGCGCCGCCGGCCGGCGCACTCCAGGTGGGCGCGCGCGCCCAGCGCGGCCAGGTCCACCGGCTGGTTCAGGCTGACCCGCAGCCGGGGCCGGGGGCCCAGGGCCTGGCCGGGGGCGGGGAAAAACTCCAGGGCCGCGATGGCCGGGGTCTCAAGCGTGGCGCTCACGGCCTTGGCCAGACGCGCGCCGTCCAGGGCCGCCGCCCCGGCCGGCACGCTCAGGCGCACCCGCAGCGCGGTGGCCACCGGCTTGGCCAGCACGTAGGCCAGGGTCTGGGGGTCCAGCCAGCGGTATGCGCCGGGCGGGGCCGGGTCCAGCTTCAGCGGCGCGTCGGCCGCGGCCTGGTCCATGGCCCCCAGGGCGCGCATGGGCCGGCTGAAGCGGGCCACCACCTGGGTCAGCCGCTCCACCTCGCCGGTGGGCATAAGTTTGACCTGGAGGCCCTCCTCGGCCGCGGCCGCGGGTCCCGCCGCGGCCCCGGCCAGGCCCGCCAGGGCCAGAACCAGGGCGACCACCGTCCACCCAACCCGTCCGCGCGCCATGCTCGTCTCCGTGTAAGCGCGATGCAACGCCTGCGATCAGTCTAGGAGCGGCGGCACAGCCGGGTCAATCGCCCAGCAAGGGGAGCAAAAACCTCCGGCTACGGCGCCTGGTTCAGGGGGTCGTACATCGGGTCGTAGTTGGGGTCGTCCATCAACGGCGGCTGTTCGATGTGCATGCGGAAGCGGTAGAGCGAGGTCTTGCCGTAGATGACCAAGGGCAGGTCGATGGTGATGCGTTGGTCCAGCCAGTTGGAGGTGTCCTGCAACCCGCGCAGGGGGGCCAGGCGCTGGCCTCCGTCACGATAGTCCACCTTGGCCGGCCGGATCAGGTCGCTGACCGTGGTGAAGGCCGGGACGGCCACCGGCTCCAGGCGGCTGACCGGATCCCAAAAGCGCAGGCCCTGGTGGATGACCTTCTGGCGGTTGCCCGAGGCGTCAACGAAGACCACCTGGTTCCAGAGCACGACCACCGGCTCGGCGGTCTTGTTGCTCAGGCTGAACTGGAACGAGGTGGTGTCCTCGTTGTTCACCCGCAGGCTGATGTCCACCATGGTGTCGCTGTAGCAGGACTCGTTGACGTCGCCGCTGAACTGTAGCTGATGGGTCTCCAGGCGGTTGATGGACTCGTCGCGGTAGTATTCGGTGGCCTGGGCGCCGCCGCAGCCATTCAAGAGGGGCAGCAGGGCGATGACGGCCAGCATGGCTATAATGGACGGGGTCGCGAGCGACGATGGGCCGCGCATGGGCTGCCTCCGCAGGGGGTGAGGTTGCTTCCTGATCGCGATGTTAACCGAGAAAGGGCTCGCTTGGCCAGCATTTAGGCGCGCCAGCCCCGCCCGGCCCGGCCGTCCGGCCGGCTCGACGCCGCGCCCCCGGCGTGCTAGGCTGCCGCCATGGTCCAGTTGATGGTCAGCGAGCGCTTTGTGAGCATCCAGGGCGAGTCCAGCTTCGCCGGGCTGCCCTGCGCCTTCCTGCGCCTGGCCGGCTGCCCGCTGAGCTGCGCCTGGTGCGACACCGTCTACGCCCGCCAGGGCGGCGAGGCCCATATGCTCAGCGATCTGCTGGCCTGGGCCGCGGCCCAGGGCGTGGCCCTGGTGGAGGTCACCGGCGGCGAGCCCCTGGCCCAGGCCGGGTCCTTGGCGCTGCTCAAGGGCCTGTGCGACGCCGGCCACACGGTGCTCTTGGAGACCAGCGGGGCCCTGGATATCGCCCCGGTGGACCCCCGGGTGCGGGTGATCATGGACGTGAAATGCCCCAGCTCGGGCATGGCTGCGCGCCTGCACCGGCCCAACCTGGCGCTGGTGGCGGCCAAGGACGAGGTGAAGTTCGTGCTGGCCGGCCGGGCGGACTATGACTACGCCCGCCAGGTGATCCGCGCAAACGGCCTGGAGGCGCGCACCCAGGTGCTGCTTTCCACCGTCTTCGGCCAGGCGGAGCCGGCGGAGGTGGTGGAATGGATGCTGGCCGACCGGTTGCAGGCGCGCTTCCAGCTCCAGCTCCACAAGCTGATCTGGCCCCGGCGCGACCGCGGGGTCTGAAGACTTATAGAGAGATTGCCGCGTCGCAACCCGGCCGGGTTGCTGCTGGCAATGACAAAACCGGAAAGAGCAAAGGGCGGGGTTTATCCCCGCCCGCGTATTTAATCGCCTTTCGGCTTACAGGGTCACGTCGATGGGCATGGTGAAGACCCGGGTGGCCATGTCCTTGTCCAGCATGAACATGCCGCCGGGGGTCTCGTTGACCAGCTTGATCTTGCCGATCACCTCCTCGGCGCTGGACTCCTCCTCCACCTGCTCCTTCACGAACCACTGCAGGAAGTTCTCGGCCGCGTAGTCGTTCTCCTTGCGCGAGAGCGCCACCAGCTTGTTGATCAGGCTGGTCACCAGGTACTCGTGCTGGAGCACGGCCTCGAAGGCGGCCAGGGGGGTCTCCCACTTGATCTCCGGGGCCTTGATGGCCTTCAGGGTCACCTTGCCGCCGCGCTCGAAGATGAAGTTGTAGAAGCGCAGGGCGTGGGTCGTCTCCTCCTGGGCCTGCACCTTGAGCCAATGGGCGAAGCCCAGGAGTTGCAGGCCCTCGCACCAGGCCGCCATGGACATGTAGAGGTAGGCGCTGTACATCTCGGCGTTGATTTGCTCGTTAAAAGCCTTTTCAATGCTCGCCTTAAGCATGGCTTAAACTCCTAAATGTCGGTTAGGTTTCGCTTGCCGTCAGAGCGTTTATTAATAAATAATGCATCGCCCCGCGGGCGATGACAAGGCCCACCTGCGGGCGACAAAAAACGCCGCCCCGGGGTCTCCGGGGCGGCGCGGTTCTGCTCGCTGGGGAGGGCGGCTACTTGGCCAGCTTCTCCTTCGCCTGCTTCTTGCACTCGGCCACCAGCGCGTCCTCGGCCTTGACGTCTTCCAGGGTCTTGGGCTTCATGGCCGCGGGCATGGCCTCCAGGCCGTGCTTGATGCGCACGAACTGGGTGCCGGTGATGTCGTAGATGGCCGCGGTCATCACGTCGAACTTGTCCGCGCCGGGGATGTCCTTGACCCGGGCCTTGGCCTGCTCCAGCTCCGGCTCCAGGATGTCGGCCGGCCGGCAGGTGATGGGCTCGCTGCCGCGGACGTACTTCTTGAGCGCCTTGGCCCGCACGGTCTCGTCGGGCTCGGTGGGTGTCTGGCCATAGAGGCCGTAGAGGATGCCCTTGGTCTCGTTGGTGACCATCTTGTACTTGCCGAACAGCACGTTCAAGACGGCCTGCACGCCCACGATCTGGCTGGTGGGGGTCACCAGCGGCGGGGTGCCCAGCTCGGTGCGGGTGATGGCGACCTCTTTGTACACCTCGGGCAGGCGGTGCAGGGCCTTGGCCTCCCTGAGCTGGCTGACCAGGTTGCTGATCATGCCGCCGGGCACCTGGTGCACCAGCACGCCGGTGTCGATGGGGGCCATCTGGTGGGGCATCCAGTAGTCGCGGTACTTGGGCGCGATCTTCTCCAGCTCCTCGCCCATGGCCAGCATCTTGCGCAGGCTGAGCCCCGTGGCGCGCGGGGTGGCCTCCAGGGCCACGATGATCGGCTCCACGGCCGGGTGGCTGGTGCGCAGGGCGAAAGGCGCCAGGCAGCAGTCGATGATGTCCACGCCGGCCTCGGCCGCCTTTAGCATGGTCATGGAGGCCATGCCGCTGGTGTAGTGGCTGTGCAGGTGGATGGGGGCCCGGCACTGGGCCTTGAGGGCCTTGATCAGGTTGTAGGCGTCGTAGGGCGCGATGATGCCGGCCATGTCTTTGACGCAGATGCTGTCGGCGCCCATGGCCTCCAACTGGCGGGCCTTGTCCAGGTAGTATTCCAGGTTGAAGACCGGCCCGCCCATGCGTCGCTCGGTCAGCGAATAGCAAATCACGCCCTGGAAGTGCTGGCCGTTGGCCTTGATGCGCTCGACCACCGCCTCGAAGTTGCGGAAGTCGTTCAAGGCGTCAAAGGTGCGGAAGACGTTGATGCCGGCCTCGCAGGAGAGGTCCACGAACTGTTTGGCCACGTCGTCGGCGTAGTTGCGGTAGCCCACCAGGTTCTGGCCCCGGAGCAGCATGGAGAAGGGCGTCTTCTTGGCGTACTTGCGCAGGGTGCGGGGCCGCTCCCAGGGGTCTTCGCCCAGGAACCGGCTCATGGAGTCGAAGGTGGCCCCGCCCCAGACCTCCATGGCCCAGAAGCCGGCCTCGTCCATCATCTCGGCCACGGTCAGCATGTCCTCGGTGCGCATGCGGGTGGCGAAAAGCGACTGGGTGCCGTCGCGCAGGGTCAGGTCCATAACCTTGAGCGGCGTCAGATTGCCACCCCAATCCAAATTGTCACTCATCGCGGATTCTCCTCCCTGGGATAATTGCGGGGCTGGGCCCGGTTCAGGCCCGGCCGCGGTCTGCGACAGGCTATATTCCAATATCCGGATACTAGACTGGATGCGACGAGGCGTCAAGCAAAGCGCTCGTCACCGGGTTGTGAAAGACCGACCCGTGGTGGTAAGTTAAAAATTTGGAACCCTAAACGGAGAGCCCCGGCCCATGCCCAGCCGCGGCAGCAAAAACAAGCCCCGCAACATGGCCGAGCAGGTGCGCCGGCTCCTGGCCCTGTTTGCGCCCGAGGACCGGGTGTTGGTCTCCATCGCCGCCGACCCGGACGCCATGGGCGCGGCCCTGGCCTTCAAGCGCCTGTTGTGGCGGCGGGTGGCCAGCGTGACCATCGCCCGGGCGAATGAGATAACCCGCCCCGACAACCTGGCCATGATCCGCCTGCTCAACATCCCCCTGGAGCCCCTGAACTCGCTCAGGCCCGGCGATTTCAGCAAGCGGGTCATGGTGGACAGCCAGCCGCACCATTCCAAGACCTTCGCCGGGACGCCCCAGCACGTGATCATCGACCACCACCCCCTGGGCGAGGGCACCGACAAGGCCCTTTTCGCGGACGTGCGGCCCCGCTACGGGGCCACCAGCAGCATCATGACCGAGTACCTGCGGGCGGCGGGGATCAAGCCCAGCACCCGCCTGGCCACGGCCCTGGTCTACGGCATCAAGAACGACACCGCCGGTTTCCAGCGTCCGGCCATCGCCGAGGACGTGGCGGCCCTGCAGTTCCTGTTCCCCAAGGCCAACCAGGCGGTCTTACGCAACATCGAGTTCAGCGAGATGCGGCTCAAGGACCTGGAGGTGCTGCGCCAGGCCCTGGGGCTCTACCAGGTTCGCCGTCACTGCATATTCGTGCACCTGGGCGCCTGCCAGAGCCCGGACAACCTGGTGCAGATCGCCGATTTTTTCTTGAAGGTCGACAGCGTGGACTTCACCGCCGCCAGCGGGATCTACCGGGACAACCTGGTCGTGGTGATGCGCAACGTGGGCCTGCGCACCAACGCCGGCGCCCTGGCCCAGCGCGCCTTCGGCGACATCGGCCCGGCCGGCGGGCACAAGGCCATGGCCCGGGCCGAGCTGCCGGTGGCCGTGCTTAAGGAGCGCCTGGGCAAGCTGGACGAGGCCAAGCTCAGGGATTTCGTGATGCAGAGCCTGCTTCGCCCGGCCGCCGCCAAGCGCTGAGCCGCCGTTAGCCCCCAAACAAGCGCCGCCCCGAGCCTGTCGCTCGCGGGCGGCGTTGCCTTGCCGGGTCGGCAGGCGCGCGGGGCTAGAACTGGATCAGGGTGGCCCCCCAGGTGAGCCCGCCGCCGAACACGGTGATGCAGACCAGGTCGCCCGGCTTGATGCGCCCGCTTCGCACCGCCTCGTCCAGGGCGATGGCGCTGCTGGCCGAGGAGATGTTGGCGTACTTGTCGATGGTGATGACGAACTTCTCCTCGAAGTTCACCCCCAGGCGGTTGGCCAGCGATTGCAGCATGCGGATGTTGGCCTGGTGGGGAATGAAGTGGTCCACGTCGGCCACGGTCAGCCCGCGGCGGTCCAGCACGGTGCGCACGGCCTGGGCGAAATGGGACACCGCCACCCGCACCGAGGCCGAGGCCTCGATGAGCTTCAGGGTGTGCAGCTTCTTGTCCACCGACTCGTAGCTGATGGGCGTGGTCTTGGAGCCGCCGCCGGGCATCAGGAGATTCTGGCCGTTGGCCCCGTCGGTGCCCACGTAGTTCTCGATGATCTGGGGCGCGCCTTCCTCGATCTTGAGCACCGCCGCGCCGGCCCCGTCGCCCCACAGGATGCAGTTGGCCCGGTCGGTCCAGTCCTGCACCCGGCTCATGACCTCCGCGGCCACCACCAGGATGGTCTTGCCGGCCCCGGCCTGCATGTAGCGCATGGCCACGTCCAGCACGAAGACAAAGCCCGAGCAGGCGGCGGTGACGTCGAAGCTGATGGCCTGGGGCGCGTCCAGCTTGGCCTGGAGCCAGTTGGCGCCGCTGGGGCAGCAGGTGTCCGGGGTCACGGTGGCCATGATGATGTAGTCGATGTCGCGGTCGCCGACCCCGGCCGCCTCCATGGCCTGGCGGCAGGCGGGCAGGGCCAGGTCGCTGGCGGCCTGGTCGGGCCGGGCGATGCGCCGCTCGCGGATGCCGGTGCGCCGCACGATCCATTCGTCGTTGGTGTCCAGGGTCTTTTCCAGGTCGAAGTTGGTCAGGACCTTGTCAGGCAGGTAGGAGCCGGTGCCCGCGATCTTGATGGGGAGCATGCATCCCTCCCAGGTTGAAGCCACAATAGGCCGCCGGGCCGGCGATGGGACTGCGCGCATCCCCCGGCGGCACGAAGCGCTTAAGGGTATCGCCTGGCACCGGCCTTGGCAAGGGGGCCGGCGGTCAAAGTCCTAGGGGACCTCCGGGGATAAGGCGCGGGCCGGCAGGGCTTATTGACGCGCGGCGGGCCAAAAGGACCGCGCCCCCGCCCGGTGGGCGGAGGCGCGGGATAAGGGGCTTAGGCGATTAGCCTTCCAGGGCGGCCTGGGCCGCGGCCAGCCGGGCGATCGGCACCCGGTAGGGCGAGCAGCTCACGTAGTTCAGGCCGATCTTGTGGCAGAGCTTCACGGAGGCCGGGTCGCCGCCGTGCTCGCCGCAGATGCCCACCTTGAGGTCCTTGCGGGTGGAGCGGCCCTTGGTCACGCCCATCTCCACCAGGGCGGCCACGCCGTCCACGTCCATGGACACGAAGGGATCCTCGGGCAGGATGCCCTGGGCCACGTACATGGGCAGGAAGCGGCCGGCGTCATCGCGCGAAAGGCCGAAGGTGGTCTGGGTCAGGTCGTTGGTGCCGACGCTGAAGAACTGGGCCTCGGTGGCGATCTGGTCGGCGGTCAGGGCAGCCCGCGGCAGCTCGATCATGGTGCCGACCATGTACTTGATCTTCACGCCGTAGGCCTTCATCACCTCGGCCGCCACCCGGTCCACGATGGCCCTTTGCAGGCGCAGCTCGTTGACATGGCCCACCAGGGGGATCATCACCTCGGGGAAGACGCGCTTGCCCTCCTTGGTGACCACGCAGGCGGCCTCGAAGATGGCCCGGGCCTGCATCTCGGTGATCTCGGGGTAGGCGATGCCCAGGCGGCAGCCGCGATGGCCCAGCATGGGGTTGGCCTCGGTCAGCATCGCGACCTTCTGCTCCAGCACGGCCGGCTTCACGTCCAGCTGCTCGGCCACTTCCTTGATCTCGGCCTTGGTGTGGGGCAGGAACTCGTGCAGCGGCGGGTCCAGGGTGCGGATGGTCACCGGCAGGCCGGCCATGGCCCGGAAGATGCCGATGAAGTCCTCGCGCTGCATGGGCAGGATCTTGGCCAGGGCCTTTTTGCGGCCCTCCACGTCCTCGGCCAGGATCATCTCGCGCACCGCCACGATGCGGTCGCCCTCGAAGAACATGTGCTCGGTGCGGGTCAGGCCGATGCCCTCGGCGCCGAAGGCCCGGGCCACGCCGGCGTCGTGGGGGGTGTCGGCGTTGGTGCGCACGCCCATCTTGCGGAACTCGTCCACCCACTTCATGAAGGTGCCGAATTCGCCAGTGAGCTTGGGCTCCACCTTGGGCACCTGGCCCAGGTAGATCTCGCCCTTGCTGCCGTCCAGGCTGATCCAGTCGCCCTGCTTGACGGTGGCGTCACCGGCGGTGAACAGCTCCTTGGAGTAGTTGACGGCGATGTCGCTGCAGCCGGCCACGCAGCACTTGCCCATGCCGCGGGCCACCACGGCCGCGTGGCTGGTCATGCCGCCGCGGCTGGTGAGGATGCCCTCGGCCGCGTTCATGCCCTTGATGTCCTCGGGGCTGGTCTCCACGCGCACCAGGATGACCTTCTTGCCTTCGGCCACCCAGGCCTCGGCGTCGGGCGCGGAGAAGACCACCTGGCCCACCGCCGCGCCGGGGCTGGCCGGCAGGCCCTTGGCGATCTTGATCTTCTCGGCCTTGGGATCCAGCATGGGGTGCAGGATCTGGTCGAGCTGCTCCGGGGTCACCCGGCCGATGGCGATCTTCTTGGTGATGAGCTTCTCGCCCACCATATCCACCGCGATCCTGATGGCCGCGGCCGCCGTGCGCTTGCCGGTGCGGGTCTGCAACATCCACAGGCGGCCCTGCTGGATGGTGAACTCGATGTCCTGCATCTCTTTGTAATGCTTTTCGAGCTTGTTGCGGATGCCCACCAGCTGCTTGTAGATCTTGGGCATCTCGTCCTCGAGGGTCTTGACGCCCTTGGCCACCTTCTTGGCCCGGTTGATGGGCTGCGGGGTCCGGATGCCGGCCACCACGTCCTCGCCCTGGGCGTTGGTCAGGTACTCGCCGTAGAAGTAGTTCTCGCCGGTGGAGGGGTCGCGGGTGAAGGCCACGCCGGTGGCGGAGTCCTCGCCCATGTTGCCGAAGACCATGGCCTGCACGTTGGTGGCGGTGCCCCACTCCTCGGGGATGCCGTGGATCTGGCGGTAGGCCTTGGCCCGGGGGATGTTCCAGGAGCCGAAGACGGCCTGGATGCCGCCCCAGAGCTGGTCCAGGGGCTCCTCGGGGAAGGGCTTGCCCAGGCGGTCCTTCACCATGGCCTTGAACTTGACCACCAGCTCCTTGAGGTCGTCGGTGGTCAGCTCGGTGTCCAGCTTCACGCCGCGCTTTTCCTTCACCTCGTCCATGATCACCTCGAAGGGATCAGCCTCCTTGTCGTTCTCGGGCTTCAGGCCCATGACGACGTCGGCGTACATGTTGACGAAGCGGCGGTAGGAGTCGTAGGCGAAGCGCTCATTGCCGGTCTTGGCGATGAGGCCCTGGATGGTCTTGTCGTTGAGGCCGATGTTCAGGACGGTGTCCATCATGCCCGGCATGGAGATGCGGGCGCCGGAGCGCACCGAGACCAACAGGGGGTTCTTGGCGTCGCCGAACTTGGCCCCCATGGACTTCTCGACCCCCTTCAGGGCGGTCTCGACTTCCTTCTTCAGCTCGGGGGGGAACTTTTCCTTGTTGGCGTAGTAGTAGGTGCAGACCTCGGTGGTGATGGAGAAACCGGCGGGGACCGGGATGCCCAGATTGGCCATCTCAGCCAGGTTGGCGCCTTTGCCACCCAGCAGGTTTTTCATTTTGGCCGCGCCTTCGGCCTTGCCATCTCCAAAGAAGTAAACATATTTGGTTTTTGCCTTGGCCACTGTGAAATCCTCCCTAGGCCATTTATGTATCTCGCCCACGGACTGAACGGGGCACAGCCCCGAAATTCCCCTAGATTTAGCACGCTGGCCCTCAGCGCCGCAATAGGGTGGGGACTCCAAAGTGCATTTTTTGACTCGGTTTTCAGGATATGGAACGTAAATGCCGGGACAGGGCCTCGCGCGCCCATGCGGGCATGGCCACCACCTTGCCCTGGTGGGTGATGCAGCCGTGCTCGGTGAAGCCGGTGACCAGCTCGGTCTCCGGCCCGGCCGGGTCCACCAGCACGATGCGGTAGTCGAAACGCAGGCTGGCCCTTTTCAGCCAGGCCAGGCTGGTCTCCACCGCGATGAGGTCGTCGTAGCGGGCCGGGCGGCGGTAGCGCAGGCCGGCCTCGGTCACCGGCAGGTGCATGCCGGCCGCCTCCAGCTCGGCGTAGGGCCGGCCGCTGGCGCGCATCAGCTCGCAGCGGCCCGCCTCGAAAAAGCGAAGGTAGCGGCCGTAGTAGACCACGTTCATGGCGTCCACGTCGGCCATCAGCGGCCGCAGCTCGGTCCGGTGCATGCTTCCATCCCTCCGGCGTAAAAAAAGCGCCCGCCGGACGGCGGGCGCAGGGTGCGCAACAGATCCAGCGGCCCGCCGCCCGTCAGCGCTCCAAGAGCAGGCCGATGAGGTCGTGGGCCTTGTCCACCACCCAGCCGGTGGCCGCGGCCGCGGCCTCGCTATAGGCTGCGCCGCCGGCCTGGGGCGCGCGGCTGTCCCAGATCACGAAGGGCACCGCCTCGCGGGTGTGGGTCATCACCTCCAGCGGGGTGAAGTGGTCGGTGACCAGCAGAACCCGGTGCTCGCCCAGTTTGGCCAGCCCTTCCAGCACCGGGCCCACCACGTTGCGGTCGAACTCGGCAATGGCCTGGAGCTTCAGCTCCAGCTTGCCGCTGTGGCCGGCCTCGTCCGGGGCTTCCACGTGCAGGAACGCCAGGTCGTCGCCGGCGGTGAGATTCTCCAGCACCGCGGCCACCTTGCCGGCGTAGTTGGTGTCCAGCCAGCCGGTGGCCCCTGCCACGTCCACGGCCTTCAAGCCCGCCAGGATGCCCAGGCCCTTGACCAGGTCCACCGCGCTGACCGTGAAGCCGCTGAGGCCGTAGCGCTCGGGGATGGTGGGCAGGCTGGGCCGGGTGCCCTGGCCCCAGAGCCAGATGGAGTCGGCCGGGTTCTTGCCGGCCGCCCGCCGGGCCTGGTTCACCGGATGCTCGGCCAGCACCGACCAGGAGGCGCGCACCAGGTCGCAGACCTGTCCCAGTTCGCCGTCCGTGGGCAGGAATTGGCCCACGTCCTGGCCGCTGTAGTCGTGCGGGGGCACCGTGGCCGCGGCCAGGGGGCCGTTGTCCCACACCAGCAGGTGGCGGTAGCTCACGCCGTGGTGGAACTTGAGCCCCGGCCGGCCCAGGGCCGCGTCCACGGCCGCGATCAGCTCGGCCGCCTCGGCGCTGGTGATGTGGCCGGCGGCGTAGTCGGTCATGATCGGCGAGGCGCCCGTGCGGTCCAGGGTGACCAGGTTGCAGCGGAAGGCGATCTGGCCTGGCGTGAGATCCACGCCCATGGCCGCGGCCTCGATGGGCGAGCGGCCGGTGTGATAACGGGCCGGGTCGTAACCCATCAGCGACATGTTGGCCGTGTCCGAGCCGGGGCTCTTGTCGGCCGGGATGGTGTGGCTCAGCCCCAAACGGCCGGTCTGGGCCAGGCGGTCCATGTGGGGGGTCTCGGCCGCGGCCAGCGGGGTGCGGCCGTCCAGGGCGGCCACGGGCCGGTCGCCCATGCCGTCGCCCACCAGGATCAGGTACTTCATAACGCTACCCGAAATTGAGAGACGGAAATTAGTTGTTTTGCTTTGAAAAGGTGAAAATGCATCGCATCATTTATCTTTTCAAGATGGACGTGCCAATACTTGCTTTTGCCTCCTTTTGCTGGGGTGACATGCAATAAATCAAGTTTATCGCTAACCCAGGCATAAGGCAAAACGTAAGCCTCACTAAGATCGACACATCCTAGAGCGAAGAAGCTTTCTTTGCCGTCGCGAAGGAATTCGTCCCAGCTAGGATGAAAGGCGTACCAATATTTATTATTATCATATCGTTTGGAGATTGAACAAACAACACGTAGTTCGTCGTGGCTGCTTGAAAAAAGCGCTCTGCCTTGCTTGATCAACGTAGCTGAATATTTCATTTCGATGTGATTAATAATTTTGCTTCTAACATTTGAGATAACTGACTGGGGGGGTTTAACCTGCCTGTGTTGAATGTCCTGACATGCATCATCAGTAACAGCTTTTGTAACGAGAGATAATTCGTCCAGCTCATCATCGTCGGGCATTGAGTCTTCAACTGTCACGAAGATAACGTCAATAATTGAATCCAGTCTGGTATACTCAACAGGCCTCAATATTTCATGAATTTTACCTGCGGTGCTCATTCCTCCTTCCTGCTTTAGCTGTACAAGTCTGATTAAGGCGTCAATTCCAATTATTCTCATATCCCAAGCGTGCCTTGAGCCTCTAACTTGAGACTCAAGATCACCAGTATCTGCCCTTCCTACAATCAACAAGCTTGACGAATTATTATCAATAATTGCTTCGTTGAGTAAGTTGGAGCGATAGGATGCAATGATATCGAGATTTACGCGATAAGAATCACTTGTTTTTACTTCAACGATCAAATGATGCCCTGTGATATCTTGCCATACGCCATCGTGTCCAGACTTTCCTTTTCTTCCTCGGTATAATCCGTTGGATACCTTATACCCCAACCTCCTTCCGATCTCATTGATGATATCCTGAAGGACAAAACCGCTATTCTCAAAAGCACCAGTCAAGCACTGCTCTGCGTAGTCAATTAACTTTTCTGTCGGCGCATTTTCTAAATACTCCCGGAGCTCTGCCGAACAAGGCGAACCATCGGAGAGCTTGCCGTCTGCACAAACGGCAACAACTTGATTAATACTAAAACCGAGTACGGTGTCTTTACTCTTTCTATAAAGGTCAAGTATTGGCACGATACATGCCTCGTTAAATATGCTGTGTCATAAACCGGCGCCGTCAGATGCGGCGGATGACCACCGTGGGCTCGGCCACCGCGGCCAGGGCGTTGATCTTGGCCAGGGCCGCGCTCACGTCGGCCTCCCGTGCCTCGTGGGTGATCATCACCACGGGGACCGGGCCGTCGCTCTGGCGGCCCTTCTGGGTCACCGCCTCGATGCTGATGTGGTGCTGGCCCAGGGCGTGGGCGATGGCGGCCAGCACGCCGGGCTGGTCCAGGGCCATGACCCGGAAGTAGTACTGGCAGGTGGCCTCGGCCAGGGGGGCCACGGCCAGGCGGCCGCCGTTCTGGTCGGCCCGGCCCAGGGGCGGCACCCGGCCGGGGCAACCGGCGCGGATGTCGCGCGCCAGATCCAGGATGTCGCCCACCACCGCGCTGGCGGTGGGCCGGCGGCCGGCCCCGCGGCCGTAGAGCAGCACCTCGTCCACCCAGTCGCCGGTGATGTGGATGGCGTTGAAGGGGCCCTCCACCGAGGCGAGCATGTGGTCCAGCGGCACCAGGGCCGGGTGGACCCGGGCCTCCACCGCGCCGTTTTCGTTGCGCAGGTGGGCCAGGAGCTTGATGCGGTAGCCGAACTCGCGGGCAAAGCGGATGTCCAGGGGCGTCACGCCGGTGATGCCCTGCACCGGGATGTCGTTCAGCTCGGGCTGGGAGCCGGTGACCAGCGCCGCCACGATGGCCAGCTTGTGGGCGGTGTCCAGGCCCTCGATGTCCATGGTGGGGTCGGCCTCGGCATAGCCCAGGTCCTGGGCCTCCTTGAGCACCTCGGCGAAGGGCGCGCCCTCCTGGGACATGCGGGTCAGGATGTAGTTGCAGGGGCCGTTGAGTATGCCCAGCACCCGGGTCAGGCGGTTGGCGGCCAGGCCGCCGCGCAGGGAGCGGATGAGCGGGATGCCGCCGGCCACCGAGGCCTCGAAGGCCACGCTGACGCCGTGGGCCTTGGCCGCGGCGAAGATCTCGGCCCCGTGCCTGGCAAGGAGCGCCTTGTTGGCGGTGGCCACGTGCTTGCCGGCATTGAGCGCCCGCAGCACGAAGCCCCTGGCCGGCTCGATGCCGCCGATCAGCTCCACCACGATGTCGATGGCGGGGTCGTCCAGGACCTGGGCCACGTCCTGGTGGCAGACCTCGCCGGGCAGGCACAGCGCGCGGCCCAGGGCCGGGTCAAGGTCCACCGCCTTGGTCAGCAGAAGCGGCGCGCCCAGGCGCTGGGCCAGCAGCTCGCGTTTTTCCAGGAGCAGCTGGGCCACCCCGCCGCCCACCGTGCCCAGACCGATCAGGCCGACCTTGACCGCCTTGTCCATCCTAGACCTTCCTCAACGGACGCCAAGCTCAACGGACGCCCTCGGGGGCCGACACGCAACCCCCTCCGGATTACGCGCAGCGCAATCCGGACAGTTTTTTGAAAGGGGGCGCGGGGGGAAACTTTATGTCCACAAAGGTTTCCCCCCGCTATTTCTTTATCCCTGGAGGAACCGCCGCAGGCCGCGGATGGCCTGGTTGATGCGGTGCTCGTTTTCCACCAGGGCGAAGCGCACGTATTCGTCGCCGTATTCGCCGAAGCCCAGGCCGGGGCTGACGGCGACCTTGGCCTCCTGGATCAGGAGCTTGCTGAACTCCACCGAGCCCATCTGGCGGTATTGGTCCGGGATGCGGGCCCAGAGGAACATGGTGCCCTTGGGCAGATCCACGGGCCAGCCGACGCGGTTCAGGCCGGTGACCAGGGTGTCGCGGCGGTGGCGGTAGACGTCCATCAGCTCGCCCACGCAGGACTGGTCCTCGTTCAAGGCGATGATGGCCGCGATCTGGATGGGCTGGAACACGCCGTAGTCCAGGTAGCTCTTGATGCGGGTGAGCGCGTTGACCAGCTCGGGATTGCCCACGCAGAAGCCCAAACGCCAGCCGGCCATGGAATAGGACTTGGACATGGAGAAGAACTCCACGGCGATGTCCTTGGCCCCGGGCACCTGGAGGATGCTGGGGGCCTGGTAGCCGTCGAAGCACATGTCGGCGTAGGCGAAATCGTGGACGATCCAGATCTCGTGCTGCCGGCAGAACTCCACCAGCTTGGTCATGAACTCCAGGTCCACGCAGGTGCAGGTGGGGTTGTGGGGGAAGCTGATGATGAGCATCTTGGGTTGCGGCCAGGTCTGGCGGAAGGCCGTCAGCAGGTCGTCGAAGAAATCGCGCCCCGGCAACAGCGGCACGCTGCGCAGGTCGCCGCCGGCGATGACCACGGAGTAGGGATGGATGGGGTAGGTGGGGCTGGGCACCAGCACCACGTCGCCGGGGCTGACGGTGGCCAGCACCAGGTGGCTCAGGCCCTCCTTGGCCCCGATGGTGGCCACGGCCTCGGTCTCCGGGTCCAGCTCCACGCCGTAGCGCCGCTGGTACCAGTTGCAGATGGCCAGGCGCAGCTTGGTGATGCCCTTGCTGGCCGAGTAGCGGTGGTTGACCGGCTTTTGGGCGGCCTCCACCAGCTTGTCCACGATGTGCTGGGGGGTGGCCAGGTCGGGGTTGCCCATGCCCAGGTCGATGATGTCCTCGCCCCTGCGCCGCGCTTCCATCTTGATCTGGTTCACCACGGCGAAGACGTAAGGCGGCAGCCGCTTCATGCGCCGGAATTCTTGCATGGCCGATCACTCTCGGGTTTAGGAAAAATTCACGTTTAGCGGGGTGATATCTCTCCCCATTGTAAAAAAAGGAGGTTATCCCAGGGCCGGCGGGGTGTCAAGCCGGGCGCGGGGGGCAAAAAGGCCCGGACCGCGGCCCGGCCACGCAAAAACCCCGGCGGACCGGCCGCCGGGGTGCGTCGCGCGGCAGCGGCGGGGGGCTTATTGGGGGAAGTAACCCGCGCCCACCAGGTAGCGCTGGCCCTTGACCTTCACGCCCTGCACGAAGACCCGGCACAGGGCGGGCTGGTCGCTGCCGGGCTTGGGCCACTTGCACTCGTACCAGCCCTTGCCCTTGGCCCGCACCAGCTTCCACTGGTCCTGGACCACCAGGCGGCCGTCGGGGTCCTTGTAGTTCCAAAGGTTCTTGCCCACCATCTCGGGATAGGCCGCGTTGGCCAGCTCCAGGCCCTTGGCGTCGGAGACGAAGATGGCGGTGTCGCCCTGGCGCCAGGGATTGCCGGGTGCGTTGATCTTGGCAAAGGCGGCCTTGCCCTTGGCCTGGATGAACTTGGCGGCCTTGCCCACCAGGGCCTTGACCGCCTTGTCCTGGGCCTTGGTGCCCGCGGCGGCGGCCGGCAGGGCGGCGGTGAGGCAGAACAGGCAGGCGCACAAGAGGATCGGCAGCAACCACGGGCGCTTGACTAACACGGCAATGCCTCCGTTCAGGGTTGGTTGGCGTGAATATAGCACAACCAACCAGGAGTTAAAGCCTCTTGGCGGTCAGCCCCGCAGCAGGCGGCGGCGGGTGCGCTCCAGGTCGGCGGTCAGTTCGGCGTCGGCCAGGCAGCCGGCCTGGACCAGGAATTCGCCCAATTCGGCGGGCAGGCCGGCGGCCCGGGCCTGGGCGGCCAAGGCCATGGCCAGCCGTTCGGCGGCCGCTGCCCGCTGGCCCAGCAGCATCAGGGCCGCGGCCCACTCGGCCAGGACCAGGCTGCCGCACTGGTCCAGGCCCAGACGCCAGCCCAACAGCGTCATGACCCGGGGCATGTTCTCCAGGGTTTCCAGGGCCTGGTGCAGCAGGCCGAAGAGCCCGCCGGCCTGGGCCTTCTGGCGCAGGGTCGCGGCCAGGAGCGCATAGGCCGGAAAAAGGTCCGGCTTGGCGGCCAGGGCGCGGGCGGCCAGGGAGTGGGCGGTCATGAGCCGGCCCCGGCGCAGGTGGCGCTGGCCGCACTGGGTCAGCCACAGGGCCTGGGCCAGGGCGGCGGCGGCCGGGTGGCCGGCGAAACGGCGGGCCAATCTCTCCAGGGGCGGGGCAGGGGCGGTGGGGTCGGCCGGGGTCGGCGGCTGGGCCGGCCGGGGCTCGGGCGGGCGCAGGTCGGGCATGCTGAAGCCGGCGATCTGCACCCCGTCCAGCCAGGCCCGGGGCGGGCGATGGGCCAGGAGTCGGTCCTGATGACGGCCGAAGGCCGTGAGGGGCGGCGGGTTGCGGTGGGACATGGCGGCCTCCCCAGGCGGGTTTGGGCCAGGTCCGGCGACCGCGGGCTCGGGCACGGGCGCTTCAGGCGGTGACGCACGTGAGCGGGAGCGCGAGCATGAATGTGAACTTGCACCCTCAGTATAGGGGATGCCGTAACAAGGGCACAAGTGCTAATCGCGGCGGCTCCCGCCAGAGGGGCTGGTCAGGCCCGGCAGGCGGAGTTATCATGGGCCAAGTGCATGGCGGGAGGCGATATTTGTGACCAAGCTGCTCTTGATCGCGGGCTTCGGGGCCCTGGGCACCCTGGCCCGCTACGGCCTGGCCGGCTGGGTGCAGCGCCTGGGCGGGGCGGGCTTCCCCTGGGGCACCCTGGCCGTGAACCTGGCCGGCTGCTTCCTCTTTGCCCTGGTCTGGACCTGGGCCGAGAACCGGCTCTGGGTCAGCGGCCAATGGCGGATGGCGGTGCTCACCGGCTTCATGGGCGCCTTCACGACCATGTCCACGTTTGTCTTTGAAACCGGCGGGCTCATGCGCGACGGCCAGTTCGTGCTGGCCCTGGTCAACGTTGGCGTGCAGAACCTGGGCGGGCTTGCGGCCCTGGTCCTGGGCTACCTGGCGGGGCGCTGGTTATAGGGAGGACGGCCATGCGGCTATTCGGCGAGGCGGAGCTTCTGCGCATCTACATCGGCGAGGACGACAAGCACCAGGGCCGGCCCCTGTCCGAGGCCATCGTGGAGGCGGCCCGGGTCCAGGGCCTGGCCGGGGCCACGGTGCTGCGCGGCCTGGCCGGCTTCGGGGCCAACAGCGTGGTGCACACCAGCAAGATCCTGCGGCTTTCGGCCGACCTGCCCCTGGTCATCGAGATCGTGGACATTTTAGAGAAGATCCAGGACTTCCTGCCCAGCCTGCACGCCATGATCAAAGAGGGCATGATCACCCTGGAGACGGTGCGGGTCTTCGCCTACCGCCACAACCGGGGCGAAAAAGCCTGAACCGGCCGGCTTGAATCCCGGCCGCTTTTGTGGTTTGCTCGGGGGCCGGGTAAAGCCCCGGCGTTTTGGCTACGATTAATCGGGAGCATCAGCGTGAGCCTCAAAGTTGTCATCATCGGCGCGGTGGCCTGCGGGCCCAAGAGCGGCTGCCGCATCAAGCGCCTTTTGCCCGACGCCCAGGTGACCATGGTCGACCGCGACAACCTCATCTCCTACGGCGGTTGCGGCATCCCGTATTATGTCTCCGGCGACGTGGCCGACCTCAAGGGCCTTCTCTCCACCAGCTTCCACATGGTGCGCGACGCCGATTTTTTCCGCGGGGCCAAGGGCATCGAGGCCCTGCCCGCCACCGAGGCCCTGGCCATCGACCGGGCCGCCAAGACCGTGCGCATCCGCGACCTGGCCTCCGGGGCCGAGCGCGACCTGGCCTACGACAAGCTGGTCATCGCCACCGGCAGCCGGCCCTTTGTGCCGCCGGTGCCCGGCGCGGACCTGGCGGGCGTCTTCCCGGTGGCCGACCTGCACCAGGCCCAGGCCATCAAGGACCTGGTGGCCCAGGGCCAGGTGGGCAGCGCGGCCATCGTGGGGGCCGGGCCCACCGGCCTGGAGATGGCCGAGGCCCTGGCCGACCTCTGGGGCGTGGAGGTGCACGTGGTGGAGATGGCCCCCCAGATCCTGCCGGGAGCCATGGACCCCGAGCTGGCCGCCATGCTGGCCGCCCACCTGCGGGGCCAGGAGGGCGTCAGCCTGCACCTGGGCGCCAAGCTGGAGGGCATCCTCGGCGACGAAAACGGCCGGGTGGCGGCGGTGGTGGTGGACGGCGCGGAGATCGCGGTGGATCTCGTCATCATGGCCACCGGGGTGCGGCCCAACGCCGAGCTGGCCAGGGACGCCGGGCTGACCATCGCGGCCAACGGGGCCATCGCGGTCAACGACCGCATGCAGACCAGCGACCCGGACATCTACGCCGGCGGCGACTGCGTGACCATCCCCAACCTGCTCACCGGCCAGAGCGCCTACATTCCGGCCGGCAGCCTGGCCAACCGCATGGGCCGGGTCATCGCCACCAATGTCTGCGGCGGCGACGACACCTTCCCCGGCGCGGTGGGCAGCTTCTGCATCAAGCTCTTCGGCCTCTCGGCGGCCAAGACCGGCCTCAGCGCCGACCAGGCCGCGGCGGCCGGGTTCAAGGTCGCGGCCCCCCTGGTGGTGCAGGCCGACCGGGCGCACTTCCATCCCGACCAGAAGCTGATGTACCTGAAGCTGGTGGTGGCGGCCGACACCCGCCGGGTGCTGGGCTGCGCGGCCCTGGGCGAAAACGGCGACGCGGTGGTGGGGCGCATCAACGCCGTGGCCGGCATGCTGCCCTCGGGGGCCACCCTGGAGGCCTTCAGCAACCTGGAGCTGTGCTACAGCCCGCCCCTGGGCGCGGCGGTGGATATCCTGAACGCCGCGGCCAACACCGCCGACAACCTCTTGGCCGGCCGCCTGCGGCCCATCAGCCCGGAGCAGTTCAGCGGCAAGCTGGCCTGCCGCGCCGACGGCTGCACCATGTTCCTGGACGTGCGCGGGGCCGACAACGCCGCGCCCTACCTGGAATGCCTGGCCCCGCAGTGGGTGCACATCCCCCAGGAGACCCTGGCCGGCCGCATTGCCGACATCCCCCGGGACAAGGACGTGATCCTGATCTGCAACTCGGGCGTGCGCTCCTATGAGGCCATGCGCCAACTGGAGGCGGCGGGCGTCACCAACACCCTGAACCTCAGCGGCGGGGTGGCGGCGGTGAAAAAATGGGGCGAGCCGATTTTGCCCAAGAAAGACGAGGACTAATCCCGCAAGCGGAGGCGGACCCATGGCCTACACCATCCACCCGATCATCTGCGGGCTCAACGCCACCGACCAGGGCATCATGACCTATCAGCGCGGCTATGGCCGGGCCATCCACATCCCGGTCTACGTCTTCGCGCTGCTGGGCGGCCCGGTCCCGGCGCTTATCGACACCGGCCTGGCCGATTTCATGATCCCCGAGGGCCTGGAGGACGCGCTGGGCCTCAAGGCCGAGTTTTTCGAGGACGGGCTCGCGCGCCTGAATCTCACGCCCGAGGACATCGGCGTCATCATCCACACCCACCTGCACAACGACCACTGCGAGAACGACAATCTCTGCACCAACGCCAAGGTCTACGCCCAGCAGGCCGAGATCGACTTCATGCGCGATCCCCACCCCCTGGACCACCGCTACGACGCCGACTACCTGGAGGGCTGCGACCTGAAGGCCCTGGATGGCCCGGCCGGGATCATGCCCGGCGTCAGCGTCATCGCCACCCCCGGCCACACCCCCGGCGGCCAGTCGGTGGTGGTGGAGACGGCCGGGGCGGGCAGGGTGCTCATTACCGGCTTCTGCTGCAACGAGGCCAATTTCCCCAAAAGCGGGCCGGCGGTCTGCCCCGGCGTGCATACGGACGCAATAGCAGGCTGGGAGAGCGCCAACCGGGTCAAGGCCATGGCCGAGGCCGGCGAGATCGACCTGATCGTGCCCTGCCACGCCTTGTGGCCCGGCCGCCAGGGCCAGATAGGTTGAGAGTTTTGGGGGGCATTGCGAGGAGCCCTGGGGCGGCGAAGCAATCGGGTGGTCCATGGCGCCAGGCAGCTTCAACTCCCGGTATAGCCCTGTGGTTTGGTCTGCCGGCCCGGCCTTGCTATAATTAGCGGCCAAGCGCCCCCGCCGGGGCGGGGCGGCTCCGGCCGCCCATAACCGCACATAGAAGGACCAAGGGCTTGAACGACGATCATTCTCTCCGACCGGACCGGCTGGACGACGAGGACGAGTCGCAGCGCGGTTCGGTGAAATTCGAGGTGGCCGGATTCGAGATGCTGGGCAAGGAAGTCAAGCAATCCGGCAACTCCGGCCGCATCTACCTGCCCCCCAACTGGGTGGGCCGCCGCGTCAAGATCATCCGCCTGGACTAGCTCCGTGGCTGTAACCCTCATCGTGCTCGGCGCGGGACCCGGCGGCTACCAGGCCGCCATCCGCGCCGCCCAACTCGGGGCGGCCGTCACCCTGGTGGAGCCGGCCGGCCTGGGCGGCGCCTGCCTGCACCGGGGCTGCATCCCCACCAAGACGCTCCTGGCCTCGGCCCGCGCCCTGGACCTGGCCCGCCGGGGCGCGGAGTTCGGCTTCGCGGCCGCCGCGCCCGCGCCGGACTGGCCGGCCATGCAGGCCCGCAAGACCGGCGTGGTGGACCTCCAGGCCCAGGGCATCGCCCGGCTCATGCAAGCCCACGGCGTGAACGTCATCGCCGGCCGGGGCCGGCTGATCGCGCCCAGCCGGGTGGCCGTGGAGCTCAACGACGGCACGGCCACCGAACTGACCGCCGAGCGCGTCATCCTGGCCACCGGCGGCCGGCCCTCCGGCCTGGCCGGCCTCGCCCGCGACGGCCGGTTGATCCTGGATTCCGACGACGCCCTGACGCTGACCGAGCTGCCCGAGTCCATTTGCATCGTGGGCGGCGGGGTGATCGGTTGCGAATTCGCCACCTTGTTCGCCGCCCTGGGCTGCCGGGTCAGCCTGGTGGAAGCCTTGGACCGCCTGCTGCCGCTTCCCTCCCTGGACCCCGAAATCTCCAAGTTGCTCCTGCGCGAGTGCAAGAAGCGCAAGATCAGCGTGCACCTGGGCAACGTGGTGGAGGCCGTGGGCGCGGCCGAAACCGGCCTGGAACTGCGCCTGGGGCCCTCGCCCCTGGTGGAGGCCAGGGCCGCCGGCCGGCCGGCGGTCATCAGCGCGGCCAAGGTCCTGGTCGCCGCCGGCCGCGCGCCCAATAGCGCCGGCCTGAGCCTGGAGGCCGCGGGCGTGGCCCTGGACCCGCGCGGCGCGGTGCGGGTGGACGAGTTTCTGGCCACCAGCGCGCCGGGCGTCTATGCCATCGGCGACCTGCTGGGCCCGGCCCGGCCCATGCTGGCCCACGTGGCCTCGGCCGAGGCCCTGGCCGCGGCGGCCAACGCCCTGGGCAAGGCCGAGCGGGTGGACTATGCCCTGGCGCCTTCGGTGGCCTACAGCTGGCCCGAGGCGGCCTGGGTGGGGCTCTGCCTGGACCAGGCCCGCCAGCAGGGGCTCGACGCGGCCCTGGCCGGGTTCAGCCTGCGCCAGCTCGGCAAGGCCCAGGCCGAGGGCGAGCTGGCCGGCCAATACGGCCTGGTCTATGAGCAGGGTTCGCGGCGTCTCTTGGGCGCGCAGCTCCTGGGCCCCCACGCCGGCGAGATCATTCACGAATGCGCCCTGGCTCTGCGGTTTGGCGCCCGCCTGGACGACCTGGCCCACCTGATCCACGCCCACCCCAGCCTGAGCGAGGGGCTCCGGGAGGCGGCCGAGGCCGGCCTGGGCCGCTCGCTGCACCTGCCGCCGGCCCCGGCCCGGGGCTGAGCCGCCGTGCTCTACACCACCCTGGCCGGCCGGATCGTGGACACTGACCGCGACCTGGACGAGGCCGGCCGTCACGTCATGCAAAAGCTCATGGCCTGGGAAAGCCTGGGGTTGACGAGCGCCGAGTTCGCGACCAAGCGCGGCCAAGCCCTGGCCGTGGGTTGGGACGGGCGCGGTGCGGTCAGCGATTCCGGGGCCCTGGGCCTGGTGGTGGCCGACCTGGCCCGGCGGGTGGCCATCAAGGCCGGCGATCTGTCCGGCCCGGACTGGCTGCGGCCCCAGCTCTGGCCGGGGCGCTACATGGGCGGCGGTTTGGAGCGGGCGGGGGTGGAGTCGGGCCGCCTGGTGCTCACGGCGCGCGACGCCGCCGACCAGGTGCGCGGCCGCATCGGCCTGGATTTGCCCGCGCAGGGGGAGGTGGCCACCCTGCTGGAACACACCCTGCGCGAGCTGCGCGCGGGCCGGGGCGAGCTGGCCAGGGCCCTGCGCGGCCTGGGCCTCAGCGCCAGGGCCTGATATCAGGTCGGGATCATGGCCGTCAGCCGATGACACACGGGCGGGGGTAAACCCCGTCCCTGTAAAAAACTAAATAATGTCTTGGCATTGTCTTTGTAGGGGCGGGGTTTGTCCCCGCCCGTCTTACGCTTTGGTTTTGGCGGCCGCCAGCGCGGCCAGCAGGCGCATGCCCAGGTCGCGGGCGTTGGCCTCCACCTGGGCGATGCCCGCGGCGTCCAGCCCGTCCCAGTGGGCCCCGGCCGTGACCACCACCCTGGTGTTCAGGGCCGCGGCCAGGGCCTCGGCCAGGGTCTTGGCCAGGCCGTCCTCCTTGTGGCCGGGATAGCAGAAGACGCTGGCCGTGGCGCTGGTGCGCCCGGGATCGGCCAGGCTGGGTCGGGGGGTGGCCATGGCCACCGCGCCGATGTGGGGCTTGTCGCCGCCCTCCACCGCCACCAGTAGGTCGGCCCCGCACCACTGCCAGCGGGCGCTGAGGCGCATGCTCTCGCCCCGGCTGGCCACCCGCCGGGTCAAGGCTGGTCGGGTTTGGCCGCCGCATCCGGCGCGCCGGCCAGCGCGGCCTGCTGGTCCCGGTCGGCCGAGGCCTGCAAATCCAGGATCACCTGGTCGCCGATGTAGCGCTTGGTCTCAAAGCGCACCAGGTTCACCAGGCGGTTGGTCACCTCGCCCAGGCGCTGGGACTGCTCCACCACCATCGTGGCCAATTCCTTGAGATGTTTGGGATCGTCGCCCATGCCGATCAGCTCGGCCGCGGCCATGATGGCCATGAGGGGTTGGTTCAGCTCGTGGGCGACGGCCCCGGCCGTGGCCAGGGCGGCCTGGAGGTCCTGGCGCAGGCGCTTTTCATGGGCGGCCTGATAGCGGTCGTGCACCGCCTGCAGGCGGTGGGCCAGCAGCCCGGAATCCAGGGGCCGGATGATGTAGTCGTCTGCGCCCAGGCGCACCGCCTGCACCGCCGTGGCCAGGGAGCCGTAGGAGGTCACCAGCAAAAAGGGCAGGTCCTTGCCCTGCTGGCGGATGGTGCGCAACAGCTCCAGGCCGTCCATGCCGGGCATGACCAGGTCGCAGAGGACCATCTGGTAGCCGCCCTCCGCCAGCTTTTCCAGGGCCTCCTGGCCGCTGGACACCCCATCGGCCCGATGCCCCAGTTCTTCGAGCAGACCGCAGAAGTAATGGCGGGCCGTGGCCGAGTCATCCACCACCATGATCCTTAGACCGCCCATGCTTTGCTCCTGCCTTGGCTGATTCCTCGATCACTATAGGCGAGTATTCCGCTCGGGGCAACCCCGGCCGGAGGCGATTGGCCCGCCATCAATTACCTGCTATTATATGACGATTGTCGGGGCGGGGCGCAGCCATTATCATCGCCACAGGGGCCGCGCTGCGGGGGGAGGGCCTCGGTTAATACTTTTGCCCCGCACCATCAACCCTGTCACGAAATGGACCAGCCGTGAGCCAGGAGCAGACCAAAAACGTCAGGGTCACCTTCGAGCCCTTCAACGTCACCATCGAGGCCGCGGCCGGCAGCACCATCCTGGAGGCCGCCCTGGAAGCCGGGGTGCATATCAACGCCTCCTGCGGCGGCGAGGGCGTCTGCGGCAAATGCCGGGTCCTGGTGGAGGAGGGCGAGGTCAAGGGCGGCCTGACCGAGAAGATCAACGCCGCCGACGCGGCCAAGGGTGTGCGCCAGGCCTGCCTGGCCGAGCTCACCGGCCACACCGTGGTGCGGGTGCCGGTGGAATCGTCCCTGGACAAGGTGGCGCTCAAAGCCCTGGCCGCCGGCAGCGCCCAGCAGGTCACCCTGATCGGGGCCGACAACCTCCGCCAGGAGGGGCGCTTCGACCCGGCCCTGGCCAAGGTCACGGTGCGGGCCCACCCGCCCACCCTGGAAGACAACCGCAACGACGTGGGCCGGCTGCTGGCCGCCCTGCGCGAAAAAGGCGAGCGCGGCTTCAGCTTCGCCTTCGAGGCCATCCGCGATTTGCCCGATGCCTGGCGCAAGGGCCAGTGGCAGGTGACCACCACCATCATGCGCCCGGTGCGCCGGCAATACGGCCGCAACCAGGTGATCCGGGTGGAGCCCGGCGATACGTCCGGCCGCAACCTGGCCGTGGCCATCGACCTGGGCACCACCACGGTCTGGGCCCAGCTCCTGGACCTGAACACCGGCGAGATCCTGGGCAACGAGGGCGACTTCAACAGCCAGATCGGCTATGGCGAGGACGTCATCAGCCGCATTGTCTACGCCGGCAAGGCCGGCGGGGCCAAGCGCCTGCAAGAATCCGCGGCCGGCTCCATCAACGAGGTGCTCAAGGCCCTGGCCCGCCAGACCGGCGTGGAGCTGACCGAGATCGGCCTGGCCACCATCGCCGGCAACACCACCATGACCCAGCTTTTGTTGGGCGTGGAGCCCAAGTACATCCGCCTGGAGCCCTACGTGCCCTCGGCGGCCTATTACCCGCCGCTCCGGGCCAGCCAGTTCGGCCTGGCGCTCGCCGACCACGTGCGGCTCTTGGTCTTCCCCGCGGTGGCCTCCTACGTGGGCGGCGCCGTGGTTGCCGGGGTGATGTGCGTGGGCCTGCACACGGACGAGCGCCTGACGCTCTTTATCGACCTGGGCACCAACGGCGAGGTGGTGGTGGGCAACCGCGACTGGATGGCCTGCGCCGCGGCCAGCGCCGGCCCGGCCTTTGAGGGCGGCGGCATCAAGTTCGGCATGCGCGCCAGCAAGGGGGCCATCGAGAACTTCTCGGTCAATCCCATCACCGGCGAGCCGGCCATCGTCACCGTGGGCAAGACCAAGCCGCGGGGCATCTGCGGCTCCGGGCTCATCGCCGCGGTGGCCTCGCTCCTGCTGGCCGGCATCATCGACGAACGCGGGCATTTCAACCTGGACCACCCCAGCGACCGGGTGCGCCAGGGCGAGGACGGGCCGGAGTACGTGCTGGCCTGGTCCGACGACACCGCCATCGGCCGCGACCTGGCGCTCACCGAGACTGACATCGACAACCTGATGCGGGCCAAGGGGGCCATGTACGCCGCCTACATGACCCTGCTGGAGGGGGTGGGGCTGTCCATCAACGACCTGGACCGGGTGATCCTGGCCGGCGGCTTCGGCCAATCCATCAACCTGGAGCGGGCCATCATCATCGGCCTGTTGCCCGAGCTGCCCCTGGAGAAGTTCACCTTCGTGGGCAACGGCTCGCTCCTTGGCGCGCGCCTGGTGGCCATGAGCAACCAGTTGCGCACCGAGGTGGGCGACATCGTGGACAAGATGACCAACTTCGAGTTGAGCGTGGCCTCGGGCTACATGGGCAACTACACCGCCAGCCTGTTTTTCCCCCACACCGAGGGCAACCGGCTTTTTCCCCAGACCTGGGCCCGCATGGCCGAGGCCCGTCAGGCGCTCAAGCAGGTGGCCTAGGAGCCTGTCGGAGTAATCCTCCGACAGGCTTCCGAGCGGGCCATGGACGGCCCGCCCGGAATGGCGCCAAATTAATTTTTGGCGCCATTCCGGGAACTTGCCAAAATTCACTTTTGGCAAGTTCCAAGAGGAGAAAGCCATGGATGGCTTTCTCCGACACACACCTAGGCCGCCGGCCGGCCCCCGGCCCTTCACCAACCCCAGGCTCGCCCTCCGGCCGGCCCCGCCGCCCGGAGGGGGGCCTGTCTCTGGCCCCGGCCGCCTGCCCCGGCCCGCCGGTGCGTCGTGATCGCCATGATTGAGCGCTGGTCCAGTCCCAACGGCTACCGCCAGGTGTTGGCCATCGGCTTGCCCCTGGTCATATCCATGGCCTCCACCACGGTGATGCACTTCACCGACCGCATGTTCCTGGCCCACTACTCGCTGGAAACCATCGCCGCGGCCATGCCCGCCGGCCTGGCGGCCTTTGTCTTTCAGGCCTTTTTCATGGGCTCGGCCGGCTATGTCAACGTTTTCGTGGCCCAATACGTGGGATCTGGCGCGCCGCGCCGGGTGGGGGCGGCGTTGTGGACCGGCATCTGGTTCTCGGTGATCTCCGGGGCCTTGCTGGCCGCCCAGGGCCTGGTGGCCGGGCCTTTGTTCACCCTGGCGGACCACGCCCCGGAGATCCAGGCCCTGGAGGTCAGCTATTTCCGCTGGCTCTGCCTGGGTTCGGGCATCGGGGTGTTGCAAAGCTCCCTGTCCTGCTTTTTCTCCGGCCGGGGGCGCACCCGTCCGGTGATGCTGATCAACCTGGCCGGGGCGGCGGTGAACGTGCCCCTGGACTACGCCCTGATCAACGGGGCCTGGGGCTTTCCGGAGCTGGGCATCGTGGGCGCGGCCCTGGCCACGGTCACCGGCTGGGTGGTGATGGCGGTGCTCTTCGCCCTGGCCATCTTCACCCCTCGCCAGGAAAAGGCCTTCGCGGTCAAGAGCGCCTGGCGGCCGGAGAAGGACCTTTTCCTGCGCCTGATGCGCTTCGGCCTGCCGGCCGGGACCCAGTTCTGGCTGGACATGGCCTCCATCACCCTGGCGGTGTTCTTCGTGGGCCGGCTGGGCACCCTGGAGTTGGCCGCCACCACCATCGCCTTTTCCATCAGCACCCTGTCGTTTTTGCCCATGGTGGGCTTCTCCATCGCGGTCAGCACCCTGGTGGGCCAGGCGGTGGGGGCCGGCCGGCCGGAGATGGCCAGCCAGGCCACCACCAGCACCATCCACGTCACCCTGGCCTACATGGGCCTGGTGGCGCTGTTTTTCCTGGCCTTTCCTCGCTGGCTGGTGGAGCCCTTCCTGCCCCGGGATCTGGGCCCGGACCAGGCGGCGCGGCTGGTGGATCTGGGGTCCACCCTGGTGCGCTACGTGGCTCTTTACACCCTCTTCGACGCCATGGGCATCATCTACATCGGCGCGCTCAAGGGCGCGGGCGACAGCCGCTTCGTGATGTTCAACATGGCGGGGGTGGCGGGGTTGTTCCTGGTGCTGCCCACCTACCTGGGGGTGACCTACCTGGACTGGGACATCCACCGGGTCTGGTTCTGCATCATCCTCTACCTGGTGGTGCTGGGCCTGACCAACTGGCGGCGTTACCGCCGGGGGGCCTGGCGGCGCATGCGGGTGGTGGAGGTGGGCCCGCCGGCATGAGGAAAAATCGGCCGGCCGGCCGGCTGGATGCTTGCGCACAAGCGCCGCAGGCCTCATGCTTGGTCAGGCGCGCCGGAAGGCCCGGCCGCCGCCCGCGGGAGTAATGCAGCTTTGCTTACGCAGCCCACGCCCAGCCCGTCCCCCGCCCCCCGCCCGGCCCGCGCCCCGGACCACTACCTGTCGCTGCTGCTGGCGGCCGGGGTGCTGGTCATGTTCGGCGGGGCGCTGATCAACCGGACCCTGGACCTGGGCCGGGGCCAGCCGGCCTGGCTGGAGGCCTTCGCCAGCTATTTCCTGGCCATCTGCCTGGAAGCGGTGCCCTTCATCCTGCTGGGCGCGCTGGTCACCGCGGTGCTGGAGGTCTGGCTGCCGGCCGAGACCTTGCCCCGGCTCACGGCCAGGCTGGGCGTCTGGGGGGTGCCGGCGGTGGCGCTCTTATCGCCGCTGTTTCCGGTCTGCGAATGCGGGGTGGTGATGGTGGCCCGGGGCCTCATGCGCAAGGGCCTGCCCCTGCCCCACGCGGTGACCTATCTCCTGGCCGCGCCCATCGTCAACCCCACCGTGCTGGCCGCCACCTACATCGCCTACCAGGACATCGAGCATCCGCTCTGGCGCGGGCTGGGCGGGTTCATGGTGGCGGTGGCGGTGGGCTGGGCGGTGCTGGCCATCAAACCCCGCCAGGCCCTGGCGGCCGGCCTGGACCCCGCGCCGGCCCCGGCCCCGGCCGCGACCCCGCCGGGCTTTCAGAGCCTGGACAGCCTGGCCGCCCCGGCCGCGCCGGCCTGCGGCTGCGGCCATGACCACCCTCCGGCCGAGGGCGTCTTTGGCCGGGTGGCCGGCCACCTGGCCGACGACTTCGCCGAGATGATGCCCTATTTCCTGGCCGGCGTCTTCCTGGCCAGCGGCATCAAGACCTTCCTCTCCGGCGAGGTGCTGGCGGCCCTGGGCGGCCACGCGCTCACCGGCCCCATCGCCATGATGGTCCTGGCCGCGGTGCTCTCCCTGTGCTCCGAGGCCGACGCCTTCGTGGCGGCCAGCTTCACCGAGTTCGGCTTCACCTCCCACATCGCCTTCCTGGTTTTGGGGCCGATGTTCGACCTCAAGCTGATGCTGGCCTACCGCCTGATCTTCCGCTCCCGCTTCATCCTGCTCTTGTCGGGGCTGATCTGGCTGGGGGTGGCGCTGTTCACCGCCGGACTGGGGTGGCTGAAATGACCGCCTGGCTGATCCGCCGCCGCCGGGCGCTGCTCTTGCTGCCCTGGCTCCTGCTGGTGAGCCTGATGCTGATCGGCAACTTCTACACCTATTACGTGGCCGCCTGGCACGGCTGGCTGCAGCTCACCGGCCTGGGCCTGATGCTCATCTGCCTCTTGGCCACCTGGGCTGCGCCGGCCGGCCACCCCGGCCACGACCACGGCCATGACCATGGTGATGCCTGCTGCGGCCACCAGCACGCCCAGACGCCCGCCTGGCCGTCCCTGGTGGTGCAGTGGGTGCCGCTGTTCATCTTCCTGGCCATGGGGCCCACGACGCTCTCGCTGGGCGGGGCCGGCCTGGGCGCGGCCGGGGTTCAGGCCCGGCTGAAATCCGCCCCGCCGGGGGCGGACCTGCCCGCGCCCGCGCCCAAGTTCGTGGACGGCTACCGGGTGCTGACCCTGCTGCAGGTGCACCAGCTCTATGTGGAAAACGGCGAGCTGCCGGAGAAGGTGGCGGTGGTGGGCCGCGGCTACGTGCTCACCCCCGCCGAGCAGGCCAAGCTGGCCCCGGACCAGCGGGCCAACAAGGTGGAGGCCTTCCTCTACCGTTTTGTCATCTCCTGCTGCACGGCCGACGCCCGGCCGGTGAGCCTGGTCATCCAGGGCCCCGGCGGCGGCGAGCTGCGCACCGACCTCTGGTACGAGGCCCGCGGCCGGCTCAAACTCCTGCCCGGCCCCTCCAAGAGCCTGGCCGTGGAGCTGGACGAGTTGCGCGCGGTGCCGCCCCCGGACCCGGCCTACATCGTGGCCGTGTTCTAGGAGCCTGTCGGAGTAATCCTCCGACAGGCTTCCGAGCGGGCCATGGACGGCCCGCCCGGAATGGCGCCGAATTAATTTTTGGCGCCATTCCGCGAGCTTGCCAAAATTCACTTTTGGCAAGTTCCAAGAGGAGAAAGCCATGGATGGCTTTCTCCGACACGCACCTAGGTGCGGTTCAGCCGGAAAATTGACGGCCCCGGCCCCCTGCGGCCATAATAAGCCAAACCCAAGCGGCAACATGCGATGCGCCCCCTTATCGCGGCGCCAAGGAGGCTTGCCATGTGGCCCATCGGACCACTGATGCATGAGCACCGGCTCATCGAGCGCATGATTGAGCGCCTGGCCGCCGAGGCCGCCCGCCTGCGGGCCGGCGGCGCCCTGGACCCCACCCGGATCGACCAGGGCGTGGACTTCATCCGCACCTATGCCGACCGCTGCCACCACGGCAAGGAGGAGGACATCCTGTTCCGCGACCTGGCCAGCCGCGGCCTGAGCCCGGAACTGGGCCGGGTCATGCAGGAGCTGATCCAGGAGCACGTCCACGCCCGCGGCCTGGTGGCGAAGCTGGCCGCGGCCAACCAGGGCGGCCGCGGGGGCGAGGCCGGCGCGGGCCTCGCCGTGGCCGGCCTGCTGGAAGAGCTGGCCGCCTTCTATCCGCCGCATATCCTGAAAGAGGACAAGCACTTCTTCTTCCCCTGCATGGAGCTGTTCTCCAGCGAGGAAAAGGACGCCATGCTGGCGGAGTTCGCCGCCTTTGACCAGAAGCTCATCCATGAGAAGTACGGCAGGGTGGTGGCGGCCTGGGAGGAGCGGGCCTAGGAGCCTGTCGGAGTAATCCTCCGACAGGCTTCCGAGCGGGCCATGGACGGCCCGCCCGGAATGGCGTCAAATTAATTTTTGGCGCCATTCCGAGAACGTGCCAAAATTCACTTTTGGCAGGTTCCAAGAGGAGAAAGCCATGGATGGCTTTCTCCGACACACACCTAGGCCCGCTTGGGCATCCGCCAGATGCCGGGCACGGCCCGGCCGCAGCCGGGGCACTGGCCCTCACTGAGGTGGTTCTCCACCGTGGCCATGCCCCGGCGCTTGATGAGCAGCTTCTGGCAGCCGGGGCAATAGGTGTTCTCGGCCCAGTGGCCGGCCACGTTGCCCAGGTAGACGTACTGGAGCCCGGCCGCCTGGGCGAGGTCCCGGGCCCGCTCCAGGGTGGCCACCGGGGTGGGCGGCAGGTTGTTCAGCTTGTAGCGGGGCATGAAGCGGGTCAGGTGCAGGGGCGTGGCCGGGCCCAGCTCGCCGGCCACGAAGCGGGCCAGATCCCTGGTCTCGGCCGGGTCGTCGTTCAGGGTGGGGATCATCAGGTGCACGATCTCGGTGTGCACCCCGGCCTTGGCCAGGGCCTTGAGCGTGGCCTGCACCGGCTTGAGTTCGCCGCCGCAGACCTCGCGGTAGAACCTGGGGTTGCTGCTCTTCAGGTCTATGCAGGCCGCGTCCAGCACGGCCATCAGCTCCTTGAGCGGTCCGGGGTTGACGAAGCCGTTGCTGTGCACCACCTTGAGCAGGCCCCACCGGCGCGCCTCCCGGCCCAGATCCAGCATGTACTCCATGAAGATCACCGGCTCCACGTAGGTGGAGGCCAGGCTGGCCGCGCCCAGGGCCAGGGCCTCGTCGGCGGCCTCGGCCGGTGAGAGGGCCAGGTTCAGGGTGTCGGCCGGGCTCTGCTGGCTGATCTCCCAGTTCTGGCAGAACAGGCAGCCGAAGTTGCAGCCGGCGGTGGCCAGGGAAAAGGAGCGGGTGCCGGGCAGCACGTGGAAGAAGGGCTTCTTCTCGATGGGGTCCAGGTGCACCGCGCAGGGGTTGCCGTAGACCAGGGTGTGCTGCACGCCGTCGATGTTGCGCCGCACCCGGCAGACGCCGGTCTCGCCGGGGCCCAGGCGGCAGGCCTGGGGGCAGAGGGTGCACTGCACGAAGCGCTCGGGCAGGGGCTCATAAAAGGGCGACGGCCGCTGTCCGATGAGCCCGGGCGTCAGCGCCAGGCGCTGGGCGGCCCGGGCCGTGGCCGCGGGCCGGAACCCCCCGGCCGCGCAGGCCAGGCCGGCCGCGGCGGCGGCCAGCAAAAAGCGCCGGCGCGACAGGCCCATCAGAACGCCTTGTACTTAACGCGGATCATGACAATTATTATACACTGATCCGGGCTGGGCTCCCGGCGCGGGAAGACCAGGCCGGCGGCGCTTCACATATCAGCGAGGGTGAGATGAAACTGGGATTGTTCTGCGCTTGGGCGGCCATGGCCGGGCTGGGCTTCCTGCTCGGGTGCGCGCCATCCGCGCCGCGCAAGCCCGCGGCTCTCCCCGCCCAGCAGACCGAGGCCGAGGCCCAGGCCGCGGCTAGGCTGGCGCGCTATCCCAGCGTGCAGGGCGTGCGCGGCAACACGGTCCTTTTCACGGACGGGGCCACGCTGCCTTTCAGCGACGGGCAGGCCAAGAGCCTGGCCCAGAAGCTGGAGCAGGCGGACATCGCGGATCATTTCGCCCAAACATATCCCGCCTTCGCGCCCATCGTCGCGCCGGCCCCGGACGCGGACCCCGGCCGTTTCCGCAACGACGCCTTTTTGAAGAAGCTCTACGGCGCGACCAGGCAGGAGATCGAGGGCAACCTGGTGGTGGTGGAGTGGATGCCGCTGCACAGCGGCAAGGAGCTGCGCTTCAACCGCAACCAGGGGGCCGCCGAGCAACTCCGGAAGGTCTCGCGGGAGCTGGATCAGTTGCCCGCGCCGTTCATGAAGTACCTGGTCAACATAGACAGCACCTACGAATACCGGCCCATCCTGGGCGCCACCCGTTTGAGCCCCCACAGCTACGGCATCGCCATCGACCTGGAGGTCAAGTACACCTGCTACTGGCTGTGGGACCCGCAGTATAATTATCGCAACGAGATCCCCAAGGAAATCGTGGACATCTTCGAGCGCTACGGCTTTGTCTGGGGCGGCCGCTGGCATCACTACGACACCATGCACTTCGAATACCGCCCCGAGCTTTTCGCGCAGGTGTGGTGAGGCCTAGGTGCGTGTCGGAGAAAGCCATCCATGGCTTTCTCCTCTTGGAACTTGCCAAAAGTGAATATTGGCAAGTTCTCGGAATGGCGCCAAAAATTAATTTAGCGCCATTCCGGGCGGGCCGTCCATGGCCCGCCCGGAAGCCTGTCGGAGGATTACTCCGACAGGCTCCTAGAAAACCTGGGCCTGGAAGCGGTAGAGCCGCACGTCCGGCCGGCGCCAGGCCCCCGGCGGCAGGCCGGCCTTGCGGCAGATGCCTTCTAAAAACGCCTGGCGGT
>JAZDHW010000243.1:0-2562 GCA_043805555.1 Pseudomonadota bacterium
TAGTTATGACGCGGTCAAGCGCTTTGTCCGCTCGCTGAACCAAGCCCAGCCTTTGCCGTTTCGTCGGATGGAAAGCGAGCCAGGCCAGGAAGCGCAGGTGGATTTTGGCCGCGGTGCCTGGGTGGTGGAGCCGGACCGTCGCCGTCGTCCTTACGTCTTGCGACTGGTCTTGAGTTGCTCGCGCAAGGGCTACACGGAGGCCTTTTGGCAACAAACCACCGAGGACTTCATTCGCGGCCTGGAGAACGCCTTTCGGCACTGGGGCGGTGTGCCCGCCACTCTGGTTGACCCAATGGGAGGCGACGATCGCCGACACCCGCATTCACGGGACGACACGCCAACAAGTGCGCGCCCGCTTCGAGACCCTTGAGAAAGCCTAGCTCCAGCCGTTGCCCGCTGGCCTGTTCCCGGTCTTCAGCGAAGCGCCCCGCAAGGTTCACCGGGACGGTTATGTGGAAGTGGCCAAGGCCTACTACTCCGTGCCCCCGGAATATGTGCGGCGCCCGGTCTGGGCACGGTGGGACACCACACTGGTGCGCCTGTTCAATGACCGCATGGAAACCATCGGGGTGCACGTGCGCCAGGAACCGGGACGCTTCTGTACCGATCCGGCCCCTATCCACGCCCACAAACGCACGCTCATTGAACGGGGGGCGGACTGGATGTTGGATCGCTGCCGCTTGCTGGGCCGCTCCACCGGCGCCTGGGCCCAAGCGCTTTACCGACAGCGCGGCGCCGAATGTCTGCGCGTCCTGCAAGGCCTCTTGGCCATGGCGGAAAAACACCCGCCCACCCACCTGGATCAGGCCTGTCAGTTAGCCCTGAGCCACGGAGCCTGGCGGTTGAAAGACCTGCGCGAACTCATCGCCCGCCCCACCGTGCAGGAGCAGTTTGTTTTCCTCCAAGACCATCCCCGGATCCGCGATCTCAAAGCCTATGACAACTTGGTGCCGGTCTGCTTCGCCTCGGCACCGCCCCCACCACGCCCAACTTCCTATCCTCGCCTCATGAACAACGCTAACTTGGAAACCACCCTCCGCCAGCTCCGGCTCTCGGGCCTGGCCCGTACCCTGAGCTTGCACCTGCAGGAAGCCACCGCCAATCATCTCACCCACGCCCAGTTCCTGGAACTGATCCTCCAGGACGAACTCAACGTGCGCCAGGAACGGCTCCTGGCCCGCCGCACCAAGAGTGCCGACTTCCACCATCTCAAAACGCTGGAGGACTTTGACTGGCGCTTCAACCCCAGCGTCCCGCGCAAGCAAATCTATGACCTGGCCACCGGCCAGTTCATCCGCCAGGCCACCGACCTGCTCTTGATCGGCCCGCCGGGCGTCGGCAAAACTCATCTGGCCCAAGCCTTGGGCTACCAGGCCATCAAGCTCAACTTCCACGTGCTCTATCGTTCCATCTTCGACCTGGTGCGCGACTTCCTCAAAGACGAGGCCTTCAACCAACAGGATCGGGTCTTGCGCAAATACCTCAAGCCCGACCTGTTGATCATCGACGACATGGGACTCAAAGTCCTGCCCAAACACTCCGGCGAATACCTGCTGGAAGTGGTGATGCGGCGCTACGAAAACCGTTCCACGATCATGACCAGCAACCGTCCGATCCAGGACTGGGGCAAGCTCTTGGCCGACGTGCCCACCGCCGGCGCCATCCTGGACCGCTTCCTGCATCACGCTCAGACCATTGCCATCACCGGCCGCAGCTAGCGGCTCAAAGATCAGAATAGCCGCGCGGAAACCAAAACCCCCAAGGACGCCTCCCATGAAAACCAAACGGAGTAAACGGCTCCGGCGAGGCTGTCCCACGAACCTCGTGGGAGGGCTCGCTTGCAGACCAATCCTACCAGAGTTTGCCCAGGAAACCGACCTTGTCCCAGCCGGCGGTCAGGGGGCCCGCCACGGTCCTCGGCTCGCTGGCCTGCGCGGCCCGATTCTCCAGGCTGGCAGACGCGTTCTACTTGCGGCCAACCGCTGTCATCAAACCCCAATCCAGAGTTACGACCCGCCGGGCGGAATGGCTGGTTTTGACCGTCCGGACATGCCTCCGATCTCGCCCGTCGAGCCGGGGGACAGAATGGCTGGTTTTGCTCCTTTGCTGCTTCCGGGATTTTCTGGAGGGATCCCCTTGAAGCCCAACCCCGTTGCCCAGCCCGAACCCTTCAAAACGCTACCAAAAGGAGCGGTGGGACGTTCGACCGCAGGGCGGCGCGAGCTAAGGCTCAAAGCACGCCGCCCTGCTCGCGTAATTCGTGGCGACGCGCTACAGGGAAAGCGAACAGCGGCTTACTCGGCCAGCGCCGGCCGGGGGCTGCAATCCCGGAACGCTGGCCGACGAGGGATCTACCGGGGTGAGAAAATGCCCTCGGCAATATCCTCCCGAAATCGCCGAAGAAGCCTTCCTTTAGACTTGCATCCGATGACGACCAGATTATGAATCAACCCACTTCAAGATGGCTGGGTTTGAACCGCCCATCAGTGGCTGGTTTTGAACTGCCCGGTGACACCAAATCACAGCTTCCATCAAGGGTGGGCTTGGAACGGCGCGGACATT
>JAZDHW010000244.1:0-13643 GCA_043805555.1 Pseudomonadota bacterium
ACCGCCAGGCGTTTTTAGAAGGCATCTGCCGCAAGGCCGGCCTGCCGCCGGGGGCCTGGCGCCGGCCGGACGTGCGGCTCTACCGCTTCCAGGCCCAGGTTTTCTAGGAGCCTGTCGGAGTAATCCTCCGACAGGCTTCCGAGCGGGCCATGGACGGCCCGCCCGGAATGGCGCCAAACTAATTTTTGGCGCCATTCCGAGAACTTGCCAAAATTCACTTTTGGCAAGTTCCAAGAGGAGAAAGCCATGGATGGCTTTCTCCGACACACACCTAGGGGCCGGCCGGCGGCGACGCCGACAACCCGCAGACGGCCCAGCGCGATCGCTTCCTGGCCGGCGCTCCCCGCCATGACAACGCAACCTGGCCGGCCCGCGCCGGGCCCGCCCGCGCCGGGCCTGGCCAACGCAACCCCAAGACCCATCAGCCCGCCCGCACCTCCAGCACCCGGGCCCAGCCCGGCCACAGGGGGCTGAGGCGCGCACGGCCGCCCCGCAGGGCGAACTCCTGGCCGGGGTTGAGCAAATCCACCAGGCGGCCGTCCACCGCCTCGGGCAGGCGGATCTCCTGGTCGGCCGGGGCGTCCTCGGCGCTGACCGCCACCACCATCCACTGCTCGGGCGTACGGCGCGTGAAGACCAGCCGGCGGGCGCTCACGGCCAGCTCGCGGTAGTCGCCATGGGTCAGGACCGGGCAGGCGGTGCGCAGCCGGGCCAGGCGGGCGAGGGCCGGGGCCAGGTCGGGCTGGGGGCTTTTCCGGCGCAGGGCGGCCAGATCCAGGGCCGGGCGCAGGTCCCAGTCGTGGCCGGGGCTCTTGACGCCGGTCAGGCCGAACTCGCTGCCATAGTAGACCGACGGGATGCCGGGCATGGTGAAGAGCAGGCAATGGAGCGGGAACAGGTGGGCCGGGTTCTGCAAGCGGCTGGCCACCCGGTCCACGTCGTGGTTGTCGGCGAAATTGTAGAGCCCCTGGTTCCGGTAGAGGCCGTAGGCGCCGGACTGGCGGCGCAGGGAGTGGGCGATCTCGAAGTAGTTGGCGTCGTTGTGGCTGGAAAACAGGCCCTTGTAGCACTCGTAGTTGGTCACGGCGTCGAGCCCGCCGTCCCGGGTCCAGCGCTGGTAGTCGCCGTGGACCACCTCGCCCATGAGCCAGAAGTCGTCCTTGAGCCGGCGGCAGTGGTCGCCCAGCTCGCGCAGGAAGCCCGGCTCCAGGTGGTCGGCCGCGTCCAGGCGCAGGCCGTCGATCTCCCAATCCCGCAGCCAGGCCGCGATGGCCTCCCAGAGGTGGGACTTCACCTCGGGGTGGCCCAGGTTCAGCTTGACCAGGTCCAGGCAGCCGTTCCAGCCCTGGTAGGCGAAAGCGTCGCCATGGGGGCTGCGACCGGACCAGTCGAGGTGGAACCAGTCGCCGAAACGCGAGGCCCGGCCCTTTTGCAGCACGTCGCGGAAGGCCCAGAAGTCGCGCCCCACGTGGTGGAAGACGCCGTCCAGCACCAGGCGCAGGCCGCGGGCCCGGGCCTCGCCGGCCAGGCGGGCCAGGGCGTCGTTGTCGCCCAGGCGGCGGTCCACCTGGAAGTAGTCGGCCACGTCATAGCCGTGGGCGCTGGATTCCAGCACCGGGCCCAGCAGGATGGCCGTGGCCCCCAGGTCGCGGGCCTGGTCCAGCCAGGGGACGAGGCCGGCCAGGCGGTCCACCGGCGCGGCCTGGAAGTTGTTCTGCCGGGGGCCGCCGCACTGGCCCAGGGGGTAGAGATGATAGAAGATGGCGCTGTCCGCCCAGTGGTTCATGACAACCTCCCTCCAAGGTACCGATCGGTATAGTGACCGGCCCAAAAAATCCGCCGTTTTGCCGGCGGCCGGGTGCGGGGGGCGGGCCGGGGCCGCGCCCGCTAGCTGTAAATGCCGTGCATGTACTGGTGCACGACCTTGAAGACCAGCTCGTCGTCCAGGGTCGCCAGGCCGTGCAATTGCAGGCCTATCATGGTGTTTATCATGCCCAAAAAGGTGGCGGCGTAGCGCTGCTGGCGGCCCTTCATGTTGCCGTGGTCCTGAGCGGCGGCGGCGAACAGCGCCGTGAGCAGCTCCTGCTGGCGCTGGCCCCAGGGCTGCACGGCCCGGAAGGGCTCGCCGTCCTGGGGCCCGAACCACATGGCCAGTTGCATGCGGTAGAACTCCGGGTGCGCGCGGGCAAAGCCGAAGTAGGCGTGGGCCGTGCGGTAGAGGGTCAGGGGCAGATCGCGCGCATAGGCCAGGGCTGGACGCACGGCATCCAGCAGCGCCAGGAAGTTCACTTGCAACAGCTCTTCCAACAGCCCGGCCTTGCTGCCGAAGTAATGGTAGAGCGTGGGCTTGGTCACCCCGGCCGCCCGGGCGATGGCCTCCACCCCCACCGCCTCGTAGCCCTGGGCGGCGAAAAGGTGCAGGGCCTCGGCCAGGATTTTCTCGCGGTTGTCCAAAGCGCGGCTCCTCGGAGTGTCCTGGCTCTAATGTACTGATCGGTATAGTGGCTGTCAAGCACCGCGCCCGCCCGCCGCGCAAAAAAAACCGGCCCCCTTCGCGGGGGAGGGGGCCGGCCTTGGGGAGGGTCGGTTGCGATGCAGGGTCGGTCTTACTTGTGCTCGGTGAACTCCGCGTCCACCACGTCCTCGTCGCCGCCAGCCGGCCGGGCCTGGGCCCCGCCTCCGCCCCCGCAGGTGCCGCCGGCGCAGCCGCCGCCGGCCCCCACCCCGGCCGCCTGGCCGGTGTGGGAGCTGTAGAGGGCCTGGGCCATGGCGTGGCTGGCCCGCTCCAGGTTCTGGAGCTGGGCCTCGATGGCGGCGCGGTCGCCGCTCTCCAGCACCTGCCTGGCCTCGGCAATGGCCTGCTCCATGCTGGTCTTGGTGGCCGGGTCCAGCTTGGCCTCGTTCTCCCTGACCAGCTTGTCGGTCTGGTAGATGAGGCTGTCCAGGTGGTTGCGCGCCTCCACCGCCTTGCGGCGCTCGCTGTCCTCGTTCTCGTTGCGCTTGGCCTCGTTGACCATGCGGTTGATCTCGTCCTCGTTCAGGCCGCTGCTGGCCTTGATCTCGATGGACTGCTCCTTGCCGGTGGCCATGTCCTTGGCGCTCACGTGCACGATGCCGTTGGCGTCGATGTCGAAGCTAACCTCGATCTGGGGCACGCCGCGGGGCGCCGGGGGCAGCCCGGTGAGCTGGAAGTGGCCCAGGGTGCGGTTATCCTTGGCGAACTCGCGCTCGCCCTGCAACACGTGGATGTCCACGCTGGTCTGGCTGTCGCTGGCGGTGCTGAAGATCTCGCTCTTCTTGCTGGGGATGGTGGTGTTGCGCTCGATTAGCTTGGTCATCACACCGCCCAGGGTCTCGATGCCCAGGCTCAGCGGGGTCACGTCCAAGAGCAGCACGTCGCCCACCTCGCCGGCCAGCACGCCGCCCTGGATGGCCGCGCCCACGGCCACGACCTCGTCGGGGTTCACGCCCTTGTGGGGCTCCTTGCCGAAGAAGTCCTTGACCATGGCCTGGATCTTGGGGATGCGGGTGGAGCCGCCCACCAGGACCACCTCGTCCACCTTGTTCACGTCAAAGCCGGAGTCCTTCAGCGCCCGGCGGCAGGGCTCCAAGGTCTTTTGCAGGATGTCGTCCACCAGGGCCTCGAACTTGGAGCGGTTCAGCTTCAGGTTCAGGTGCTTGGGCCCGGTCTGGTCGGCGGTGATGAAGGGCAGGTTGACGTCCGTCTCCATGGTGGAACTCAGTTCGATCTTGGCCTTCTCCGCCGCCTCCCGCAGGCGCTGCAGGGCCATGGGGTCCTTGCTCAGGTCGATGCCCTGGTCCTTCTTGAACTCATCCACCAGCCACTCGATGAGCCGCTGGTCGATGTTGTCGCCGCCCAGGTGGGTGTCGCCGTTGGTGGCCTTGACCTCCACCACGCCGTCGCCCACCTCCAGCACGCTGATGTCAAAGGTGCCGCCGCCGAAATCGAAGACCGCGATGGTCTCGTTCTTCTTCTTGTCAAGGCCCTCGGCCAGGGCCGCGGCGGTGGGCTCGTTGATGATGCGCTTGACGGTGAGCCCGGCGATCTTGCCGGCGTCCTTGGTGGCCTGGCGCTGGCTGTCGTTGAAGTAGGCCGGCACGGTGATGACCGCGGCCTCGATCTTCTCGCCCAAGAAGTCCTCGGCGGCCTTCTTGAGCTTGCCCAGGATCATGGCGCTGATCTCCGGCGGGGTGTAGGTCTTGCCGCGCGCCTCCACCTTGACCGGGTCGCCGGGCGCGCCGGCCACCTTGTAGGGCACCTGCTTGATCTCCTCGCCCACCTCGGCCATGCGCCGGCCCATGAAGCGCTTGATGGAATAGACGGTGTTGGTGGGGTTGGTCACCGCTTGCCGCTTGGCCGCCGTGCCCACCAGGCGCTCGCCCTTGTCGGTGAAGGCCACCACGCTGGGGGTGGTGCGCCCGCCCTCCTCATTGGTGATGACCTTGGCCTCGCCGCCCTCCATGATCGCCACCACGGAGTTGGTGGTGCCCAGGTCGATGCCGATGATTTTTTCGTTGCTGGCCATGGATTTCTTGCCTCCTCGCCTAAATTGTTGCCGCGCGCTGTCGCGGGTTTATCTTTTCTCTCAGTGGGCCGGCGGCGCCGATGGCGGCCAATGCCAGCCTCAAGGAAAAAAATAAGTCCGCTGGCGGACGATGCAAGGCCGCAGCGGGCTTGGAGACGGCGGCTAGTGAGGTTTATAGTAGAAAAATGCCCCTGGGCAGTCAGTCGGCAGCCTGCGGCCGCCAAAAACGGCCGGGGAGGGCGGTGGTCAACCGCGGGCCGGCGCAGGCCGGACGCCAGCAGGAGTTATGGTTCCATGCCCTACACCATCCGAGTCAGCGGCGCCGACGACATCGGCGGCCGCCTGCGCCAGATGATGGACCGCGTGGCCCGCATGGGCCAGGCCGACGAGGGGGCCGGCTGGTCGCCCTCGGTGGACATCTACGAGACCGCCGAGGCGGTGGTGCTGGTGGCCGAGGTGGCCGGGGTGCCGCGGCATGAGGTCAAGGTGATGGTGGACGGCGAGGTGGTGCGTCTCTACGGCCACCGCCACCCCACCTGCTGCGATCCGGGCGGGCGCTTCCACCGCATGGAGATCGAGACCGGCGGATTCGTGCGCTCCTTCCGCATCGGAGTGCCATTCCTGGCGGACAAGGTCAAGGCCAAGTTCCAGGACGGACTGCTGTACGTGATCATGCCCAAGGACCCGGCCGGCCGGCCCTAGGGCCGCGCGCGCCGGCATTGAACGGAGCAGCGACATGACCAATGAAGACATCCTGAGTCCCGACGGGCCAGTCAACGTCAGCGTGGGCCAGGGGGACGACGAAGACGTCAACCCCCTGCGCGGGCAGTTCAAGCTGCCCGACACCATCCCCCTGTTGCCGGTGCGCGACATGAGCATGTTCCCGCGCATGGTGCTGCCCATGGTGGTGGGCGAAAACCGCCACATGCAGCTCATCGACGACGCGGTCAGCAGCGACAAGGTCATCGGCCTGGTGGCCAGCAAGGGCGACGTCAAGCCCGAGCAGATCGGCCCCGGCGACATCCACGAGATCGGGGTGGCCGCGCTGATCCTGAAGATGGCCAAGGGCGAGCGTGAGGGCGTGCGCCTGATCGCCCAGGGGCTCACCCGTTTCCGGGTGGTGCACGTGCTCCAGGAGGAGCCCTACATGCGCGCCCTGGTGCGGCCGCTGGCCGACGTGATGAGCGACGACATGGAGACCAAGGCGCTGGTCACCAACCTCAAGACCCAGTTCCGCCGGGTGCTGCAACTGGCCCCCCACCTGCCCGAGGAGCTGCACGCGCTCATCGGCAGCGTGGAGGACCCCGGCGCCCTGTGCGACATGATCGCCAGCGCGCTGAACCTGAGCCCGGATGAGCGCCAGAGCGTGGTGGAGGCCCTGGTGGTCAAGGAGCGTCTGCTCCGGGTCACCAGCCTCATGAACCGCGAGATCCAGATGCTGGAGCTGGGCTCCAAGATCCAGAAGCAGGTCAAGGACGGCCTGGAGAAGACCCAGAAGGACTACTACCTGCGCCAGCAGATGAAGGCCATCCAGAAGGAGCTGGGCGAGGAGGAGGAGTCCGGCGACAGCGAGGTGGACGAGCTGCGCGACAAGCTCCGGGCCAAGGCGCTGCCCGAGCAGGTGCGCACCGAGGCCGAGCGGGAGCTCAAGCGCATGAGCCGCATGCACGCCAGCTCCAGCGAGTACCACGTCATCCACACCTACCTGGACTGGATATTGAACCTGCCCTGGAGCGAGCAGACCGACGACGTGATCGACATCGCCGCGGCCCGCAAGATCCTGGAGGCCGACCACTACGACCTGGACAAGGTGAAGCGGCGCATCCTGGAATACCTGGCCGTGCGCAAGCTCAACCCGGCCATGAAGGGCCCCATCCTGTGCTTCGCCGGCCCGCCCGGGGTGGGCAAGACCAGCCTGGGCCGCTCCATCGCCCGGGCCATGGGGCGCAAGTTCGCCCGCATCAGCCTGGGCGGGGTGCGCGACGAGGCCGAGATCCGGGGCCACCGCCGCACCTACGTGGGCGCGCTGCCCGGCCGCATCATCCAGAGCCTGAGGCGGGTGGGCACCAAGAACCCGGTCTTCATGCTCGACGAGATCGACAAGCTGGGCGCGGACTTCCGGGGCGATCCCTCCAGCGCGCTTCTGGAGGTGCTGGACCCGGAACAGAACAACAGCTTCAGCGACCACTACCTGGATCTGCCCATGGATCTCAGCAAGGTGGTCTTCATCACCACCGCCAACGTCCTGGACACCATCCCGCCGCCCCTCAGGGACCGCATGGAGATCCTGGAGATCCCCGGCTACACCGCCGAGGACAAGCTGAAGATCGCCAAGCGCTACCTGGTGCCGCGCCAGCGCGGCGAGCACGGGCTCAAGGCCAGCCAGTTGAGCTTGAGCGATGCGGCCATCCGGCTGGTGATCGAGGGCTACACCCGCGAGGCGGGCCTGCGCAACCTGGAGCGGGAGATCGGCTCGTTGTGCCGCTGGGCGGCGCGGGCCATCGCCGAGGGCGAGAAGACCAAGGTGGCCATCGGCGAGGCCGAGGTGGCCGAGGTGCTGGGGCCGCGCCGGCTGGACCCCGAGACGGCCCTGCGCACCACCCTGCCCGGCGTGGCCACCGGCCTGGCCTGGACCCCCACCGGCGGCGACATCCTGTTCGTGGAGGTCACGGCCATGCCCGGCAAGGGCCGCTTGCAGCTCACCGGCCAACTGGGCGACGTGATGAAGGAAAGCGCCCAGGCCGCCGTGAGCCTGGTGCGGGCCAACGCCGAGAGGTTCGGGGTGGACCCGGAGTTCTTCGCCAACCACGAGCTGCACATCCACGTGCCGGCCGGGGCCATCCCCAAGGACGGCCCCAGCGCGGGGGTGACGCTGTTCACCGCCCTGGTGAGCCTGTTGACCAACCGGCCGGTGCGTTCGGACGTGGCCATGACCGGCGAGATCACCCTGCGCGGCCTGGTGCTGCCCATCGGCGGGGTGAAGGAGAAGGTCCTGGCCGCCCGCCGGGCCGGCATCAAGACGGTGCTGTTGCCCAAGCGCAACCAGCGCGACATGGTGGACGTGCCCGAGCTGGCCAAGAAGCACATGAACTTCTTGTTCGTGGAGCGGGTGGAGCAACTGGTGGAGCACGCCCTGACCGACGGCGTCAAGCCGGCCAAGGCCGCCAAGCCGGCCAAGCCGGCCAAGCCGGCCGCCAAACCCAAGTCCGCCAAGCCCAAGGCCGAGGCCAAGCCGGCCGGCCGGGCGGCCGAATAGGAGAGGAGGAGCGCATGGCCCGGACCATCGCCAAGAACATGGACGACTGCGTGGCCTGCGGGCTGTGCGTGGAGCTGTGCCCGGCCATCTTTGGCGAGGGCGAGGACAAGCCCATCATCGCCCAGCCCGAGGTGGGGCCGGAGTCCGAGGCCTGCGCGCAAGAGGCCATCGACTCCTGCCCGGTGAGTTGCATCTACTGGGCCTAAAGCCCGGCCGAGGCGCAGACCCGGCCCCCCTCCCCCCTGGCCAGGGGGGAGGGGGCGCGGGAAAAACCACCGGACCGGATCGAGTAGCGGCGCGATCGCATCCGAAGAGGAGCCGGCATGGCCAGACAGGTGGAGATCGATCAGGACGAGTGCGTGGGCTGCGAAAGCTGCGTGGAATTGTGCCCGGAAATCTTCATGATGGGTCCGGGAGGGGACAAGGCCCTGGTGCTGCGCTCGGAGCTGGAGCCCGGCCAGGAGGCCTGCGCGGCCGAGGCCATCGACACCTGCCCGGTGGGCTGCATCGCCTGGAGCTAAGGCTGGCACAGGGCCTGTTAAAATTTGTTTGTTCCCACAAATAATTTAACATAACGTCATGTGAACTGGGCTTGGCGGTGGTGGGCGTCAACCCAGCGAGTACTCATATCTTCGCCTCCACCCAGCCTTAGCTTAAGCATGATGATTCCGCACCCGGGCTGACTTGACCGGATGGTGAAGTATGCCCTCATCTTGAGGGCTGCGGGCCGGCTATCACTTAATTTGTATGGCCAAGGCGGACGAATCGTTTGGCGGGAGAGCACATCATGGCTGAAGATGATAAAAAGTTGCGCGTCGAGATTTTTTTAGCTGAATACAGACAACGTTCGGAAGAGACTTTTCTCTATATAAAATCTAAGCGCAAGATAATTAATTACGAACTAATTGCATTAGGCGCGGTCCTCACAGGCTATCACTATTTTCAAGAAGAACTATTTTATCAGGCAGGCCTGCTACTATTAATACCACCATTACTATTGGGCTTTGCCATGCTTTACGCATACGAAGATTTTAAAATAGTAATCAACAGTAAATATAATAACAAAATAAGGAAAGAAATCGAACTAGATATGCCGCTTGGTAATCTCCTTGAATGGGAATATTATTTTCACAATGAGCATCACAAGGCCCGCAAAAATGGCCCAATTTATTTCGTCGATTTTGGCTTTTGGTTTCCACTTGTCACATCCATCCTGGCAGTGATATTAAGCTTTGTTTTTCTCGATTTTCGCAAGGAAAATCTCCTTGGCACAGTAGTGCTTATTGCCGCCATTATCTTCGATCTTGTTTGCTGTTTGTTCGCATGGAGAACTTGGTGTCGATTTACGGTTTACTGGGACGAAAACCATGAACGGTGCTGGCGGGCATGTAAATATAAAGAAGAATAAATTGCGTGCCTTCTTCCACGCCGGCTCGATTGCTGTCGCAGCCTGCGGCCAACGTAGTCTAACCACACTGATGGCTAACTTACATTTCGTAGGATGAACGAGCCCGCTACGGGAGCGGGTGAGACAGGATCAAAGGCAAGCCTCACCCGACCCGTATATGGCTGTCGCGGCACGCGACCCCGACCCGTATATGGCCGTCGCGACCGCGACACGCGACCTGGCCGGCCTGAGCCCTTAAAGCCTAATCGCTACAATATAAGATAGTTTCGCCGCGCAGAGCGACTTGGCCGGATGATGGGCGAGCCCGCAATGGGAGCGGGCGAGACGGGTTCGGAGCCCGGCCTCACCCGACCCGCTATGGCTGTCGCGGCACGCGGCCGCAGGCGCAGGGGTATGAAAAACCCGCGCCCCTCAGGATTGGGGAAAAGCCTGGCGGTGCTGACGCACCCGGCCTGCCCATGACCCTGCGGGGTGGTGCGGGTTTGGTGCAATAGAGCGGGGCCGGCGGCATGACCGCCGGCCGACCGCCTTACTTGCGGCGCTGGTGACGAGTCCGCTTGAGCAGTTTGCGATGCTTGTGCTTGCGGATCTTCTTGCGGCGCTGTTTGATGACGCTGCCCATCTGGTCCTCGGCTGATTTGGCTCGGAATTTACGAATTTAGAGTACGAAGCTGCCTATATACCCGATGGCGGGCGGATCGGCAAGGGGAAAAGGGCTTTTGGGCCGGACGGGCGGGATTCTGCGCCCGGTCTTTAGGCCAGGCGGGTGGTGTGGACTAGCTCCACGCCCGGCTTTTGCTGCAAGGCGCGGTAGTGCTCGCGGCAGCGGGCCAGGTCCGGGCCCTCCTCGGCGGGCAGCAGGAGCACCAGCTCCGGCCAACCTGCGGACGGCAGCGCCAAAGGCGGGTTCATCAGCACCAGGACCGTGGCCGCGTTGGGGTTGCCGGCGGCCTCGCCCCCGGCGTGGCTGATGAGCACCGGCTCGTCGGCCTGGTCCGCGCCGCCGGCCATGGCGTGGGGCACGAAGGAGGCCTGCTCGATGGTCCAGAGCAGGCGGTCCACCGAGGCGGCCTGGGCGGGGTCGCCGGCCAGCACCAGCACCCGCCGGCCCTGGGCCTGGCGGCGGGCGGCGATGAGCGCCGCGGCCCGCTCCGGGGCCAGGCCGGCCTGCTTGAGGTTGATGAACTCGGCCCTCACCTGATCCCGCTTCCGGCCGGCGCGGCGGTGGGGTCGGCGTCGGGCCCAAAGGGCAGGATGGCCCCGCCCACGGCCCGGTCCAGCTCGGCCAGGGCGCTCAGCACCCCGTAGTGGGCGCGGGCCACCTCGGCGCGGGCGTTGTAGAGCTGGGTGCGGGCCTCGCTCAGCTCCAGGGGGTTGGCCAGGCCGTTGTCATAGCGGCCCTTGACCAGCCGCCAGTTCTCCTCGGCCGCCTTTTGCTGCACGTCGCCCACCTCCACCTTGGCCCGGGCCTCGATGAGCCCCTGCCAGCCCTGGCGCACCTCGCGGCGCACGCCCTGGCGCTGAAGCTCCCAGGATTGATCCGCGGCGCGTTTGAGCGCCTGGCGCTCCTTGACCGTGCCGGTGATGCGCCAACCGGTGAAGAGCGGCAGATCCAGGTACAGGCCGTAGTCGTGATACTCGTCGTGCAGGCCGTCCTGGCCGGTCTGGCCGAAATCGGCCCGGAAATCCAGGGTGGGCAGGTGGCCGCCCTGGGCCGCCTCCACCGCCGCGGCCGCCGCCCGGCTCAGGTAGTCCAGTTGCCTGACCTCCGGCCGCCGGGCCAGGCCCAGCTCCTCCAGGCCGGGCTCGCGCAGGCCGGCCGTGGCCGGGTCGGCGGTGACCTCGCCGCCCACGGCCAGGTCATAGACCTGGGGCGCGCCCACGGCCGGGGCCAGGCGCGCGGCCAGGCGGCGCAGGCTGGTCTTGGCCTCGATCACCGCCCGGCGGGCCTCGGCCAGGTCCAGCTCGGCCCGGGCCAGCTCCGGCTTGGCGGACAGGCCCTGGGCCAGGAGGCGCCCGGTGCGGTCGCGGAAGGCGCGGGTGTCGTCCTCCTTGGCCACGGCCACGCTGAGCAGCCGCCGCGCGGCCAGCAGATCCAGGAAGGCGAAGCGCACCTCGGCCCGCACGGCGTTGAGCACGGACAGGTACTGCTGGTCGTAGGCGTCGGCCTCCCAGGACGAGGCCTCGGTCTTGCTCCATTGGGGCAGGTCAATGAGGGCCTGGCTCAGGTTGAGGCCGGCCAGCACCTGGCGGTCGCCGGGATCGCCAAGGGTGGTGCGCTCGTTGCGGCTCTTGCGCCAGGAGGCCTCGGCGTCGGCCTGGGGCCAGAAGTAGGAGCGCTGCTGCACCAGGCGGGCGCGGGCCGCCTCGCGGTTGGCGGCGGCCTGCTGCACCGAGGGATGGCGGGTCAGGGCCAGGGCGGTCAGCTCGGCCAGGCCCAGCTCGTCGCCGGCCGGGGCCGGGGCCGGGGCCGGCTCGGCCGCCGGGGCCGGGGCCGTCGTCAAAAAGACCGCCGCCATCAGCGCCGCCGCCCAGGTGAGCACCCTGACCCGCATCTGCACGCATCCCGCCAAAGGTTTGTCCGCCCAATAGCCAGGGCAATTCTAGCACAGCCGCCACCCCCCCCCAAGGCCGGGGCGCTTGTGGGGGCCGGGGCCTGGTGCTAGCATAAGCTAGGCCGTGCGGGGACATTATGGAGCCCCGCCGCCCGCGGGAGGCCCCATGATCCGGGTGCCGGTGGAAAAGCTAGCCGAGGGCCAGGTGCTGGCCCAGGACGTCACCCGCTCCGACGGGGTGGTGCTCATGGGCAAGGGCAAGGCCATCACCCCGGAGGTCGTCAGCCTGCTGAAGCGGCTGGAGATCGAGGCGGTGGTGGTGGAGGGCGACCTGTTCGAGTCCGACGAGGAGCGCGACGCCTTCCTGGCCGAGCAGGAGGCCGCCCTGGACCGGCGCTTTTCCCGGGTGGAGGCCGATCCCTTGCAACGGGCCATCCGCGAGCTTTTCCGCAAGCGCATCGCCGGCGGCTGCTATCCGCGCCTGGCCGGCCAGGGCGGGGACGAGCCATGAGCGACGCCCGCACCGAAGCCCGCAAGAAGGTGCAACTGCTCAAGAACCTGCCCACCCTGCCGGGCATGATCGAGCAGATCAGCCGGGCGGTGGAATCCAAGCGCTTCTCGGTGGCGGACATCGGCCGGCTCATCAGCCGCGACCAGGTGCTCTCGGCCAAGGTGCTGAAATTGGCCAACAGCGCCTTTTTCGGCTTTTCGCGCAAGGTGGGCTCGCTGACCCAGGCCCTGGTGCTCCTGGGTTTCGACGTGGTCAAGGGCCTGATCCTGACCAGCAGCGTCTTCGACCTGATGAAGCACCGGGCCGAGGCCCTATGGGTCCACTCCATGGCCGTGGCCACGGTGAGCAGCATCATCGCCGCCGAGCTGGAGCTGAAGGACGCCGAGGAGGCCTCCATCGCCGGGCTGCTGCACGACCTGGGCAAGGTCGTCCTGCGCGCCCACATGCCCGAGGACAACGAGGAGATAACCCGCCTGGTGGAGGTGGACGGCCTGGCCGTGCGCGAGGCCGAGCAGGAGGTGCTGGGCTTTGACCACAGCCACATCGGCCAATGGCTGGCCGAGAGCTGGAAGCTGCCCGAGAACCTCATCGACCCCATCCGCTGGCACCACCAGCCCGAGGGCGCGCGCACAGAGCCCCTGATCACCGCGGTGGTGCACCTGGCCGACCACCTGACCCGGGCCTACGGCCTGGGCGACGGGGCCGACGACTGGGTGCCGGATCTGAGCCGGGCCGCCATGCAGCGCCTGGGCCTGGGCGGACGCCAGTTGGAGAACATCGTGGCCGGCATCTGCGAGCGCCTGGTGGGCATGGAGGGCCAGTTCGAGGCCTAATGCATGATGCGATCAAGGCCGTCCATGGCTTTGATCGCTCCCCGACCGGGCAAAAGCGCGGTTTTGCCCGGTCGGGCGGGCGCTTCCGCGCCCGGCGGGCCCTCCATGGCCCGCCCCGGCCCGCGCCGGCCCGCGCGCTCTACCAGTGGGGCTGGTTGCCGATGCGGTGGCCCATCACCTCCAGGGTGTCGGTGACGACCATGAAGGCGTCCGGGTCCAGGGCCCGGACCAGGTCCTTGACCCGCGGCAGCTCGCGGAACTGCACCACCGTGTAGACGATGCGCTCCTCCGCTCCGCTGTAGGCCCCCTCGCCGGTGATGATCGTCGCCCCCCGGTTGACCCGGGTCAGCACCGCGTCGGCGATCTCCCGCCACTGGCGGCTGATGATGAAAACCGCCTTGCGCTGGCTGAAGCCCACCACCACCAGGTCGGTGATCTTGGCCGAGACGAACAAATAAACCAGGGTGTACAGCGCGCCTTCCAGGGAAATGAGCAGGGCCGCGCCGACGAGGACCGCGCTGTTGAAGCCCAGC
>JAZDHW010000245.1:0-11022 GCA_043805555.1 Pseudomonadota bacterium
GCTGAGCCAGGAGATGGTGGAGACCCTGTTCCAGTGCACCACCTGCGCCGCCTGCGCCCACAACTGCCCCTCCGGGGTCAACGTGCCCGAGATCATCAAGGCCGTGCGCCGCGACATGGTCAACATCGGCACCTGCCACCCAGCCTTCGTGGGCATGAACGAGGTCCTGGCCCAGCACGGCAACATCTACGCCGAGGAGGAACGGCCGGACTTTGGCCGCCAGCGCAAGGCCCAGGCCGAGATCGCCTTTTTCGTGGGCTGCGTGGGCCTCTACCGCGAGGACGAGGCCACCGAGGCCACGCTGCACCTGCTGGATCACCTGAAGATCGACTACACGCTCATCGACGAGGTCTGCTGCTCCGGCGTGCTGGAGGACGTGGGCTACGCCATCCAGGAGCCCCTGGCCGCCAGGAACATCGAGACCATCCTGGCCACCGGGGCCAAGACGCTGATCACCGGCTGCCCCTACTGCTACCGCACCTTCCATTTCAAGGAGCAGTACAAGCCCCTGCGCGACGCCGGCCTGAACATCGTCCACGCCAGCCAGTTCTTCAAGGACTTCGACTTCGGGGTGAGCACCGACAAGGTGGTCACCTACCACGACCCCTGCGACCTGGGCCGCCACACCGGCATCTATGACGAGCCGCGGGCCACCATCAACAAGGTCGCGCCCAACTTCGTGGAGCTGGCCAGCAACCGGGCCAACTCCCTGTGTTGCGGGGCCGGCGGCGGCGTGCGCGGGGCCTTCCCGGCCAACAGCCTGGCCATGGCCCGGCGGCGGCTGGAGGAGGTGGAGGCCAGCGGGGCCCAGGTGCTCCTGACCGAGTGCAACTCCTGCGCCCACAACCTTTCCAACGCCAAGCTGCGCAAGCAGAAGTTCCGGGTGCTCACCACCGCCCAGTTCATCAGCGAGTTGCTGGAGGATGAGGAATAGCCGCGGCGCGGCTCCGGGCCCCGCAAGGGGCTGGCCTCCGGCGCGCCGACCTGGTAACCTGGGCGGAGCGGTTTTTTAGGGGAAAAGCCTGGCGTATTCAGCATGTTGGAACGCAGTAAAGCTTTAGGCAACGGCTGGGAATAGGGAGGAAGTGATGGAAATCCAAGGCTACAACATGCCCGAGGACCTCTACTACGACGAGAACCACTTCTGGGTGCGGGTGGAGGGCGGCGAGCTGGTCATGGGCATGGACGACTTCGCCCAGAAAATGGCCGGCGACATCGTTTTCGTGCAGTTGCCCGACGAGGGCAAGAAGCTGAAAAAGGGCGGCAAGCTGGCCAAGGTGGAGAGCGGCAAGTGGCTGGGCAAGGTCAACAGCCCGGCCAACGGCGAGCTGATCGCGGTCAACGAGGCCCTGGAGAACAAGCCCAACCTCATCAACCAGGACTGCTACGGCGCCGGCTGGATGTACCGCATCAAGGCCGCCGACGTGGGCGAGGTGGGCGATCTGGTCCACGGCGCCGAGGCCCTGCAAAAATGGATGGCCGCTGAGGTGGAGAAGTACGCCGACCAGAAGTAGCCGCGCCGCCCCGCCGCCGGCCGCCAGCGATTCGCGCGGCCGGCGCGGGGATGCCCGCGTGGCCCCTGGCGGGCCCGCGCCCGCGTGAGGTAGCTGAATTGGCCAACGCCCTCTACAACCGCAAGCAACTCCTGGAGCTGGACGCCTGCACCGGCTGCCAGGCCTGCGCCGACATCTGCCCCGCCGTGGCGGCGGCGGCCGACGGCGAGCTTTCCGGGGTGCACCGCCTGGCCTGGATGCGCCGGGCCTTCAAGGCCCGCGGCGGCGTTTTCCGCCGCCTTTTTGGCCAGAGACCGCCCACGGACGAGGACTGGGACCGCTTCTCCCAGACCGTCTACCGCTGCACCCTGTGCGGCAACTGCCAGGAGGTCTGCCCGGCGGGCATCCAGCTCAAGGACATGTGGCTGACCCTGCGCCAGGAGCTGGTGCACAACCAGCACTACCCGGAGAAGATCAACCTGATCCGGGACAACCTGGAGGAGAGCCACAACGTCTTCAACGAGGACAACTCCGAGCGGGCCGACTGGGTGGAGGACCTGGACGAGGAGCCCGAGGACGGGCTGGTCCGCGATGAGGCCGAGTGGGTCTACTTCACCGGCTGCGTGGCCGCCTTCTTCCCCCTGGCCCAGCAGGTGCCGGTTAACCTGACCCAGGTGCTCCAGGCCGGCAAGGTGGACTTCACCCTGCTGGGCGAGGAGGAGTGGTGCTGCGGCTTCCCGCTGTTGGGCGCGGGGCTGAAAGAAGCCACCGGCGAGATCATCGCCCACAACCTGGCCGCGGTGCGCGCGAAAAAGGCCAAGGGCGTCATCTTCGCCTGCCCCTCCTGCTACATGATGTGGCGGGAGCACTATCACGCCTCGGGCCTGGAACTCTACCACGCCACCCAGTTCATGGAAAAGCTGCTCCTGGCCGGCAAGCTGCCGCTCAAAGAGCTGAAGATGAAGGTCACCTACCACGACCCCTGCGACCTGGGCCGGGGCAGCCGCGAGTTCGACGCGCCCCGGGCGGTGATCAAGGCCATCCCCGGCGTGGAGCTCATCGAGATGGCGCGCAACCGGGAGAACTGCCTGTGCTGCGGCGGCGGCGGCAACCTGGAGATGATCGACCAGGAGCTTAACAAGGGCATCGCCAAGCAGAAGATCGAGATGGCCCTGGCCACCGGCGCGGAGGCCATCATCACCTCCTGCCAGCAGTGCGTGCGCACCATGGCCACCTACTGCCGCCGCAACGAGGTGCCGCTGAAGGTCATGGACATCAGCCAACTGGTGCGCAAGGCCCTGGCTGTCGATGACGACTAGCGCCGCGGGCGCAGCCATGCGGGTCTACAAGCTGGGAGCCGTCCCCTGGGCGCGCTCCCAGCTCGTTTATCACGCCCTGGCCGAGCTGGGCCAGGAGGCCCTGGTGCTCTGCTGGCCCAGCGAGCCCTACGTCTGCCTGGGCTATCACCAGGACGTGGAGCAGGAGATCGACCAGTCCTATTGCCGCGCCCAGGGGCTGCCGATCTTCCGGCGCGAGGTGGGCGGCGGCGGGGTCTACCTGGACCGCGACCAGCTTTTCTGGCAGCTAATCATCAGCCCGGACAACCCCGCCGCCCCCCGCCGCCGCGATGTCTTTTACCGCCGCTTCCTGGGGCCGGTCATCGCCCATTACCGCGAGCTGGGCGTGATGGCCGAGTTCACCCCGGTCAGCGACGTCACCGTGGCCGGCCGCAAGATCTGCGGCACCGGGGCCGGCGAGGTCGGCCCCATGTGGGTCTTCGTGGGCAACCTGATGCTGGATTTCGACCGCCGGGCCATGGCCCGGGTGATCCAGGCGCCCGACGAGAACTTCCGCCGCCGCTTCGAGGCCGGCATGGCCGCCCACCTGACCAGCCTGGCCGCCGAGCTGGGGCCGGAGCGCGCCGCCGGCCTGGACCGCGCCGCCCTGATGGACGCCCTGGCCGCACAGTTCGCGCAGGTGCTGGGGCCGCTGGCCCCGGCCGCGTCCGACCGCGAACTGGAGGCCAAGGTGGCCCAGGTGGGCGCGCGCATGCTCGCCCCCGATTGGCTGCGTTTCCCGCGCAAGGCCTCGCCCGTCCGCCGGGTCAAGCTGCGGGCCGGGGTTTTCCTGGAGCAGCGTGAGATTCGGGCCAGCAAGGGCTTGCTCCGGGCCTGCTATTTGTTGCACGATGACCGCCTGCGCCAGGTGGAATTGGCCGGCCAGGGGGTGGCCGCCGATTCCGGCGCGCTGGCAAAGCTGGCCGCCGGGCTGGAGGGGCTGGCTTGGCCCCAGGCCCAGGCGCGCATGGAGACTTGGCTTGCCCAAAGGGAGGATCGCGGGCCGCCCCCTGCCGGGGACCGGCTGACCGGCCTAGGATCATAGGCCTTGTGGCAACTCAGAGGTTGACGGCCGGGCGGGTGGAAGCCGCGGGGCTCGCGCACCGGTCCGGCAAAAACACGGAGGGGCGGTCATGGCTGGCGAGGCGGGGCGTTCGGAGAACTGGATCGGCCAGGCGGGGGGTGTGGTGGCCATGCTGGCGGTGGCCCTGCCGGCTGCCCTGACGGCGGTCTTCTGGTGGCGGCGCGGCTGGTCCGCCCCCTGGGAGATGGCCCTGGTCCTGGCCGTGCTGCTCATCAGCCTGGCGTTTGCGGTCTACGTGCATGTGTTCTGGGTGCGGCCGGCCCGGGTGCTGATGCGCTTTTTCGCCCAGCGCGCGGCCGAGAGCGAGCCGGACCTGACCCTGGAGATACCCCTGGAGCAGCAGACCCCGCTCAGGCCCGTGGCCGATAACTACCAGACCTTCCTGGGCAACCTGCGCCGGGCCGTGGCCGAATCCCGCAAGATGAGCATCAACATCGCCGCCGAGGCGGCCAAGATGACCAGGCGGGTCAACGGCTCCCACGACAAGGCCCAGAGCCAGGAGCGCCAGGCCGGCGACCTGACCGCGGTCACCACCCAGTCGGCGGCCGAGTCGGTGGCCAGCGTGGAGGCCATCGGCGCGAAGATGGCCGGGCTGGGGCGCACCATCGAGGAGCTGGCCGGCAGCGCCGAGCACATCCAGAAGGTGGTGCACCTGATCCGGGGGGTGGCCATGCAGACCAACCTGCTGGCCCTGAACGCGGCGGTGGAGGCGGCCCGGGCCGGCGAGGCCGGGGCGGGCTTTGCCGTGGTCTCGGCCGAGGTCAAGAGCCTGGCCCAGCGGGTGGACGAGGCGGTGGAGGAGATTTCCACCACCGCCGGCGGCCTGACCTCGGCCATGGACCGGGTGCGCCAGGACGCGGTGCAGACCATCGCCTACGTGGAGCAAATCAACGCGCGCACCAAGGAGGACGTGCGGGTCTCGGGCGAGAAGATCGGCCAGATCCGCGTCCTGTCCCAGGAGGTGGCCACGGACATGCAGGACTCGCTGGGCTATTGCCGCAGCCTGCGCGACGCCACCGAGCACCTGCAGGGGCTCATCACCCGCTTCAACGTGGGCCACGGCGCGCTGGAAAAGGCCCTGGGCTACATCCGCTCCGTGCGCGAGGCGGTGCAGGGGCGCATGGACGAGCTGGCCGCCGGCGGCCTGAACCTGCTGGACCGGGGCTACCGCGAGATTGCCGGCAGCGACCCCAAGCAGTATCACACCGCCTACGACCAGGTCTTCGCACGGGAGTTGCAGGCCGTGTTCGACCAGGCCCTGAAGGGTCTGCCGGGCGGGGTCTATTTCGTGGCCGTGGACGCCAACGGCTACGCGCCCACCCACCACAGCCACGTCTCCCAGCGCCAGACCGGCAACCGCCAGCACGACCTGCTCTACAGCCGCGACAAGCGCATCTTCGCCAGCAACGAGACCGAGACGCGCCGGGCCAAGCACACCCAGCCCTTCCTGCTGCAGACCTATCTGCGCGACACCGGGGAGATCCTGAACGACATCTCGCTGCCGCTGTTCGTGAAGGGCCGCCACTGGGGAGCCTTGATCGTGGGCGTGGACTACCAGGTGCTGCTCAGGGACTAGGTGTGTGTCGGAGAAAGCCATCCATGGCTTTCTCCTCTTGGAACTTGCCAAAAGTGAATTTTGGCAAGTTTTCGGAATGGCGCCAAAAATTAATTTGGCGCCATTCCGGGCGGGCCGTCCATGGCCCGCCCGGGAGCCTGTCGGAGGATTACTCCGACAGGCTACCAGAGGCGCTCCTGGGGCGGGGTCAGGCGGCGGCCGTCCCGGCTCGGGCGCGCATGGGCCCCGCCGCCCAGGCGCTCCACCAGCGCCAACCGGGCCGTGCCCGGCCTCGTCGCTTTCGCCATCCCCGGCCACAACCAGGCCCCCGGGCCGCACCCCCGGCGTCAGTTCAGCGCCGGCCGCGCGTGGGCGCTGGCCTGGGGCCGCGGCGCGGCGGCATGGCTTAATAATTATCAGCAAATTAGTTAGAACACAAAAGGTTATTGTGATAAATAAAAGTAGGCCGCGCCCGACCCGGCCGGCCGGGAGGGTGCTAACACTTACGGAGGAAGGTTATCGCATGCATTGTCGGCAACAAATGAACGTCACGAACCCCGGCCGGCTGGCGCTGGTCGGCCTGATCTTGCTCCTGCTCCTGAGCCTGCCCACGCTGGCCGCGGCCAAGAAGGCCGCCAGCCCCGGCCGCATGCTGGCGGTCCAGGCCAAGGAGGCCAACTTCCGCTCCGGCCCCTCCATCCGCAACAAGGTGCTGTTCACCATGGGGCGCTACTACCCGGTGCGGGTGCTCAAATGCAAGGGCGACTGGTGCCGGGTGGAGGATTTCGAAAAATACCGGGCCTGGGTGCACCGCAAGCTGTTGGGCGACCTTGACGCGGTGGTCATCAAGGCCAAGATCGCCAACCTGCGCCAACGCCCCACCACCAAAAGCCCCATCGTGTTAAAAGCCCAGCGCTACGTGCCCTTCCGGGTGATCGGCCGCAAGGGCAACTGGCTTGAAGTGCGCCACGACGACGGCGAGACCGGCTGGCTGCACAAGAGCCTGGCCTGGGGGCGCTACTAGCTCCCTAGGCCCTGGCCTGGGCCTTGTTGAGCCGCCGCCGGCACAACTCCTGGTAGCGTTCGCCGATCTCAAGGTAGCGGTCCACGCTTAACGGAGGCCGGTTGATGGCCGCCAGCAGCCCTGGGGGCAGTTCGCCCTCGCGGGCCACTAGCTCGCCGGCCTGGGTGATCAGGGCCAGGTGGGGCTCCAGGGCCGCGGGCTCCATCTGCAGGGCGATGGAGCCGGGCACGCAGAGTTCTGCCAGGGGCCGGGCGTTGAAGTTGCGGGCCTGGGCCCGGAAGGTGGCCACCAGCGGCGCGAAGGTGGCCGTCTCCGGGAACCCGCAGGTGGAGACCAGCAAAAAGTCGCGGGGCATCTTCCACCACAGGGGGTGGCGCAGGCGGCCAAAGGCGTCCGGGGCCAGGAAGGGCTGCATGGCGCAGATCATGCGGTCCAGCACCGCCTTGAGCGGGGCCGGGTAGCCGTCGGTGTAGACCGGCGCGGCCAGCACCAAGAGCCTGGCCTGGCGCAGGCCGGCGCAGACCCGCTCCATGTCGTCGTCCTGGGCGCAGCGCCCCGGCGTCTTGAGCATGCAGCTCAGGCAGGCGGCGCAGGGAGCCACCTTCAGCGCGGCCGCGTGCAGGGTCTCCACCTGGGCCCCGCCCTGGGCCAGGCCCGCGGTGAGCGCGGCCAGGAGCCGGCCGGTGACGCCCTTGTCCGCCCGTGCGCTGCCGTTGATGGCCAGCACGTCCATGGCTGCCTCCCTTTCTTGGCTCCGACCGAAGCTCACTGGCTGATTATATTCACCCCGATCAGGATCAGGATCAAGCCTCCCATGAGCCCCATGCGGTGGCCGAAACGGGCGCTGAGCCGGCGGCCCAGGCCCATGGCGGCCCAGGTCATGGCCCCGGCCACCAGGCCGATGATGATGGCCGCCCGCCAGATGGCCCCGCCCATCAGGCCCAGGCTGAAGCCCACCCCCAGGGCGTCGATGCTGGTGGCCAGGCTGAGCACCAAAAGGCTCAGGCCCCTGGTGGGGTCGCTGCAGGATTCGTCCTCGGCCGGGGGCGGGCGCAGGCTCTCGCGGATCATCCTGAGCCCCAGAAAGGCCAGCACCGCGCAGGCCAGCCAGGGCCCCCACTGGCGCACCAGATCGGCCACGCCCTGGCCCAGGAGCCAGCCGGCCACGGGCATGAGGAATTGGAACAGGCCGAAGTGGAAGGACAGCCGGAAGACCTGGCGCGGGGCGCAGAAACGGCAGCCCACGCCCAGGCCCACGGCAAAGGCGTCGCAGCCCAGGGCCACCGCCAGGCCTAGCGTTTCCAGATGCTCCATGCCGCCTCCCCGCCGGGCCGCCCCGGTCAAACCCGACCCATTATACCGCGCCCGGCCGCGCCCCCCAGGGGGTTCTTGGCCGATTTTGTATTGCTAGTCTTGATGCTATACGGGAAAATTAACAGTTACGATTGGTGCGAGGTGGCGTTTGTCCTATTCCCAGGTCCAACTCATATGCCTTTGCAACGGCACCGGCCGGGCCGGCGAGCTGCGCGAGCTGCTGGACCAGATCCAGCCGGCCCGCTACCGTCTGGTGCGCTCCAGCGACTGGCCCGGCCTCTTGGCCTCGCCCGATCTGGCCGAGGCCGCGGCGATGCTGGTGGCCCCGGCCGGCCACGGCCCTGATCTATCGGAGATGCTGCGCCAGTTGCGGGCCCAGGCCCCCCACCTGGCGGTGGTGGTCTGGCTGGAGCACGGCCAGGAGGAATGGCAGGGGCGGGCCTTGGCCCTGGGGGCCCAGGACTGCCTGGTGGACGGACAGTGGCGGCCCGAGGACCTGCCGCGCACCCTGGACCGGGCCATCTCCCGCCAGGCCGTCATCGCCAACCTGCGCGCGGAAGCCGACTTCTATCGCTCGGTGGTGGAGGACCAGACCGAGTTCATCTGCCGGCTCATGCCCGACGGCACGATCTCCTACGCCAACCCGGCCTACTGCGCCTACATGGGCAGCGCACCGGACAAGGCCGTGGGCGCCAACCTGTTCACCTGGCTGCGGCACGAGGAGGCCGGCCGCCTGCGCGCCTTCCTGGCCGGGCTCTCGCCGGAGCAGCCGGTGGGGCGCATCGAGCACGCCTACACCACCGCCCAGGGCGAAGAACGCTGGATGAAGTGGACCGACCGGGCGTTTTTCGACGGCGACGGCCGCACCACCGGCTATCAGTGCGAGGGCATCGACATCACCGAGCGCCGCCACACCGAGCAGGCCCTGCAGACGGTGGAGGCCAACCTGCGCCAGATCTTCCTCAGCAACGCCGACGGCATGATCGTGGCCGACCCTCAGGGCGCGGTGCTCTTTGTCAATCCGGCCGCCGAGGCCATCCTGGGCCGGCGGGCCTGGGACCTGGTGGGCAAGCCCTTCCCCTTCGAGCTGGGCGTCGAGGTGGCCAGCGAGATGTGCCTGGTGCACGACAGCGGGCGCAAGCTGGTGGTGGAGATGCGGGTGGCCGAGACGAAATGGCAGGGCCTGCCGGCGCGGTTGGCCAGCCTGCGCGACATCAGCGAGCTGGTGGAGCTGCGCGAGGAGCTGCGGGCGCTGAGCCTGGAGGACGAGCTGACCGGCCTCTACAACCGGCGCGGCTTCGTCACCCTGGCCCGCCAGCTCATCAAGACGGCCCTGCGCATGCGCCGGCGCACGCTGCTGTTCTTCGCCGACCTGGACGACCTGAAGCTGATCAACGACCGCCTGGGCCACCGCGAGGGCGACCGCGCCCTGGCGGCGGCCAGCCGGGTGCTCAGGGCCACCTTCCGCGAGTCCGACGTGGTGGCCCGGGTGGGCGGCGACGAGTTCGCCGCCCTGGCCCTGGAGGCGGACGAGGACCAGACCCGGCCCATCCTGATCCGGCTGGGCGAGAACCTGGAGGCCTACAACCGGTCGCGGCCGGGCTCCTACGCCCTGTCGCTCAGCGTGGGCACGGCGGTTTACGACCCCACCGAGCCCCGCCCCCTGGAGGACCTCATGGCCGAGGCCGACCACAAGATGTACCTGCACAAGCGCAGCAAGCCAGCCGCGCAATAAAACGGCCGGCCAGGCGCACCCGGCCGGCCGGGCGGCCCGCTAATCGAAGAACTTCTCCTCCACCATCTCGGCCGCGGCGGCGTCGGCCTCGAAATCGCGCTGCTGGCCCTGGTTGGCGGCGTGCTCGCGATACCACTCGCTGGCGATGATGGCGCTCATGATCTCGTTGGTGCCGGTCCAGATGCTGGCCAGGCCCAGGTCGCGCACGATGCGCTCCACCGGATAGACGTTGGTGTAGCCGATGCCGCCCATGACCTGCATGGCGTGGCGGGCGGCCTGCTGGCAGGACTCGGTGACGAACTTCTTGGTCTGGCTGACCAGCCGCCGCACCCGGTTGGCCTCCACGCCCGCGTCCACCGCCCGCGCCGTGGCGTAGGCCATGGCCCGGGCCGCGTCCAGCAGCAGGGCGGCCTGGGCGATCTGGAAGCTCACGCCCTGGAAATCGGCGATGGGCTTGCCAAAGGCCTTGCGCCGGGTGGTGTAGCCGGTGGCGATGTCCAGGGCCGGCCGGGCCGCGCCGATGGTCATGGCCGCGGTGCCCAGGCGCTCGGGGATCATCATGGTGTTGAACACCGCCACGGCCCCGTTGACCCGGCCCACCACGTTGGCCTTGGGCACCTTGACATCCTTGAACACCACCCGGCCCGCGCCGCCGCCCCGGCAGCCCATCAGGCCGTAGAGGTACTTTGTGTCCACCCCCGGCCCGCGGTCCACGATGAAGCAAGTCAGCGCCTTGTGGTTGGGGGCCTCGCTGTCGGTGCGGGCGTAGACCAGGAAGTAATCCGCGCCCTCGGCGCCCACGATGAAGCGCTTCTGGCCGTTGAGCAGGAAATGGTCGCCCTGGTCCACGGCGCTGGTGGTGGTGCCGAAGAAGTCGCTGCCGCCGCGGGGCTCGGTCAGGCACTCGGCCGCGAAGATCCGTCCGGCAAGGAGCGGCTTGACGTAGCGCTCCTTCTGCGCATCCGTGCCGTGCAGCACGATGGCGTCGCAGACCAGCTCCGCCCCCACGCCGAAGGTGCAGGCGAAGATGTAGCCCAGGGCGCCCACCTCCTCCATGACCATGCCGGTGCTCACCCAGTCCAGGCCGCGGCCGCCCCACTGGCGGGGATAGCGGCAGCCCATGAGGTTGCGCCGGCCGGCCTCCTGCAAAAATTCCTTGGGGAACTGGATCTGGTCCTGGTCCATGTCCAGGATCATCTGGCGGGGCACCCAGCGCACCAGCTCGCGCACCTCGTCGCGCAGCTTGAGCTGCTCCTTGGTCAGCATGAAATCGAACATCGCGGTCTCCAATCAAAAGCGCCCGCCCGGCGCGGGCCGGGGCGGGCGAGTGGTGTGTAGGCTAGGAGCCTGTCGGAGAAACAGCTCCGGCGGGCTCCTAGGCGGGCCATGGATGGCCCGCCAAATTGGTAGCCCCCAACGGGGGCGAGCAATTTGCGTAACTTGCCGGAATTCACTTCCGGCAAGTTAGCGTCGGGAGAAG